>NZ_JBIWLV010000004.1:441892-444404 GCF_044766345.1 Streptomyces sp. NPDC102278 | reverse complement strand
CGGCCAAACCGCCGGCCCACCCTCACCCGGCGGGGCCCCCGCCCCGGGGCTGGGGGCCCGGGCCCCCGCCCCGGGGGGCCACCCCGGCGCCCCCCCCCGGGGGGGCCCCCCCGCCCCCCCGCCGCCGCCCCCACCGTGCCCGCCGAAGCCGACGCCCACCCCCACCCCCACGCCGACCCCGCCCCCACCGAAGCCCACCCCGCCACCGAAGCCCAAGCCCACCCCGCCACCTCCCGCGCCGCCCAAGCCAACCCCGAAGCCGGCTCCCAAACCGGTACCCAAGCCGGTGCCCAAGCCGCCCGCACCCGCGCCGCCGGTTCCCGTGGTCCACCGGCCGCCGGCCCCACCGCCGCCGAAACCCGCACCGGAGCCGGCGCCCACCCCCGCGGTGACCCCGCCGCCCGCGCCGCCCAAGGTCGTGGCCCGGCCGAGCTACCACGCCGTGTCCCGCAAGCCGGTGGAGCACCACATCTCTCCGGTCACCTTCACCCTCATGACCGCGGCTCCCGCGGTGCTCGCGATCGTCGCGCTGCGCCCCCGCTGACCCGCTCTCGACCCTTTCCCTACCCCTTGTCTTGGAGTCATCTTGTCGGAATGGCTCGTTCTGTCCCTCGCGATGGCAGCGGCCTGCGCCGTGGTGCTGTCCATCGCCTTCTTCAACCACCGGCGGATCGGCGACGACGACGATCCGAACGAGACCCCGGACGTCATCGAGTACATGACGATGATGATCGGGGTGATCTACGCGATCGTCCTGGGCCTGGCGATCGCGGGCGTCTGGGAGGGCCGCGGAGCCGCCCAGGAATACGTGCGCCAGGAATCGCAGGCCCTACACGAGATCAGCGTCCGATCCGAGGTCTATCCGGCGGACGTCCGCAAGAAGATCCGCTCCGACGTCGACGCGTACGTGACGCACGTGGTCGACACGGAGTGGAAGCAGATGGCGGAGAAGGGGGAACTCACCGATCAGAGCGCGCAGTTGTTGGAACGCATCCGTCGGGACGTGACCGATTACGAGCCGCGGACCGACCACGAGGGGCAGGCCTACCAGCCTCTGGTCGACCAGGTCGCCCTCGTGGACGACGCCCGCAACGCCCGCGGCCAGAGCGCCGGCGCCACCATGCCCGGCGTGGTGTGGTTCGGGCTGATCGCGGGCGCCCTGGTGACGGTCGGGTTGATCTTCACCCTGCAGATCCGGCGCTCGTTCCGCGAGATGCTGCTCGCGGGACTCTTCAGCGCCCTGATCGCCTTCCTGCTCTTCCTGATCTGGGACTTCGACGCACCGTTCGGGCGGGGCATCGCGGCGACCGCGGAACCGTTCCTCGCCCAGTTCCCGCATCTGGGCCTGGAGAACTGACGGGACTGGAGAACTGACGGGACACCCGCCCCGGCGGCCCTCGGCAAACCGGGGACGGGCCTCCCGTCCCCGGTTCGGCCTACCGCCATGCCCCATTCGCCACATCCTGATCGCGGGTCACCGGCCCCGCACCTAGCGTGGCGAGCATCGAGGCGCACGACCCCCCCACGTGCGGAAACCATTCCGCGGCTGCTCCTCGGGGATCCGGAGAAACTCCATGGGTGCGATACGCAGCTCCGCCACAGCCCTGCTGAGCGCCGGTGCCACGGGCGCCGCTCTCGCGCTCGGTGCCTTGGGCGCGCCCGCCGCGACCGCGGCCGAGGCCGCGCCCATCACCTCGTTCGGCTTCGCCCTCTCCCCGTCGACCGTCGCGCCCGGCGGTCAGACGGTGCTCTCCGTCAGCGGCTGCGGTTCGGCGTTCGCCACCGCCTCCTCCGGGGTCTTCGACACCGTGAGCATCGCGCGCGGCCAGACCGTGCGGGTCACCGTGGACCGGGACGCGCGGGTCGGCGCCCTGTACTCCGTCTCCTTCACCTGCAACGGGGAGACCGGCTCCGCCGACCTGACGATCGCCGGTGGCACGGCCCGGCCGACCACCAGTTCCACCGTGGACGTCCGCCGCACGCCGCTGCCGATCCCGCCCCCGCCGCCCGCCGTCACTCCCACCCGGGCGCCGACGCCGCCGCCGGCCGTCGCACCCGTCCGGACGGCCGGCGTCGCGCCCACCCGGTCCGTGTCCCGCCCCGCCTCCAGCGCCGGGCTCGGTGTCCGTGGCGGCGTCGGGGGCAGCGTGGCCGGCATGGACCCCGTGGAGTTGGGCGTGGGCGCGGCACTCGTGCTCGCCGGCGTGGCCGGTACGACGTACGCCCTGCGCCGCCGTCGCTCGGCCCGCGGCCACTGATCCGCGACCACTGCCCCCGAACGCGCGGCCGTACCCGCCCGACCCGTACGCACCACCCGTACTGCCCGCAGCACCCGTACCGCGCGCACTGCCCGCACTGCCCGCACTGCCCGCACGGCCCGACCGTACGCACCACCCGTTCCGCGCACCCGACAACCGCCGGTGGGGGGGGGGGGGGGGGGGGGGGGGGGGGGGCGCGGGGGGGGGGGGGGGGGGGGGGGGGGGGGGGGGGGGGGGGGGGGGGGGGGGGGCGT
>NZ_JBIWLV010000004.1:202917-441885 GCF_044766345.1 Streptomyces sp. NPDC102278 | reverse complement strand
GCCGCCCCCCGCCCCCCCCCCACGCGCCGGGGGCGCCGTCGGCGCCCCCGCCCCCCCCCCCCCCCCCCCCGGCGGTTCCGGGACGACCGGGGAGGTCAGCCGGTCAGGCCCGGCCGGCGGCCGGACGGCGACGGCGCATCACGTGGACGCCCGCCCCGAGGGCGGCGGCGCTGATGAGCCCCGCGCCGATGGCGGTCTCGGTGGAGGACGGGCCGATGGAGCCGCCCAGGCCGCCTTCCGCCCCGCGCCCGTCCAGGATCGTGAAGCGGTGCGTGGCCACGAGGCTGTTGTCGTGGCACTTGACGGACAGCGTGTGGTGACCGGGAGAGGCGTGGTTGAAGATGCGGACGGTCGCGAACCCGATGGAGCCGGCCGACAGGTTCGTCTGCGGAAAGTTGCCGTGCGACCAGACCGTGCCGCCGCGGCCGCAGCCGGCCGCGCTGACCTGCATCGTGGAGCCCTGGTGGACGGAGTACGGGTTGACCGTGACGTTGCTTGGGCCGTTGCCGCCGCCGGATGGCGGCCCGCCTGCCGGGTTCGCCGAAGCGAACGGAATCCCGAGACCGACGACGGCGAACGCCGCGGCGGTCACGGCAAGAGCGCGAGAAGCACGCATGGTGGAACCTCCAGCGGGAAGCGCCCCGGAGCGGTCGCCCGGGAAGATCGACGAGAACGCCTCCCATCACGAACCCTCGGGGCGGCTCGCAACCAGCGCATTTCCGCCTTTGGGCCGCCCGGTTGAGCGACACGCCGAAGCGCGGGCATCTCATCTGACGGATCCGCAGGTCACGACCCGTCAGGCATTTATGTGACGATTACCTGGATGGCCGCACCCCGTCCGGCGGCACCACCCGTTCGCCCTTCCCCGATCGCCGTCCCGCACATGCACCCTTAACGTGCGTGAAGAAGGGCGTACCGGGGAGGGACTGGAACGCGGGTCGGGACCCCCGCGTCGGGAAGGGAGAGCCATGACCGAGGACGAGAGTGAGCGGCGACCGAGGAGACACTCCCCCTGGGGAGCGCTCGCGCTGGTCCTGCTCACCGGCCTCGCCATGATGCGCAACGGCGTGGACTTCGAGGACGGGCCGCCACAGCCCGCCGCCGCGGCGGCGGTCGGGGCGCATCCCGACCGGCTGCCGGCAGCACCGCCCGTGCCGCCCGCGGACATGGAGGTGTTGGAGCACTCGTCGGTCCAGCGCATCCGGATCCCCGGCATCAGCGTGGACGCTCCGGTGATGACGGTCGGGCTGGACGCGACGGGCTGGATCGACGCCCCGCCGCCGACGGATCCGAACCTCGCCGGCTGGTACCTCAACGGGATCTCGCCCGGCCAGCGCGGTTCCGCCGTGATCGTGGGTCACGTGGACAACGCGCAGGGTCCGGCCGTCTTCTACGGTCTGGGCTCGGTCCGCAAGGGCAGCCGCATCGAGGTCGAGCGGTACGACGGGCGGACGGCCGTCTTCGAGGTGTACGGCGTGGAGGTGTTCTCCAAGGACGCCTTCCCCGGAGCCCGGGTGTACGGGGACACCGGGCACGCGGAACTCCGGGTGATCACCTGTGGCGGCGGCTACTCGAAGGCCCGGGGCTACGACGGCAACGTGGTCGTGTTCGCCCGGATGGTGGAGGCCCGCTGAGCAGTCGATCGACGTCGGCACGTGGCCGCCGCGCCGGGTGAGGGGACCTCAGTGCGGCGGCGTCGCGGGATGCGTCGGCGGGGTCTGCGCGGTCGGCAGGACCGGCAGGGTCATCCGGTAGCCGCGTGCGAGCAGTTGGGGCAGGTACGTACTGAGTGCCTGGACGCTCTGCGCGCGGTTTCCGCCCGCGTCGTGGTTCAGCACGATCACCCCCGACCCGGCTCCCTTGAGGACGCGGGAGACGATGGTCGTGGTGCCGGGCTCCGTCCAGTCCAGGGAGTCCACGGTCCAGGCCAGCGGTTCCATGCCCAGTTCGGCGCCGATCTCGAAGGCGGCCCGGTTCCACGCCCCGTACGGGGCCCGGAACCACTTGGGCGCCTCCCCCACCGCCTGTTGTACGACGTCGCTGGTGCGTCCGATCTCGGAGGCGAGGGCGGGTCTGGTGAGTTGCGGGATGAGCGGGTGGGTCCAGGTGTGGTTGCCGATGACGTGCCCTTCGGCGACCATGCGGCGCAGCAGGTCGCGGTTGTCGGTGGCCATCTCCCCGCAGACGAAGAACATGGCGCGGACGTGGTACCGGGCGAGGGTGTCCAGGATCCCGGGGGTGTAGCGGGGGTCGGGGCCGTCGTCGAACGTGAGCACCATGGCGCCGGCGGTGCCGGGGTCGGCCGGCAGTCCCTCGATGGGGCGGGTCCGGACGGCGGGCTTCGCGGCGACCGGGCGCACGGGTGACTCGGAGGTCATGGGGGCCAGCCGGTACGAGGTGGGGGGCGGGCCCTGGGGCAGGCGGGCGGGCGGGCCGCCGGCGGGTCCGGGTCCGGCGGCCGGGGCCGGGCCGGCGGCGCCGGGGACCCGCGTGTCGGTCTCGCCCCCGGTCAGCAGGCCGGAGGCGGCGGCGACTCCGAGGAAGACGGCGGTGCGCAGGAGCACGCGTCGCCCTACTGTCGGCTCGTCATTTTTCATTCTTACTACGTATCAACGACATCGCCGAAGATGTCGAGAGGCGCGGGAGCACCTTCTGCCCCTCACCCGCACGGACCAGCCGGCGACGGACGGGTCAGCCGCGGCGCACCAGCGGGAACGGAAGCGTTTCGCGGATCGTCAGACCCGTGAGGAACATGACGAGTCGGTCGACCCCGATGCCCAGGCCCCCCGTCGGCGGCATCGCATACTCCAGGGCGTCCAGGAAGTCGTTGTCGAGTTCCATCGCCTCCGGGTCGCCGCCCGCCGCCAGCAGCGACTGCGCGGTGAGTCGGCGCCGCTGTTCCACGGGGTCGGTGAGTTCCGAGTAGGCGGTGCCCAGTTCGGTGCCGAAGGCCACCAGGTCCCAGCGCTCGGCGAGCCTCGGGTCCCTGCGGTGCTGCCGGGTCAGCGGGGAGACGTCGGTGGGGATGTCCTTGTAGAAGGTGGGCAGCTTGGTCCGCTCCTCCACCAGCCTCTCGTACATCTCCAGCACCACGTCGCCGCGGGTGTTCTCGGGGGTGTGCGGGACCGACGCCCGGTCGCACAGTCCGCGCAGCACGTGTTCCTCGGTGTCGGCGTCGACCTCTTCGCCGAGGGCCTCGCTGATCGCCCCGTACATGGTCTTGACCGGCCAGGTCCCGGAGATGTCGTGGACGACGAGCTTGCCGTCGGCGTCCGCCTTGTGGGCGATGGGCGAGCCGTAGGCGGCGGTGGCGGCGCCCTGGATGAGTTCGCGGGTGAGGTCGAGCATCACGTCGTAGTCCGCGAACGCCTGGTACGCCTCCAGCATCGTGAACTCGGGGTTGTGCTTGTAGGAGACGCCCTCGTTGCGGAAGGTGCGGCCCATTTCGAAGACCTTCTCCATGCCGCCGACGCAGAGCCGCTTCAGGTACAGCTCGGGTGCGATGCGCAGGTACAGGTCGAGGTCGTAGGCGTTGATGTGGGTGCGGAACGGTCGGGCGTTCGCGCCGCCGTGGATCTGCTGGAGCATCGGGGTCTCGACCTCCAGGTAACCGCGGTCGAGCAGCCCTTGGCGCAGCGCCTGGACCGCGCTGGAGCGGGCGCGGACGACGTCCCGGGCGTCCGGGCCGCAGATCAGGTCGAGGTAGCGGCGGCGCACGCGCGCCTCGGGGTCGGCGAGACCCTTGCGCTTGTCGGGGAGGGGGCGCAGGCACTTGCCGGTGAGTTGCCAGGAGGTGACCACGACGGAGAGCTCGCCCGTCCTGCTCGTGCCGACCTCCCCGGAGACCAGGACCTGGTCGCCGAAGTCGACCTGGGTGGTGAAGGAGTCCAGTACCTCCGCTCCGGCCTCGTCCCGCGTGAACATCACCTGGGTGTCGCCGGTCCAGTCGCGCAGCACGGCGAAGACCACGCCGCCGAGGTCCCGTACGACCATGAGGCGCCCGGCGAGGGTGACCTCCTCACCGGTGCGGGCTCCGGGCGGGTAGCCGGGGTGGGCGGCCTTCAGTTGCGCGACGGTGTGGGTGCGCTGTCGGACGCCGACCGGGTAGGGGTCGGTGCCGGCGGCCCGGATCCGTTCCAGTTTGGCGTGGCGGACGCGCACCTGCTCGGGCAGCCGTTCGACCGGGGCGCCCCGGCCCGGCTCCCCCGCGGATTCCAGTCCGAGGGAGTCGATGGAGGGCAGGCCTGCGGTGGTGGCGGGGGCGGTGAGGCCCTTGGGGTGGCCGTTGCCCCACAGGGTGCGCATGCGCGGTACGGAGACGAACCCTTCGGCGATGCCGGAGGCGAGGCTGACCCGGGCGAGCGAGCCGGCGTCCTGGTAGCAGAGGAACCGGGGGTACCACTCGGGGCCGTACTTGACGTTCGACCGGTACAGGGCCTCCAGCTGCCACCAGCGGGAGAAGAACAGCAGCAGTCTGCGCCACAGCCGCAGGATCGGGCCGGCGCCGATCCGGCCGCCCTCCTCGAAGGCGGACCGGAAGACGGCGAAGTTGAGGGAGATGCGGCGTACTCCCAGACCGGGCGCGGCGGCGCACAGTTGGGCGACCATGAACTCCATGACCCCGTTGGGCGCGGAGCGGTCGCGGCGCATCAGGTCGAGGGAGATGCCGTCCCTGCCCCAGGGGACGAAGGACAGCAGCGCGATCAGCTCGCCCTTGTCGTCGAAGGCCTCGACCAGCAGGCAGTCCCCGTCCGCGGCGTCGCCGAGCCGGTCCAGGGCCATCGAGAAGCCGCGTTCGGTCTCGGTGTCGCGCCACGTGTCGGCCCGGTCGACGATCATCTGCATCTCGTCCTCGGAGAGGGCGGAGTGGCGGCGGATGACCGTGGTGGCGCCCGTGCGCCGGACCCGGTTGACGGCCTGCCGGGTGACGCGCATGTCGCGGCCGTCGAGGTCGAAGTGGGCCACGTGCAGGATGGCCTCGTCGCCGAGTTGCAGGGCGCCGAGCCCGGAGCGGGCGTACGCGGTCGCCCCGTCCTCGGAGGCGCCCATGACGGCGGGCGTCCAGCCGTAGCGGCCGGCGACCGCCAGCCAGGCGTTGATGGCCGGGGTCCAAGCGGCGGGGTCGCCCACCGGATCGCCGCTCGCGAGGCAGACGCCCGCCTCCACGCGGTAGGTGACGGCGGCCTTCCCGCTGGGGGCGAACACGACGGCCTTGTCCCGGCGGGTGGCGAAGTAGCCGAGGGAGTCGCCCCGTCCGTACGCGCCGAGGAGGGCGCGGATGCGGGACTCCTCGTCCCCGTGGAGGGCGGCGGTCAGTCGCTGGGAACGGAAGAGGGTGGCGGCGGCGTTCAGCAGGGCGAGGGCGCCGAACAGGCCGAGCAGGAAGTAGAGGGGGCGGGGCGGGCGGCCGTCGAACTGGCGGGCGGAGAAGAGTCCGCCGAACACCTGCTTGGCGGCCCAGTCGAGCCATTGTCCCCTGGGCAGGGTGCCGGGGAAGAGGGCGACCAGGCCCCAGCCGAGGAGGACGGCGGCGAGCAGCCCGAGGCCCAGCACGAGGAGCGCCCGCCACAGGGCGCCGGGGCGGGAGGCGGCGTAGAACTCGTGGCGGGCGGCGATCAGGACGACGAGGGCCGCGACGGAGATGCCCATCGAGATGCCGCCGACCCAGTAGTCCTCGTCCGCGATGATCAAGACGTCGACCACGATGAGCAGGGCCAGATAGGTGACGACGATCCACCACGCGACCCGCTTGCGCAGGCCGAGGGCGGCGGCCAGCAGGAAGAGGAAGACGGCGTAGGCGAGGTTCTCGCTGACGGGCACCACGAACGCGTCGAGGAAGCGCACGACGTGCCGCAGGAGTCTGCGCAGCGTCGGGGCGAGCGCCAGCAGGGCGCAGAACAGGCCCAGCGCGCCGAAGAACGCTCCGAACGCGTCGGGGACCCGGTTGAGGAAGCGGTTCCGGGTTCCGCGCGGCTCCTCCACGGTGGCACTCATGGTTCGCACTGTAGGGAGGCCCGTGCCGGTGCGCGCGGCGAGGCGGATAGCCTCGAAGGCGTGACAGAGCACGTGAACACGGGATTCGAGCGCGGTACGGACGGCCCGAAGGTGATCCTGGCCGGGGTCGACGGGTCGGAGTCCTCACTGCGGGCGGCGGCCTACGCGGCGGGGCTGGCCCGGCGGCAGAACGCGCTGCTGGCGTTGGTGTACGTCCAGCCGGTGATGCAGGCGGGTGCCTCGTTGGGCGCCCCGGTGGCGGACGCGACCGGGGAGATCGCCGAGGGCATCGTCGCGGAGATCCGCGCGTCGGCGGAGCGGCTCAAGGGCATCTTCGAGGTGCGCTGGCAGTTCCACACCTTCCGCGGGGACCCGTACGCGGGCCTGGTCAGCGCGGCGGGGGAACTGAAGGCGGACGCCGTGGTGGTCGGCGCCTCCGAGCAGGCCGGTCACCGGATCGTCGGCTCGGTGGCGGTCCGGCTGGTCAAGGCGGGCCGCTGGCCGGTCACCGTCGTGCCGTAGGCCGACCGCTCCACCGACCCCTGCCCGGCGCCGGCTTCCCCGGGCCGGCCAGGTTGCCACGTGACCGGGTCTGCCACGTGACCGGGTCTGCCACGTGACCAGGTCTGCCACGTGACCAGGTCTGCCGCGTCACCGGCTCTGTTGCGTCACCGCTTTCAGGCCGTCCTTGGCGGCGCCTCGGCTGAGGACGGCCTCGGTGATGGCCTCGTGCGCGGTGCGGTGGTCGTCCCGGTCCGACTGCCCGGCCAGGGCGTCGACGAGGTTGACGACCCTGCCCTCGTCGTTGTCCATCAGCTGCGGGATGAACTCGGCCTTCGTGACCTGCCAGCGCTGTCCGGGCGCCGCCGGCGGGGCGAAGGTGAAGCGACCGATGGAGCTGTAGCTGCCGCGCAGGTCGCGGTCTCCCTCGTGGTTGAACATCTCGCCCGCCACCTGATCGCCCATGCCGTAGACGACCCAGGTCCCGTTGACCTTCTCGTACGCCTGCGGGATGTGTGCGTGGGTGCCGAGGACCAGGTCGACGTCCGGCCGACCGGCCGTCTGTGAGGCCGTGAGCTCCTTGCCCAGGGACAGTTGCCTCTCGTCCGGCTCGGTCTGCCATTCCGTGCCCCAGTGCGTGCTGACCAGCACCACGTCCGCGCCGGCCTTCCGGGCCGCCCGCGCGTCCGCGACGATCTTCTTGGAGTCGAGCAGGTTGACCGCCCACGGCTTTCCCTCGGGCATCGGGTAGCCGTTGGTGTCGAAGGTGTACGCCAGATGGGCGACCTTGGCGGTGCCGGCCGTGTACAGCCTGGTCCTGGCGGCCTCGGCGGCCGTGCGGGCCGATCCGGCGTGTCCCAGACCGACCTTGTCGAAGCGGTCGAGGGTGCGCTCCAGCCCGTCCTCCCCGTCGTCCAGGGTGTGGTTCGACGCGGTGGAGCAGCCGTCGTAGCCCGCGTCCTTCAGCGCGTCGGCGATCTCGGGGGGCGACTTGAAGGCGGGGTAGCCGCTGAAGGGTCCGCCCTCCTCGCCGTAGATCGTCTCCATGTGGCAGAGGGCCAGGTCGGCGCCCGAGACGACCGGTTTGACTCCCGCGAACAACGGCTTGAAATCGTGTCCGTCGCCGCCCGCGTCCACCGCGCCCTGCCGGATGACGGAGGTGTGGGGCAGTACGTCGCCGGTTGCCACCAGGGTAAAACCCCTCGCCGCGGTTCCGGTCGCCGCGGCGGGAGCGCCCGCGGCCTTGGAGGGCGGCGGGGTCTGGGGAGGCGCGAGTCGGGCGGGGGCGGAGCGCTCGGAGGTGGAGCAGCCCGCGACGGCGGCGGACAGCAGGACCGCGGACAGCAGCGCGAGGGCCCGGCGGGTGCGCGAGGTCATCTGCCCCAACTCTCATTAGTAGGACTATCCGATGATCTGAATCCATAGAAGAAGCCGTCCCATGTCAAGGAGCGGCGCCGCCCGCCGGGCACCGGCTCACCCTGATGGCCGTTCGCCGCGCCGTTCGACCGTTCACCGCCCGGTGCGGCCGCCCACCGGACGACCCGGGTCCTTGGGCGCAACGGCGACGCCGGACGGTTCCGGGGCGGCTCCGCGCAGGTCAGGGTGAGTGTGTCGGACCGAGCGGGCTCCCCAGCGGACGCCGGCGAACCTCGGAAGGAGCCACTCGTGCCACCCTCCCCCACCCTCCGTCGCACGGATCCCGAGGCGCTGGCCGAACTCCAGCGCGATCACGGGCGGGCGCTGTTCGGTTTCCTGCTCGGCCTCACGGCGGGGGACGCGCAGCGCGCCGAGGATCTCGTACAGGAGACCCTCGTACGGGTCTGGCAGCACCCCGAGGTGCTGGCGAGCAGCCACGACTCGATGCGGCCCTGGCTCTTCACCGTCGCCCGGCGCCTGGCGATCGACGCCCGCCGCGCCAGGCTGTCCCGACCGCAGGAGGTGGAACCGGACGGCCTGGAGCAGGCGCCGGTTCCCGTGGACGCGGTGGCCGGCTCGGTCACGGCGATCGACGTGCGGCGCGCGGTCGGCAGCCTGGGGCCGGAGCACCGCGAGGTCTTGATGCAGGTCTACTTCCAGGACCGGTCGGTGGCCGAGGCCGCGGCGGAACTCGGGATTCCGGCCGGCACCGTCAAATCCCGCACGTACTACGCCCTGCGCGCCCTGCGGAAGGGGCTCCAGGGGTACGGACTCGGCGCCTGAACGACCCCGGCCGGGTGCGGGGCTGTCGACGAACCGCTCAACGAATGTCTCGAATGCGCACGGATCGGACATGAAGCGCATCGAAATCGGCATCAGAGCGTTCAAGTTGAGTAAACATCCCCCGCTCCGCGAGTCGCTCGGTGAAGGCTCAGGGCTGACGACGGGACGCTCGACACGCGGGAGAGGGTGGAACGGTGCAGCCCGAGGGTTTGAACGGCACCAGTGGTGGTGGCCTGGCGGTGCCCATGGCATGGCTCTACGCGGAGTACATCGCGGACGAGTTGCTGCGCACCGGCCGGCTGATCCCGGCCGGCACGCAGGAGTTCCGCGCGGGACGCGACACGCTCGCGCTGACCATCTACCTCTCGGACGCCGCCGGTGAGCTCTCCGGGATCCGTGTGGTGTCCCAACTCGAAGAGTGGATGTCACTGACGGCGTACGGACATCCGTGGCGCGACTGGGTGCGGACCCGGTTCCTCCAACTCGACGAGGAGGCCCGGACGCACGACGACGGCGGGAACGCCGACCTGGAACTGGCCCGCGCCGCCTGGCGGTGGCTGGACCACACCGAGCTGTTCGCCACCAACCTCGAACCCGACCGGCACGAGCCCGAGGAGATCCACCCGGGGCTGGACGAGAACGCCCGCATCTGGACACCCGCCTGGCAACTGGGGTTGCCACTGGGCAACTTGGCGATGCACCTGTTCTGAAGCACGCCGGGGACGGGCGGCGGGGACGGTGAGCCGCGGGTACCGCTGCTGCCGGCGCGGCGGCTACTGCGGGCGGCGCGGCCCCGGGGCCTCCGCGGGGTCCGTGACCAGCCCGGTGAAGTCGGCCTCGTTGCGTTCGGCCCGCGTCACGTACCACCGGGCGATCAGCCACATCACCGGGTACACCAGCAGGCCCAGCACCACCCAGACCAGCGGGCCCGAGCCCGCGCGCGGCAGCAGGAACAGCAGCGGCAGCGTCGCCACCAGCAGCACGAGGGCGGCCAGCGCGCCCAACCCGGCCCGTAGTTGACTGCGCATCAGGGCGCGCACGTAGGTGGCGCCGAGGGTGGTCTGCTCCGAGATCTCCGAGCGGGCCGGCGTGTGCGGCGGTCTGCGGCGGGCGCCACGCGCAACCCCCGTGACGGTCTCCCGCCGGGGCGGCTGCTGCTGCTGCTCGGCCATGGTCGCGGATTCTACGCGGCCGATCGCGGTGGGAGGGGGCGGGTCGCGGCGGAGGAGGCTATTTCAGGAGCCGGGACAGCCTCCGGTCCGCGAGCGGTTTGCCGCCCGTCTGGCAGGTGGGGCAGTACTGGAGCGAGGAGTCGGCGAAGGACACCGAGCGGACCGTGTCCCCGCACACCGGACAGGGCTCCCCGGTCCGGCCGTGCACGCGCAGGCCGCTCTTCTTCTCGGCCTTCAGCCGCCCGGCGGCCACCCCGTGGGCCCGGGTGACCGCCTCGCGCAAGGTGGTCTGGACGGCCTCGTACAGGGACGTCACCTGTGCCTCGTCGAAGGAGGCGGCCAGTTTGAACGGCGAGACGCGGGCCGCGTGCAGGATCTCGTCGCTGTACGCGTTTCCGATGCCGGCGATGACGCCCTGGTCGCGCAGCACCCCCTTGATCTGGCGCCGCTCCCCCGCCAGCAGGGCGGCGAAGGCGTCCCGGTCGAAGTCCTCGGCCAGCGGGTCCGGCCCGAGGCGGGCGATGCCGGGAACCTCCTGCGGGTCGCGGACCACGTACACCGCGAGCCGCTTCTGCGTGCCCGCCTCCGTGAGGTCGAAGCCGCCGCCGCCCTCCAGTACGAGACGCAGCGCGAGCGGGCCTTTGCCGGGGCGCGGCGGCTGCTCGGGCATGGCGTCCTGCCAGCGCAGCCAGCCGGCCCGGGCCAGGTGGGTGACGAGGTGGAGTTCGCCGACGCGCAGGGCGAGGAATTTGCCGTACCGCGCGGTGGACCCGACCAGGCCCCCTTCGAGTGCGGTGAGCGGCGGGTCGTACGTCTTGAGCACGCTGACGGCGAGCGGCAGGACGCGTTCGACGACCCGTCCGGTGAGGTGCTCGTCGAGGAACTCCCGCAGAGCCTCGACCTCGGGCAGTTCAGGCATCCTCCCAGCCTGCCGCCGGCTCTCCGCCCGCGCGACTCGGCACGGCCCCGCGCCACCGCCGGCCCGGCGGGATCCGAAAGGGACGACCTATCCCATGACGAACTCGCACCACACGCACTTGCCGCTCCCGCGCGGCTCCACACCCCACACGTCCGCCAGCCGGTCCACCAGCATCAGGCCCCGACCCGACACCCCCGAGTCGCCCGCTTCCCGACGCCTCGGCAGCGCGCTGGAGCGGTCCTCGACCTCCACCCGCAGGCGTCGTTGCGAACCGGCGAGGATCCGCAGCGTCACGATGGCCGGGCCGTCCGTGTGCATCAGGGCGTTGACGATGAGCTCGTCCGCGACCAGTTCGATCTCGTCGGACCGGCCCCTGGCCCCCCAGGCACGCACCGCCGCGCCGATCATGTGGCGGGCGGCGACCAGCGCCTCGGGATCGCCGGGGGCCACGTGCTGCTGGAGGCGGCCGCCGACCTGCGGGGCCTCGTTCGGCTCGCGGCGCAGCAACAGCAGGGCCATGTCGTCGTCGCCGCCCCGGTCGTCGACGATCTCGCAGAGCCGGTCGGCCAGTTCCGCCAGGTCGGCCGGCCCGTTGCGGACCAGGGTGGTGAGGAGGCCGATGCCGTCGTCGAGGTCGGCTCCGGGTTGTTCGACGAGCCCGTCCGTGCAGAGCAGAAGCGTTTCCCCGGGGTCGAGTTCCACCGTCGTGACGGCGTACTCCAGCCTGCCGAACTCCGCCGACAGCCCGAGCGGCATCCCGCCCTCCACCGGCAGCCGCCGGCAGTCCCCGTCCCGGGTGCGCAGCAGGGGGTCGATGTGGCCGGCCCGGACCAGTTGGAGCACGCCCGTGGCCAGGTCGGCCTCGACGTACAGACAGGTGGCGAACCGGTCGGTGTCCAGTTCGTGGAGGAAGACGGACGCCCGGGCCATCACCGTGGCCGGCGAGTGTCCCTCGGCCGCGTACGCGCGCAGCACGATCCGCAGTTGCCCCATGACCGCCGCGGCGTGCGTGTCGTGGCCTTGTACGTCCCCGATGACCGCGCCCACCTTGCCGCCCGGCAGCGGGATGACGTCGTACCAGTCGCCGCCGATGTCCTGGCCCATGCGGGCGGAGCGGTAGCGGACCTCGATGTCCACGCCGGGGACGGAGGGGATGCGGCGCGGCAGCATCGCCTGCTGGAGGCCCTCCGCCAGGTCGTGTTCCTGTTCCAGGAGCATGGCCCGCTGGAGGCTCTGCGCGATGCTGCTGCCGAGGGCGACGAGCAGGTTCCGTTCGTCCTGGGTGAAGCCGTCCTTGTCCTGGTAGAGCAGTCCGATGGCGCCGATCGGGCGGGCCTGGGCGATCAGCGGCAGGTACGCGGCGGCCGAGATGTCCATGTACGAGATCTTGGCCCAGAGCTCCGGGTAGCCCTCGGCGAACTCCTCGGCCGAGTCGAGGAAGCGCGGTTCGAGCGAGCGGACGACCTCGCTCATCGGGTACGCCTCGTCGATGCGGGTGTAGCGGGTGCCCGGCAGGAAACTTCCCACGGGCCCTTCGGCCACCAGGTGGATGCGGCCGGCCTCGACGAGGCCCATCACCATGCCCATCGAGCCGAGCCGTTCCAGGCCGTGGGCATCGCCGATGACGTCGATGACGTCCCGAACGGTGCGCGCGTGGGCGAGCGCGGCGGTGGTGCTCTCGACGACGGAGGTCTGGCGGCGGCGTTCCTCGTCCAGACCGAGGCGCTCCGCCGAGTGGCTGAGCTCCTCGGTCGCGTCCCGGACGATGCCGATGATCCGGTGCGGCCGTCCGTCCGTGCCGCGCATGACCCGGCCCTGGGTGTGCGTCCAGCGCAGTCGGCCGTCGCGGCCGCGGATGCGGAAGTAGGCGCCGTAGCTGTCCACCCCGCTCTTGAGGGCGCTGGAGACGAGGGCGTCGAGCCGGGTCGCCTCGGCGGCCGGAACGCGCGGCGACAAGGACGCGGGACGGCCGTCGTAGGTGGCGGGGTCCGTGTCGAAGACGTCGAGGGCCGCTGCGTCCAGATGCATGAGGCCCGTGACCAGGTCCCAGTCGAAACTGCCCATGCGGTTCAGCGAGAGCGACCGGTCCGGGTGTGCGGGCCAGTCGTCCGGCAGCGATACGGTGGTCGGCACCGATCCACCATGACACACCGGCGGGTCAGGCGCTCTCCAGTTGGCCGCCCGCGTCGGAGGGCTGCGTCGGGGGGTCGGGGACGGTACCGGGGTCGTACGGATCCACCTGCTCCGGCAGTCCGTCCGGCCCGTTCGGCATCCCCGGGTCATCGTTCGGCAACCCCGGGTCACCGTTCGGCGGCCCCGGGTCGACGGGCATCGGCTCCGTGGAGAGGTCCGGGGGGACGTCCGAGGGCGGGCCGGGCGGGACATCGGACGGGACGTCGGAAGGAACCTCGGAGGGCACCCGGGCCGGCGGGCCGGACGGGGCCTCCCTCGGCGGCCCGCTCGGGTCGCCTTGGGGCAGGCCGCCGGGAGGGTTCGACGGCGGGCCGGAGGGACCGTCGGAGGGCGGGCCGGAGGGCGCCGACTCGCCGGGGGACGGCTCGGTGGAGGGGGCGGGGCCGTCCGGGATGCCGTCGGACGGGTCGTACGGGGGCGCCGGCTGCGGGGTCCTGTCCTGGGCCCCGTCGTCGCCGCTCGTCCGCTCGATCCAGGTGTTGTCGGCGATGTTGACGATGGTGAGCCTGCCCAGCACCTGGGCGGTGGGTTCGATGACGATGACCTGGTTCGTCTGGTAGCCGTTCCACGCGTCGCCCTTGAGGACCGGGCTCCCCTTGGGGGCGCGCGGCGCGCCCAGGGGGTTGCCGCAGGCGCAGCGCACGCGGGGCATGCCGTGGTTGTCCACGAGGACGGCCGTCCCGGCCTGGAGCACGGACTGGAAGCTCTTCTCGCGGCCGTCGCGCAGGCCGTGGCTGGTGACGCGGACGTCGGCGCGCAGCACCACCGGGGTCAGGCCGCGCAGGTGGTCGGGGAGAGCGGACTGTTCGATGCCCGAGGCCCGGGCGAAGGCGGCGGCCTTGGCGTCGTCGCTGGTGAGGTAGCCGACCTGTTGTTCCACGTCGCAGCTGCCGAGCCGCTGTGTTCCGCCGTACAGGCCCGGGGTGGCGGCGTTGACGGTGCGGATGCCCTGGCCGGAGGCGTTCGGGAGCGGCGGCTGGACGGGGGCGGATTCGGAGGTGGCGGAGGAGTTGGTGAACGGGTCGGGTCCGGCCGTGCCGACGGGCTGGAGGTGGACTTCCTGGCTCTCGGGGCCGGCGGCCGCGGCGCGGGGTTCCTCGGTCGTGCCGCAGGCCGTGGCGAGCAGCCCGAGCAGGCCGAAGAGCGCGAAGAGGGGCGCTCGGGCCGGTGCGTGACGATGTGGCTTCTGACGGCGTGGTGTCTGACGGTGTGTCGGTGTGTGCACGTCGGGCCCGTCGCTCACGTGTTTCTCCCTTTCGCCCCGGTTGCTCCTCCTTGTCTGCCGCATCTCTCCCGGCGCCGCATCTTGAACGCGTTCAGGGCGGGATCGCGGCCGGAACCGCGCTCACGCCCTGGCGGGGCCGGGCGCGGTCGGCCCCGGCGCCGGATACTGGAGACGATGGAGTGGTTCACGGCGCCCGACTACTGGCTGGGCCGGCTGGTCTTCCAGCGGGCCCTGGCCGGCGTGTACCTCTTCGCCTTCGTCGGGGCGGCCCTTCAGTTCCGCGCGCTGATCGGGACGCACGGCATGCTGCCCGTGCCGCGCCACGTGCGGTACGTGCCCTTCCGGCGCGCCCCGAGCCTGTTCCAACTGCGCTACTCCGACCGCCTGTTCGCGGGGTGCGCGTGGACCGGGGCGGCGTTCGCGGCCGCGCTGGCCGCCGGCGTCGGGGACCTGGTGCCGCTGGGGGCGGCCATGGCCATGTGGGCGGTGCCGTGGGCGCTGTACCTCTCGATCGTGAACGTGGGCCAGACCTGGTACGCCTTCGGCTGGGAGTCGCTGTTGCTGGAGGTGGGCTTCCTCGCGGTCTTCCTCGGCAACGCCCGGATCGGGCCTCCGGTGATCGTGCTGTGGCTGCTGCGGTGGGTCCTCTTCCGGGTGGAGTTCGGGGCGGGGCTGATCAAGATGCGGGGCGACCCCTGCTGGCGCGCGCTCACCTGCCTCTACCACCACCACGAGACGCAGCCGATGCCCGGGCCGTTGAGCTGGTTCTTCCACCACCTGCCGAAGCCGTTGCACCGCGTGGAGTGCGCGGCGAACCACGTGACCCAGCTGGTCGTCCCGGTGCTGCTCTTCACTCCCCAGCCGGTGGCCTCGTACGCCGCCGCGATCATCGTGGCCACCCAGGCGTGGTTGGTCCTGTCCGGCAATTTCGCCTGGCTCAACTGGGTCACGATCACGATCGCGCTGTCGGCGATCGACTTCACGGGGCTCGCCGGCCCGCCCCCGGCGGCCGCCTCGCGCGGGGCGCCGATCTGGTTCGTGGTGCTGGTGTGCGCGGTCGGCGCGCTGGTGCTCTGGCTCAGCCGGCACCCGGTGGCCAACATGGCCTCCCGCCGCCAGGCGATGAACCGCTCCTTCGACTCCCTGCACCTGGTCAACACGTACGGGGCGTTCGGCACGGTGGGCCGCGTCCGGGACGAGGTGGTGGTGGAGGGGAGCGCGGACCGGGTGCCCCGGGAGGACGGCGACTGGCGCGCGTACGAGTTCAGGGGCAAGCCGGGCGCGCCGGGCCGGATGCCCCGCCAGTTCGCCCCCTACCACCTGCGCCTGGACTGGTTGATGTGGTTCGCGGCGCTCTCCCCCGGCTACGCCCGGGACTGGTTCGGGCCGTTCGTCGAGCGCCTGCTGGCCGGGGACCGGGACACACTGCGACTACTGCGGCACAACCCCTTCCCGGACGCCCCTCCGGTCCATGTGCGGGCCAGGGTCTACCGCTACCGGTTCACGACCTGGCGGGAGCTCCGCGAGACGGGCGCGTGGTGGCACCGCACCTTGCTGCGCGAGTACCTGCCACCCACCCGCCTCACGGAAAGCTCCTGGTCAGAGCCCGAGTAGGGCCGCCTCCTGCTCCGGGGACATCCCCTTGGCCGTTCGGTCGGGGCGCTGCGGGACGACGCCGCCCAGCGATTGGAGCCAGGCCCAGGTGTCGACGGCGGTCTCCGCGACGGGGCGGCACACGAGGCCCGCCTCCACCGCCTTGCTCACGTCACCGCTCATGTACGCGTGCAGCCCGCCGCCCTCGGGCAGCCAGATCGGCAGCTCGGTCCACGGCTGGACGCCCGCCTCCTCGATCGCGGCCGGGTCGATCCAGCGCAGTTCCGCGTCCCCGCCGGTGGCGGCGAGACACGCTTCCAGGAGCTCCCCCATCGTGGCGTGACCGACCGGGGAGACCAGGTTGTAGGCGCCGCCGCGCCCGGCCTCGGCGGCGTCCAGGGTCCAGGCCGCGAGGTCGCGTACGTCGATGTACTGGAGCTGGAGCCCGCGCGGGCCGGGGGCCGCCATCGGCCCGCCGCGCGCGGCCCGGTTCAGCCACCACGGCAGCCGGCCGACGTTCTCGTACGGGCCGATGATCAGGCCGGCGCGCACCAGCAGCGCGCGGTCGCCGAAGGCGTCGAGGGCGGCCAGCTCGCCGCCGCGCTTGTCCTCGGCGTAGGCGGTGGAATCGGCGTCGGGCGAGCCCTCGACCAGCGGGCCGTCCTCGTCGAGCCCCGCCGGGGCCGGGTAGGCGTACACGGAGCGGCTGGAGATGTACACGTACCGCCCGACGCGGTCGGCCAGCAGGCGGGCGGTGTCGCGCACGGCGGTCGGGGCGCCGCTCCACGTGTCGACGACGAGGTCCCACGCACCGTCGGCGAGGGCGGCCAGGCCCTCGGCGGAGGCGCGGTCCCCGTGCACGGCGTGGACGCCGGGCGGGGGCGCGTGGTGTCCGCGGTGGAAGACGGTCACCTCCCAGCCCCGGGCGAGGGCGTCCTCGGTGATCGCGCGTCCGACGAATTCGGTACCACCCAGCATCAGCAGTTTCATGGGTTGAGCCTGCCCGGCGGGGGGCCTGCGGGGAACCCGTGATCGCTGTCGGCGATGACGCCGAGGGCGTACGCGGAACGGGAACTCCGGTCGTACGGCCCCGTGTCGGGCCGGGGCGCATGCCTCGCCCCCGTCGCCGTGGGGGGCGCGGGGGCGTGGGTCGGGCCCGTGGGGCCGGCGGCTCTCGGCCGATGGATGCGGGCCGGTGGATCTAGTCGATGCCGGGGAGGATGTGCGGTTCCGCCAGGTCGTCCTCGTAACCCGCCAGCCGGATGGGGGCGGACCGCGCCCACACTTCCAGGCTTCCGAGTTCGTCGGACCGGGTCTTCCCCTTCACCGCTCGGACGGTGCGCTCCAGCGATGGGTCGGGCTTGGTCATTTCAGTCACCGCGAACTCCCTTGTGTCGCGTAACCCAGCGGGCTGATCGCGCGCCGGAGATAGGGAAATAAAGGTTTTCCGGACGCGGTGGCGCCTTGGTGGAGCGGGGCCCGGGTGAGGCCTCCATGCGGATCAGAGTACACATATGAGCGGGGCCCCGCTCGATGGAACGGTAAAATCCACTCCGGACCCCTCGTTTTCGCCCCGACTTCAGCACGTCGGTCGCCTGAGGTTCACCCACCGGTGCCACGCGGCCTGGCGTGCGGGGCATTCCCGACCGTAGCGACGCACCGGTCGAGCCGCACGACAGACGACCCCCGACACGGCGGCCGTGTCGGGGGTCGTCTCGGGGGAACGGGGCAGGTGGGCGCGGGACGGGGCGGTCGGCGCGATGGGCCGACCGGGTGACGGACCCGGCGGAGCCGGCCCCCTCGGAGGGGCCGGCCGCGGCGGCCGGCGGGGTCCTGCGCGGACACGTGAGCGCTCGGCCGCGGTCTCACCCGTACGGAGTACGCGGAGGGCCTACCAGTTGGCCGGAGCGTAGTCCTTGAGGAAGACGCCGAACAGTTCGTCCCCGGCCTCGCCACGCACGATCGGGTCGTAGACCCGGGCCGCGCCGTCCACCAGGTCGAGCGGGGCGTGGAAGCCCTCCTCGGCCAGACGGACCTTGTCCGGGTGGGGCCGCTCGTCGGTGATCCAGCCGGTGTCCACCGCGGTCATCAGGATCCGGTCCGTCTGGAACATCTCCTGCGCGCTGGTCCGCGTCAGCATGTTCAGCGCGGCCTTCGCCATGTTGGTGTGCGGGTGGCCGGCGCCCTTGTAGCCCCGGCTGAACACGCCCTCCATCGCGGAGACGTTGACGACGTACTTGCGGCCGGCCTCGGCGGCGGCCATCGCCGGCCGCAGCTTGCTGATCAGGATGAACGGCGCGGTGGAGTTGCACAGCTGCACTTCGAGCAACTCGATCGGGTCGACCTCGGACACCGTCTGGATCCAGCTGTTGGTGTCGTGCAGGTCCGGGACGAGGCCACCGGCGTCGATGGCCGTACCGGCGGCGATCCGCTCCAGCGAGGCGGACCCGGACACGAGCGCCAACTCGGTGACGTCCTGGGCGCTGAGCTTCTCGCCCTTGCCGGTGGGCAGGGCGGCGACGCGGTCGACGGTGCCGCTGCCGAAGGTGCCGATGACCTCGGCGGCGGGCAGTGCGCCGGCCGGCAGCGGGGCGTCCTCGGCGGCGACGAGCTCGCTGTAGGCGCCCGGGGAGCGGCGTACGGTCTGCGCGGCATTGTTGATCAGGATGTCGAGCGGGCCTTCGGCGGCGACCGAGTCGGCGAGCGCGACGACCTGGGCCGGGTCGCGCAGGTCGATGCCGACGATCTTCAGGCGGTGCAGCCACTCGGAGCTGTCGGGCATGGCCTTGAAGCGGCGGATCGCGTCGTTGGGGAAGCGGGTGGTGATGGTGGTGTGCGCGCCGTCGCGCAGCAGCCGCAGCGCGATGTACATGCCGATCTTGGCGCGGCCGCCGGTGAGCAGGGCGCGGCGGCCGGTCAGGTTGGTGCGGGCGTCGCGGCGGGCGCGGTTGAAGGCGGCGCAGTCCTGGCACAGCTGGTGGTAGAAGGCGTCGACCTCGACGTAGCGGGTCTTGCAGATGTAGCAGGAGCGCGGGCGCTGGAGTATTCCGGCGATCGGCCCCTTGGTGGCGGCGGTCAGGGCGTTGCCCTGGGTCTCGTCGTCGATGCGCTCGGCGGAGCCGGTCGCGGTCGCCTCGGTGACGGCCTTGTCGTTGGCGGTCTTGGCGGCGCGGCGGTCCTGGCGGCGGCGCTGCTTGACCGTGCGGTAGAGGCCGGCGGTGGCGCGGCGTACGGTGATGGCGTCGGGGTGGTCGACGTCGAGCTTGTCGAGTTCACCGAGTACGTTGAGGACGAGGGCCAGTCGCTCGGGGTCGATGCCCGGCCCGTATGCGTGGTTGTCTTCGGTCACCGTCATGGCCGCTGCCGTTCCTTGATCACTCGTCCGCGTCCGCCTGCTGCGGAGGTCCCAAAAGGGCCACTGTACGGAGGCGACACGCCCGGGACCAAACCCGTGCCCTCGCGCCTCACGGACCGCACGTGACCCGTCACGGTATGGATGGGTTCGCCCGCTGATCGACAGGGTGGCCGGAAATCGTCTGTCCGACCGTTCCGTAGTCCCGCCGGAGTATGCCGAGAGGATGACTCGAACCCCTCCGGAGACTCCTCTGGGGGGAGGAATAGGGCACCCGGGTCGGGCATTGTGGGATTCATGAGTGCCTTCGCGCTGTCCGTCCTGCTCTGTCTGGTCTCCGCCGTCGCCTATGCCGGCGGCGCCATCGTCCAGGAGCAAGTGGCCGCGGGCTCGCCGAACCGGTCCTACGCGCCCCTGCGCCGGGCCGGTTGGTGGTTCGCGGTGGGGCTGAACGCGCTCGGCGCGCTGTTGCACGTGGTGGCGTTGGCCTACGGACCGCTCAGCCTGGTGCAGCCGCTCGGGGCTCTGACCATCGTCTTCGCGCTCCCGATGGCGGCCGTCCTCGTCCGCCGTCGGGCGGGCGCGGCGGCCTGGCGCGGGGCGGTCCTGGCCACGGTCGGCCTGGCGGGGCTGTTGGCCCTGACCGGCGGCGAGGGCCGGGCGGAGCAGGCGTTGACGCACGGCGGACGGACCCTGCTGCTGGTGGTCGCGGGCGCCTCGGTGGCCGTGCTGTTCCTGACGGCGCACCGCACGCGTCGGGTGGTGTCGCGCAGCGTGCTGCTGGCCGCGGCGGCCGGCACGGCCTTCGGCATGGCCTCGGTGTTCACGAAGTCGGTGGCGGAGGGCTTCTCCCTGGACGCGCCGACCGCGATGTGGCCCGACCTGGCTGCGATCGCCGCGCTGGCGGCCGGCGGGCTGCTGCTGTCCCAGGCCGCGTACCGGGGGGCGGGACTGACCGCGCCGCTGGCGACGGTGACCGTGGTCAACCCGGTGGTCGCGGCGGCCGTCGGCATCTCGGTGTTCGACGAGGGCTTCCGCCACGGGTCGCTGGGCACGCTCGGGGCGGCGGTGAGCGCCGCGGTGGCGGCGGCCGGCCTTCTCCTGCTCATGGCCGTGCCGCCGCACGTGCGCGGATCAGACCCTGACGCCGTGTCCGCGGAGGTACCTCAGCGGATCGATGTCGGAGCCGTAGCCGGGCCCGCTGCGCATCTCGAAGTGCAGGTGGGGGCCGCTGCTGTTGCCGGTCGAGCCGGAACGGCCGATCCGCTGGCCGCCGGAGACCTGCTGTCCGCCCCTGACCCCGAGCGCGGACAGGTGGGCGTACTGGGAGTACCGGCCGTCGGCGTGCCGGATGACGACCTCGTACCCGTAGGCGCCGGACCAGCCGGCCGAGACCACGGTGCCGGATCCGACCGCCTTGACGCTGGTGCCGGTCGGCACCGGGAAGTCGACGCCCGTGTGGTAGCCGCTGGACCAGGAGGAACCCGAGACGCGGTAGGCGGTGCCGAGTCCGGCGTCGACGGGCGCGAAGAAGCCCCCCGAGGACGTCTGTTGCTTCGCTGAGGCCGCCTCGGTCTTCGGCTTCGCCCTCTCCGGGGGCTTGCTCTGCTCCGGCGTGGGCTTGGGCTTCGGCTTCGCGGCGGGCTTGCTCTGCTCGGGCTTCGGTGCGGCCGGCGCCACCGGCTTGACCGGCCTCGCGGTGCGCGGCGGCTTCTGCGGGTTCTGCGCCGGCGGGGCGGCCGTGATCCGCAGGGTGAGGCGCTGACCGGGCAGGATCAGGTTCGGGTCGGCGCCGACGGTGGCCCGGTTGGTCTCGTACAGCGCCTGCCAGCCGCCCTCGACGCGCTGTTCGGTGGCGATGGCCGACAGGGAGTCACCGGGGGCGACGACGTACGGGTTCGGGAGCACGGACGTGCCGGTCGGACGCGGCGCGGTCTTCGGCGTCGCGGCCCCCTCCTGCGGGAGTTTGGCCGTGACCTGCACCTTCGTGGGCTGGGGCGCGGGGGTCCGGGCCTTGGCCGGCTGGGGCTTCGCGGACTGCGCGTGCGGGGTGACGGCGGGCGCCGGGCCGCTGCGGCTGAGTCCGGCGGCCGGTCCGCACGAGGGCCAGGCCTGCGGCCCCTGCCCCTTGAGGACCTTCTCCGCGACCGCGATCTGCTGGGCCTTGGTGGCCAGGTCGGCGCGGGGGGCGTAGGCGGTACCGCCGAAGGCCCGCCAGGTGCTCTGGCTGAACTGGAGCCCGCCGTAGTAGCCGTTGCCGGTGTTGATCTGCCAGTTGTTGGTCGATTCGCAGGTGGCGACCTTGTTCCAGGTCTCCACCGAGGCGGCATGGGCGGACCCCGCTCCGACGAGAGGGAGCGCGATCCCGGCGCCACCGGCGGTGACGACGAGCGAGGCCCGGTTGATGCTGCTCGGCTGGTACCGGCGGTGCCGGCCCCGTACGCCCATGGGAGCCCCCTTGAAGACATCAGGAAGGGCACAAGGTAGCGGCGACACGAGTCGCCCGGCAAGTAGCACAACCGGCCTGCCTCAAGGCGAAGTTGAGAATCAGTGCACAACGGACGAGCTCTCACATCCCGGTCGATGTAGCGTCGGGGGTCCCCGCACATCGAGGCACGCAGGAGCGCACGCATGAGCAGCAGCACCGCCCAGATCGGTGTCACCGGGCTCGCGGTGATGGGCAGCAACCTGGCCCGGAACTTCGCCCGCAACGGATTCACCGTCGCCGTCCACAACCGCACGGCCGCGAAGACCCATGCCCTGGTGGAGGAGTTCGGCCACGAGGGTTCCTTCGTGGCGGCCGAGTCCGCGAAGGAGTTCGTCGACGCGCTGGAACGACCCCGCCGTCTGATCGTCATGGTGAAGGCCGGCGAGCCGACCGACGCCGTGATCCGCGAGTTCGCCGAACTCCTGGAGGAGGGCGACGTGATCATCGACGGTGGCAACGCCCACTTCGAGGACACCCGCCGGCGCGAGCGCGAGCTGCGCGAACAGGGGATCCACTTCGTGGGCGCCGGCATCTCGGGCGGCGAGGAGGGCGCGTTGCTCGGGCCGAGCATCATGCCCGGCGGGCCGGCCGAGTCGTACACCTCGCTCGGGCCGTTGCTGGAGAAGATCGCGGCCAAGGCCGCCGACGGCACGCCGTGCGTCTCGCACATCGGTCCGGACGGCGCCGGGCACTTCGTGAAGATGGTGCACAACGGCATCGAGTACGCCGACATGCAGCTCATCGCGGAGGCCTATCACCTGCTGCGCGAGGTCGCCGGCTACTCCCCCGCGAAGATCGCGGAGACCTTCCGGACGTGGAACAAGGGCCGGTTGGACTCGTACCTGATCGAGATCACGGCCGAGGTCCTCGCGCACACGGACGCCGAGACCGGCCGCCCGTTCGTGGACGTCGTGGCCGACGCGGCGGAGCAGAAGGGCACGGGCCGCTGGACCGTGCAGATCGCCCTCGACCTGGGCGTGCCGGTCTCGGGGATCGCCGAGGCGGTCTTCGCCCGCGCCGTGTCCGGCCACGGTGACCTGCGCAAGGCCTCGCGCGAGTTGGCGGGTCCGTCGGCCACCGCGCTCTCGGGGGCCGCCGCCGACGCCTTCGCGGCCCAGGTCGAGCAGGCCCTGTACGCCTCGAAGATCGTCTCGTACACGCAGGGCTTCCACCAGATCCAGGCGGGCAGCGCCGAGTACGACTGGAACGTGGACCTGGGGGCCGTCGCCTCGCTGTGGCGCGGTGGCTGCATCATCCGGGCGGCGTTCCTGGACCGGATCCTCGCCGCGTACGACGCCGAGCCCACGCTGCCGAGCCTGCTGGCGAACCCGGAGTTCGCCCAGGAGATCGGCGCGGCGCAGGACGACTGGCGGGAGGTGCTGGTCGCGGCGGTCCGCCAGGGCATCCCGGCGCCGGCGTTCGCGGCCTCGCTGTCGTACTACGACGCGCTGCGCGCGGAGCGGCTGCCCGCGGCCCTGACCCAGGGCCAGCGCGACTTCTTCGGGGCGCACACCTATCGGCGAACCGACCGGGAGGGCTCGTTCCACACCCTCTGGAGCGGCGACCGCTCCGAGGTCAGCACGGACTGACGCGCGGCGAACGGGCCGACGCGGCCCGGGGCCGCGCCGGCCCTGAGCCGGCGGCCCGGGTGTCGGCTGTGTCGGCTGCCTCCCGACGGCCGTCGGGCCGACGGGCGAACACCGTACGCGGGTGAACCCCGTACGCGGTCCGGTCCGGGTCGAGCGGGTCTCGACCGGGCCGGGCCGCCACCGCGAACCGGCCCGCGGGCCTCAGGTCCCGAGCGGGCCGGGTTGCGGAACGGGGGCGGGTCCGGGCGGCGCCGGGATCGGGTCCGGCTCGGGCACCGGCCCGGGTACGGGCGGCGCCGGCCGCGGCGTGGGCGGCTCGGGGTCCGGGAAGGGGCGGGGCCCCGGCGTCGGATCGGGGCCCGGCACCGGAGGCTGCGGGTCGGGGCCGGGGACCGGAGGCTGGGTCTGCTCTTCGATTCGCACCATGTGTCCCACCTTCCCCGGAACCTCGGCGGTACGCCCCCCGAGCACCGGCGAGCGGCTACCGCCCGAGCGCGGCGGCCAAGCCGCGGGCGGGGCCCGTCAGGACCGGGATCCGGGTCGTGGCGGACGCCGCGGCGCCGGCCATCGAGCCCTGGGCGAGGAGGATGACGTCCGCGTCCGTGACGGCGTCGATCGCCTCGGCCACCAGGGCGAGGGAGCCCGCTTCGTCTCCCGCCTCGAACCTGGCCCAGGCCCCGGCGACCAGCCGCGTCCGGATCGACACGCTCCGCGTTCCGGCCTCCTCCGCCAGCAGGGCCACGGTCGGGGCGAACGTGGACTCCAAGGAGGCCAGTACGGTGATCCGGTCGCCGATCCGCACCGCCTCGGCGGCCATCGGCCGGTCCACCCGGAACAACGGCAGCCCCAAGAGGTCGGCCTGCGCCTGCGCGACCGCCCCGATCGTCGAACAGGTGACCAGCACCGGGCCGGAGCACCCGCCGAGCAGCTCCCGGACAGCCGGCGCCACCGCCTCGGGGCCCTGCGCGCGGGCCCGGTCCAGCAACTCCGGGACCACCAGGTGCCGCAGGACGGCGCCCGGGTGGTCCCGGTCGCGCAGCGCGTCGAAGACCGGGACGTGGACCGCGGACGTGTGGAGCAGCGTCAGGGGCGCGTCCGTCACCCTCACCACAGGTCGGAGTCCGAGGCGAGCTGCGCCCTGGCGGCCGTCATCAGCTCCGTCGGGGCGGCCGGCGCCAGGTCGGGGTGTTTGTCGGCCCAAGTCGCCGCGTACGGGCAGAGCGGCACCACGGGAACCCCGGCCGTGGCGGCGAGCGCGTAGAAGGTCTCCACCAGACGCCCCCCGATGCCGCGCCCCTCGTGCCCGGGTTCCACGATCGTGTGGACCGCCACCAGGGCCTGGGGTTCCCTCGCGAGGACGAAGTAGGCGATGACGCCGACCGCGGCCCCCTCCTCGACGGCGAGCAGCCGCCCGGCCGCACGGTCGTCCTCGAACACGATCGTCCGCTCGTCCGCCATGTTCCCGACTCCCGACCTCGTCAGACGGCAACCGCGTGGGGGCTGCGCTCCTGGTCCGTTCCCGGCACCGGCGCGGAGGGATCCGCACCCAGCTCGATGATCCGGTTGTCCGCGTCCACGTGCACCACGCGGGGCTTCAGCACCCGGGCCTCGGCGTCCTCCACCTGCGCGTAACTGATGAGGATCACCAGGTCGCCGGGGTGCACGAGGTGGGCGGCGGCGCCGTTGATCCCGATGACACCGGACCCGCGCTCGCCTTCGATGACGTACGTCTCCAACCGCGCGCCGTTGGTGATGTCCACGATGTGGACCAGCTCCCCGGGCAGCAGGTCGGCCGCGTCCAACAGGTCGGCATCGACGGTGACCGACCCGACGTAGTGCAGGTCGGCCTGGGTCACGGTGGCACGGTGGATCTTGGACTTGAACATGGTGCGCAGCATGAGACAACTCCCGGAAGGTCTGCTCCCTGCCCGCGTTCGCAGGTCAAGGGCGGTCCCGGCAGCCTACAACGCTTCGCATGTCCCGGTCAGCTCCCTGCCGGGCACGGCCTGACTTCGAGGAGGAACCGTGGGGGCTGGAAGGGGCGTTGGGGCAGCTGCTCCCGACCGCGCTGCGAGAACTGCTCCTCGCATGCGACGTCGTCACGGTGCGGACGGGACGGACGTCCTTCCGGGTGCTTTACATGCCGTTCGACGCGCTCATGTTCTTCGGGGACGGCGGCGGCGGAGACCGGTTCGCGGTCGTACGCATCCCCGAGCGCGACACGTGTTCGTCCGGGATCACGAGACGTGTCTTCGCGGCACGCTGTCCGGCCCCGGCGGGGACTGGTACCGCTGACACCCGCCGAGGGTGGGTCAGGCGGTCGGGGGGACGAACTCGGGCTGGTCGAGCAGGCGGAGCCAGCTGCCGTCCGGCTGGCGGCGCACGACCTGCGCGCGGGCGCCCGACCCGTCCTTCGGCGGCGTGGAGGTGAGGGCGATGTCGCCGCTGATCAGGGTCGGCAGCGGCTGCTCCGGTTCGAAGCGGGGGCCGCCGGCCAGCACCTTCTCCCACAGCGCGCGGATCGCCTCCCGGCCCACCGTGCGGGAGCCCGGCGGGTAGGCCATCACCGCGTCCTGCTCGTAGAGCGCGGCGACCCCGGCCGCGTCGCCGGCGTTGGATCGTTCGACGAACAGGCGGGTGATGTCCTCGGGCCGCATGGCCTTCTCGTACTCCGGCGTGTGCTTCGACATGGCGTTCTCGCTCCTCGCTGTGTGATGTGCTCGCCGGTCGATCAGGTGAGTGGTCGATCGGTCGAATGGCTGAGTGGTTGATCGGTCGCGTGGTCGAGCGTCGACACGTGCCAGCCTGGTTCACGGCGTGCCAGTAGTCCAACAGCTGGATCTGCTGGGAACTAGAATTGCCGGTCATGGACCTGAGGCAGTTGGAATACTTCGTCGCGGTCGCCGAGGAGCAGAACTTCACCCGGGCGGCCGAGCGGGTGCACATCAGCCAGTCGGGCGTCAGCGCGCAGATCCGTCAACTGGAGCGAGAGCTCGGCGCGGAGTTGTTCGACCGGTCGGCCCGCACCACCACCCTCACGGCCGCGGGGAGGGCCGCGCTCGAACACGCCCGCGCCGCGCTCCGCGCCGCGACGGCCGTCGGCCAGGCGGTGGGCGAGGTGACCGACCTGATCCGGGGGCGGCTCACCGTGGGGATGGTGATCGGCTGCACCGTCACGCCGCTGTTCGACGCCCTCGCCGCGTTCCACCGGGCGCATCCCGGAGTGGAGATCTCCCTGTCGGAGGACAATTCCGACCGACTGATCGCCGGGGTGCGTGACGGCTCCCTCGACATGGCTCTCGTCGGGACCTCCACCGCCACCCACGACGGACTGGACACCTTCACCGTCATCAGCGAGCGGCTCGTGGCGGCCGTGCCCTTCGACCATCCACTGGCCCGGCGGGACCGGGTCTCCCTGCGCGACCTGGGCGCCCATCCGATCGTGTGCATGCCCCGAGGCACCGGCCTGCGCACGGTGTTCGACCAGGCGTGCGCCGCGCAGGGCCTTCGGCCCGGGATCGCCTTGCAGGCCGGGGCCGCCGACGCCATCGTCGACCTCGCCGTCCGCGGGCTCGGTGTCGCCATCCTCAGCGAGTCGATGGCCGCCGGCCACGGTGACCGGCTCACCGCGCGCACGATCGACGACGTCACGTCGCCCGCCCTGCTGTCGCTGGTCTGGAGGACCCCGCACGGCCCCGCGGCCCGCGAACTGCTCAGGCACACCCGGCGCGCGTTCCTGCGACCCGAGGCCGGCCGGGAAGCGCCCCCCGGGAAGGCCTCCCCGTGATCGCGTCCGCGCGGGCCGCCCGGCGACCGACGGCTGCGATTGGACGGGGGGTCAACAGCGTTTCGGCAGCGCTCTGTTGAGGAAAGCCGGAGGTCCGAGGGACGGTCGGCGCGCTGGTACTGTACCGGACACTCGGTCGGTTTCCGTGCGGGTGGCGGCCGGGGCCCTGCGGACGCCGACGAGCCGTGCAATCAGGAGGCGTCAAGTGGCCAGGCAGGAGCGCGCGATCCAGACGCGCAGGATCATCGTCGAGGCGGCGGCCGAGATGTTCAACGAACTCGGATACGACGCGACGACGATCGGCGGCCTCATCGATCGCATCCCGCTCACCCGCGGCGGACTGTATTTCCACTTCACCTCGAAGGAGGAGCTGGCGCGGGCGGTCCTCGACGAGGCCGTGACCCGGGAGGGTTCGACCCCGCAGGTCCACAAGCTCCAGGAGTGGGTGGACCTGGGGTTGCTCCTGGCCCATCGGCTGCCCAAGGAACCTGTGCTGAGTGCCTCGGTGCGACTGTCGGTGGACGCCAAGGCCCGCGCTCTGTTCGGCACCCGGTGGCCTGACTGGATCTCCGTGGGCGAGGGACTGCTCGAAGAGGCCTCTATGCGGGGCGAGTTGCTCGCGCACGTCGTGCCGTCCGAGGTCTCGCGACTGCTCGTCGGGGCGTGGACCGGAGTGCTGCTGATCACCGAGGGCATCCCCGACGGCGATCTCTCCAGGGAGATCTCCAACCTCTTCGATCTGGTCCTGCCCAACATCGCCGCGCCTGCGGTGCTGGCGGAGCTGGACACCTCTCCGTACCGTGCCGCACGCCTTCTTGGGACGGCCGTACCGGCGGAGCCGGCCCGATCCGCCTGATCCGCCGGCCGCCCGGGCCCGGGCGGCCGGGGGCGATCGGAGGTCAGCGGGCCACCACCGCGTACGCGGGCGCGGCGACTCCCTCCGTGCGGACCGGGCTGGTCAGTACGACATCGGCCCGCAGGTGCGGTCGGTGCGTCTCCAGGTAGCGGTCCTCCGCCGGCATCCAGTCGTCCTCCCACAGGTGGCGGGCCGCCTCCCCGTCCCGTGCCAGGCCTCGGCTCAGCCGCACCTCGCGCCGGGCGTCGCAGAACACCCGGTAGGTGTAGACGTGGCGCAGCCGCAGGTGGAGTGCGTGGACGCCCTCCACGATCAGCGGGGTGCCGGGCGGGAGTTCGGTCCACTCCGCGAGGCGGTCCAGGTCACCGTCGTAGCGGCGGTAGCGGACGGTGCCCCCGGTGGCCGCCGGTCGCAGCACCTGCGTTTCGAGTCGGGCGAGGTCGACGTCGGCCGCGATCGCGCCGAAGTCGCGGGGGCGGTCCGCGGAGGGGAGGTGGAAGTCGTCGACGTGGATCACGGCGGCGGCCTCCAGCCGCCGGGACAACAGGGCGGCGAGCGTGCTCTTGCCGGACGCCCCCGGGCCGTCGATGCCCAACAGGATCGGCCGGTCCAGCAGCGCGGCGGCCCGGGCGGCGTCCTCGGCCAGTGCGTCGATGTCGCAGATGTGCTCGCTCACGGTGCCTCCTGCTGCTGGTCGGGGGGTCGGCCGTCTCGGGGGGCGAACGCGTCGAGGGCTTCGGCGTCGGTGGCGCGGACGTTGAGGAAGTAGTCGGCCCAGTCGGCGGCTTCGGGGCAGGTGGAGTCGCGGGTGATCGCGGTGACGGCGGCCGGGATGTCGAAGTGGGTGGTGCGCGGTTCCACTCCGGGTCCGAGCAGTGCCCAATGCGCGCCCGGGCGGCCGTAGGGCATCGCGACGCTGCCGGGGTTGACCACGAGCCGGCCGTGGGCGAGGCGGACGTAGGGCATGTGCGTGTGCCCGCAGACCACGGTACGGACGTCGGCGTCGAGACCGGTGAACACCTCGGGCCAACGGTCGAGCGAGGAGTCGACCAGCACCACCTCCTCGTCGTCACGGGGGGTGGCGTGGCAGAACAGGGTGCGTCCCAGTCCCCGCAGGGGGAGGGAGAGGGTGCGCGGGAGGCGGGCGAGCAGGTCGAGGTGGTCCGGGCGCAGTTGCTCCGCCGCCCATCGTGAGACGGGGTCGCCGAGGGACTCGCGTTCGCCGCGACGGTGTTCGAGGAGTTCGCGGTCGGCGTTGCCGCCGACCCAGGCGACGCGTGCGCCGAGGCCGCCGAGAAGGTCGAGCACCCGGGTGGGTTGTGGTCCCGCCGCGATGTCCCCGGTGAGTACGAGGAGCTCCGCGGCCCGCACGTCCGGTTCGGCGAGGACCGCTTCCGGGGCGGGCAGGACTCCGTGGACGTCCGACAGGACGGCGACACGGACACCGGGGTCCTCGGTCATGGCCGTCCTCCCCGAGTTCACGTGCGTGCGACGCCGATCCCGTCGATCGTTCCCGACGATAGATCAACCGGTGTCGCGGGAGAAGCGGTCCGCGCAGGGGGAACCCGGGCGGCGGAGACCGGGCGCGTCCGCGGCGAGCCCCGCCGTGCAGGCCGGGCCCGTCGTGCAGGACCGGCCCGGCGTGCAGGCCGGGCCCGTCGCGTCAGGCAAACCCGTCGCGTCAGGCCGGGCCCGTCGCGTCAGGCCGTCGAGGGACGCGTCCGGCGCGCGGCCGTCAAGGGCCGCTTCCGGTCCGCTCGTCGGGCGACCGCCGGGCTCCGGGCCCCGTGGGGGGGTGACGGATGCCGGCGGTCGCCCGGGAGGACGGGGCCTCAGGAACCCGCGCCGCTCATGGGCTCGTGGCCCGGGGGGTGTTCCGCGCCCTGCGAGGGGCCCTGTGCGGCGCCGTTCCCGGCGTCGTGCGATGCGCCGCCGTGCCCGGTGCCGGTCTCGACGGTGCCTCCGAGGCGTTCCCGGAGGGGTGCCAGGGCCTCGACGGAGGCCGCGGTGACGACCCAGCGTTCTCCGACCAAGTACACGCCTCCGTACATCCGGGATTCGTCCAGCCATGCCCGCTGACCCTGGTCGGCGGCGAAGGTGGCCATCCGGAATCCCTCCTTGCCCGCCCCGCACGCTCCTTCTCTCAGTTCCTCCGCGTCGACGGTGATCTCGGGTCGGCAGTCCAGAGCGGCGGCGATCTGGTCGAGGGAGGCGGGGCGGGCGGTGGAGGACGGGGCCGGGGTCGCCGATGGCGCCGGGGCGCTCGGGGTGGGCGACGCGGCCGGGTGGGCGGCGCCGGCCGGGTGGGCGTCGGTCGCGCCCGTCTGCTCCTTTCCCTGTCCCGCGCAGCCGCCACACATCATCGAGGCGATCAGCACGGCGACACAGGGCACCAGATGGCGGGCGGTGATCCGGGGTGAAGCTGGCACGTCTCCCTCACAGGGGTCGGGGCGGGCACGGTGGCGGGGCGCGGACACGGGGTCCGGCTCCGGCTCGGGTCAGCCGGTGGTCGTGGTGACCTTCTTGCCGGCATCGTCGACCGCGAACCAGAGGCCTTGCTTGCCCTGTCCATTGGTCTGGCCGGGCTCCTTGTCACCGGTGAAGAGGTAGACCGGCCAGCAGTCGATCGTCAACTGCTCGCTCCCGTCGGGCCGCTTGACCTTGCCGACCAGTCCGGCGGGAATTCCGGAGGCCTTCGCCTTGTCCACGGGAGGGGCCGGCTTCCAGGTGTTCAGGCAGGCATCCAGGCAACCGATTTTCATGGGCCACGCACTGTCCTTGTTGAATCGATAGAGGGTGCGCCCCCCGGCGTCCACGAGAATCTTTCCGAGTTTCTCGTTGGCGGCCACCGCGAGTTCGATTTTCTCCTTTGAATTCGCGTCCTCCGTTCCGTCGGAACCACCGGCCTTGGGGGGCTCGGCCTCTTCCTTCGGCGGCTGCGCGTCCTTCTTGTCGATGGCCTTCTTGCCGTCCGCGGCCAGCGCGTGCCAGGTGCCGCCGACGCCCTCGCCCTTGGCCTCGCCCGCCTTGGTGTCCTTCGAGTAGCGGTACACGGGCCAGCCGCCGAGGGTCAGCTGCTTGGTGCCGTCGGCGCGTTCGACCGATCCGAGCATGCTCGGGTCGATGCCGGCGGCGGCCTTGGCGTCGTCGGCCGACACCACGGGCCAGGTGGTGGCACAGCCGCCCTCGCAGTTGGATTTGGGGGGCTTGGGCGTGTCCTTGTCGAAGCGGTAGAGGGTGGCGCCGGCGCTGTCGGTGACCACCTTGCCCACCTCCGGGATCTCCCGCAGGGCCAGTTGTCCCGCCGGGGCGGCCTTGGCCCCGGCCGCCGGCTCGTCGCCGTACCCGGATCCCGCCCCGGCCGCCGGATTCGCGCCCGCTCCGGGCAACCCGTACCCGGCGCCCGATCCCGATCCGGCTCCCGAGTCGTACCCCTTGCCGATGGCCTGGTTGGCGCCCGCCGGCTGTACGGAATCCACCGCGCGGTCGGAATCCCCGCCGCTGCAGCCCGCCGCCAGCATCAGTACCGCCATCACCGATCCGGCGGCTGCCGTCCCACGATGCCTGTTGTTCACGATCACTCCTTCGGGTCCAGCCCGGCGTTTTCGCTTACAGGCTTATTCATAAGGCCTGTGTGGCCGACTGAATTCAGAATCAAAGGATTTTGTCAGATCGCGCCAAACGTTGAACTCGATTTCCGGGCGGTCGTCCACCGCGTGCTCATTCCTGAATGCGGAGGGCGAGCGCCGGGCAGCGGCGCACGGCGCGGAGCGCCTTCGGGCGCAGCCGGGCGGGCACCGGCATCACCGCCATCGCGGGGAAGCCGTCGTCGTCCAGCCGCACGACGTCGGGCAGCAGGTCCACGCACAGGCCGTGCCCCTTGCACAGCGTCCAGTCCACGACGAGCCGTTCGGGGCTCTCGTCGGCGGGCAGGGGCAGCGCCCCCAGGACGCGGCGCCCGCAGCCGGAGCCGAGCGCGTGGTCGCGGAACTCGTCGGGGAAGACCGCGAGCGCGGAGGCGACGAATCCGGCGGTTCCGTCGGGGTGGCTGCACGCGCCGCGGCGGCGTACGCCGCGCATCCGGGCCTGTACGGCGTCGAGGGCGGCCCCGCCCCCGCCGGCCACGAGGGCGTCCACGGCGTCGGCCAGCGACGGCAGACCCCTGGCGCAGGGGCCGCACTGGCCCGCGGACTCGCCGGCCATCCAGCGGGTCACCCGGGCCACTTCGCCGGCCGGGCAGGTGTCCTCGGGCAGGGGCAGGACCGCGCCGGCTCCGAGCACCCCGTCGTAGGAGGTCAGGGACTCCCGGGAGAGGGCGGCCACGCGCGCCGACGCCGGGGGCAGCCACCGGCCGTGGTAGCCGCCGATCAGGACGCCTTGGCCGGGGGCGGTGCCGCACAGTTCGAGGACGTACGCGAGCGAGGTGCCGAGCGGGACCTCGACGGCGGTGGCGCCGGCGACGGTGAGCATGACGGTGCCCGGCTCCTTCTCGGTGCCGACCGAGCGGTAGTCCTCGACGCCGAGTCGGGCGGCGACGGCGATCTGGGCGTACGTCTCGGTGTTGGACAGCAGGGTGGGCATGCCGCTCAGCCCGCGTTCACTGGTCCGTACCTTCTGCCCGTTGGGCAGTGCGGGGCCGCCGTCGATGCCGTTGATGAGGGAGGTGCCCTCCCCCGTGACGAAGCGCTCGGGCAGTCGGGACACGCGCACCCGCCGGCCGGCCGGGCCCCGTTCGGCGACGGCCTCGCGCAGGGACTGCTCGACGTCGTCGCGGGTCACCCCGATGACCACTTCCTCCGCGCCGAGGGCGCCCGCGGACAGCAGGGCCCCGTCGAGCACCAGGTGCGGCACGTGCAGCAGCACCGCGGTGTCCTTGAGGCAACTGGGTTCGCCCTCACTGGCGTTGACGACCACGGCGCAGCGCCCGTCGCCCGCACGGGCGGACCGGGCGACGGCGCGGAGCTTGCGGGCGAAGGGGAATCCCGCGCCGCCGCGGCCCCGCAGGTCGATGCCCTCGGCGAGCTGCACGAGGTCTTCGAGCCCGTAGCGGGGCAGATCGCCGTGGACGGAGAGGTGCGCGGCTCGATCGAGCCGCGCCATGACGTCGAGTCCCGCCAGCAGTCTGGGCATGCCCACACAGCCGAGTGCCGGGCGCGGCAGATCGTTCACTGCCGCCCCCGGCTACCGTCGAAGGGCCCGCCGGGCCTCTCGGTGGTGACTTGGGCCTGACTGGGGATGAACACGGTTCCGTACGCCGGATACTCGGGCTCGGGTGGGGATCCCGGCCGGGCCGCGGTCACGGGGCCGGCGGCCCCCCGTTGGATGAGGATGGTCTCCGGCACCGGGCCCGGTCGTGGCTCCCGGCCGGCTCCCTGACCGGCGAACGAGGGCTGGGCGTACGGCTCGGCGTACGGCGGTGGGTAGGACGGGGCGTACGACTGTCCGTACGGCCGCGCGGGCGCCTGTACGGCGCCGCGCGGTGCGGGTTCCTCGTCCCAGTCGGGACGCGCCCCGGGGTCCGGGCGGTCGTCCGACTGACGCGCCAGGCGGGCGGTCAGTCGGGACGCGGCCCACTCGGCGGGCCGGCTCACGAAGGGCCCCGGGTTTCGCGGCGGCGCCTGCTCGGGGCTTTTGGGGCCCGCGGGAGCACCGCCCGGCGGTCGGGCGGGGAGGGCGCGCAGTCGCGCACGGAGCCGGATGACCAGGACGGCGGCGACGCCGAGCAGGCACAGGCCGTACGCGACGGTCACCCAGCCGCTCGCGGGGCGGCCGGCTTTGAGTCCGTGCACCAGTGAGGCGCCCCAGGCCGGGTAGGCGCCCATGTGCAGGGCGCGCCACCAGATGGAGCGACCCTTGGTCGCGAAGGCGCTGCGGACCGCGCCGGAGACCGCCACGGAGACGAAGAGGTATCCGGCGAGGGTGCCGAGTCCGACGCGCAGGGGCTGGACCGGGTCCGCGAAAGGGACGACCGCCGAGGCGGCGACCGTCTGCGCCTTGGCGATCTTGACCCAGATGTGCAGGCCGAGGAAGCCCAGTCCCGCGACGGCGAGGCCGCGGTGCACCCCTTGAGCGACGAGCCGGTGCCCGGAGGAGAACAGGGTCCGGTCGGTGGCCGCCAGACCCCACAGCACGGTGGCGCTCAGGGAGACGAGCGAGAGCACGCCCGCGCCGAAGTCGAGGAAGTTCCAGAAGTCGGTCAGGGCACCGGCCTGCGCCATCACGACCAGGGCCGCCAAGGCTGCCAGCGCCGCGAGGGTGATGGCGCCGGGGTGCGGGCCGCCGGCGGCGGACAGCAGGGGCGGTCGCCGTAGGGCCCGTTTCCCGGCGGCCGCGGCGGCGACCATGCCGGCGTGCCGTCTGGTGCGGCGTGCCCGGTGTGAGCTCGGCGTACGGGGCGTGGACAAGGGCATGTAGTTCTCCCATACGCCCGGGTTCCGAGCACTCCACCTCGCGCTCGGCGCCCGGGGACTGTCGTCGGAACTGCTCCGCGGCAGGCGGGAGATGCTGCCTCGCCGGCCGGGAGCGGGGGCCGGAGTGCAGAAGCATCGTGGACCTTCGCAGCACCTCCACGGGATTTATCGAAACGTGATAATTTCTGGCCCCCGCGCAGTCATCGACTCGAACATCCCCGGAAGATTCCCTTCCAGTGGTGCGGTTGCGACGAGGTTCACGCCTTGTCCGCCGCCACACCTCCCCGTTGGCAAAATCTAGGCAAGGTCGCGGGACTGCAAGTGGTTGGCATGCTCCTGGAGGGAGTACGAGGCGCTCAACTCCCCCGTCGGCACTGACGTCGACGGGGAGGAGGACAGCCCCTACAGGCTTGTCACCCTCCCACGGGGCAGGCCATACCCCGGCATGAACGAGGTAACAATGTGCGAACTTCTGAACCGCATCTGGTCCCGCCCACGCGGCGAATGGACCCGGGTCCTGCGAAAGGAACTACCCGCGCTGGCCGCGGGGATCGTGGAGGAACTGCGGAACGACATCCCCGGTTTCTCCACTCTCATCGAGGACATCGACGACGAGGTCGTCAGAGAGCACGTGGAGTCGGCCCTGCTCACGGTCCTCGGTTACCGCGAACCGTCGGTAACACCGCAGGATGAGGCAGCAGATCAGATTCAGCCGGCCCGGCAGACGGAGTCGGCCCGCAACCCCCGGCAGCAGGACGCGGACGCGCTCTTCACCCAGGACGCGCACGGCGGCGGCTCGTTGCCCACCCTCAAGGCGGTTCCCTCCCAGGGATTCGGCACAGGGCCCGAACGCGCTCGACGAGAGCTCTTCGCCGCTCTCACATCTGACATGCCCATGTCCGAAATAGCCTTGGCCGAATTGGCCGGGGCGGCTCGCTGGCCCCTGCCCGTCTCCGTCCGGGCCATCGCCCTGGCCTCGCCCGGCGAGACCCAGCAACTGGCGGCCGTCCTGGACGACGCCCTGGCCGGCATGGTCTGCGGACAGCCCTGCCTGCTGGTCCCCACCTCCGACCCGGAGGCCCGCACCACACTGGAAGGCTCCCTGCGCGGCCGATTCGCCGCCGTCGGCCACCCCGTCCCACCCCGCGACACCGCCTCCTCCCTGCGCTGGGCCGTGCGCCTGCTCAACTTCACCCCCACCCGGTCCGGCCCCGACGCGCGCGCCGTGTTCGTGGACGACCACCTCTCGACCCTCATGCTGCTCCAGGACGAACCCCTGGCCCACGCACTGGCCGCACGCTGGCTGCGCCCCCTGGCGGACCTCACACCCCGCCAGAGCGAACGACTCGAAGTGACACTGCTCGCCTGGTTGGAAGGCGGCGGGGCGCCGGAGGCCGCGAAGGCCCTGAGCGTCCACCCCCAGACCGTCCGATACCGCATGCGACAGCTGGAGAAGCTCTTCGGCCCCGGACTGCGCGACCCCCGCACCCGCTTCGAGTTGGAGATGGCCCTGCGCAGCCGCCGCCTCATGGCCCAGGTCAGGCGCCAGCACTCCCGGGTGACCCGCAGGGCCCGCGTGGTGACCGCGGAGTTCCGCCCACCGCTCGGCGCGGGACGCATGGCCCGGGTCAACGGCCTGTAGGCCGAAGGCCCCCGAAGGAACCGGCTCTCCCCCCGCGGGCGCGGGGGGAGAGCCGGTTCCTTTCGCGTTCACCGCCGGTCACGTGCCCGCGGGCACGCCCCGGGCTCCGGCGCGCAGCGCGGTGTCGACGTCGGTCAGTTCCGCGTAGGCCAGCGAGCAGGAACCGCAGGCCGACAGGTGGCGGGCGAGGCGGCGGGAGACCCCGCGCCGCCTGACCGCGGCGCCGAGCAGGGTGCCGTAGTGGCGACAGCGCCGGTCGTCGGCCGGGTCCACGTGGGCGTCCAGGTACGCCTCGCGCAGCCCCTCGCGGGCGCGGAAGGCCAGCGAGGTGACGGCGCTCGGGGTGATGCCCATCAGTACGGGGACCTGGTGCGGGCAGTCGTCCTCGACGAGGGTGTGCCACAGGACGGCCTTCCAGCGCTCGGGCAGGGTGCGAAAGGATCGTGCGGCGAGCCGACGGTCCTCCCCCTCCACCAGCCGGCGTTGCGGATCGTCCCCGCCGGGGCCCGGGCGGCACCAGGACTCGACGTCCGGCGTGAGGATCACGCGTTCGTCCCCGGCCCGCCACTCGACCGCCGTGTGCCGGATGACGGTGAGCAGGTAGGGGCGCCAGTGGTCCCTGGGGCCGGCGCCGGAGCGCACGGCCTGGATGGTGCGCAGGAAGGCCTCGGAGACGAGGTCCTCCGCGTCCTGCGGGGCCCGGCTGCAGGCTCGGGCGCACGCTAGGGCCGCGGGACGGTGGCGTCGGTAGAGGAGTTCGAACGCCTCGGGGTCCGGGGCGTCGCGGGCGTGGGACCGCCTGATCCGCCGGATGAGTTCCCGATCGGGCTCGCCCACACGGGCCGGGGCGCCGATGGGGCCGGACGCGCCGATGCGACCGGGCGTGCGGGCCCGGCCGGGTGTGTCTGAGGGCACGGACATGTCGCTCCTCACGTGCTCCGGGACCCGCGGGCCCCGTCGGGACGGCAAAAAGGGCGGTGCCGGTCCGAAGTCGCTTCGGACCGGCACCGCTCTCGGGGCGACGCGGGGGAGGGTGGGAGGAGGGCGACGCCCCGAGAGTCTCAGCGGCAGGCGCGCCCACCGTTGATGCACTGCACGGCCTTGTTCATCAGGTTGTTGTTCATGACGTTGATGAAGTCGCCGTGGTCGGTGACCGGCTTGTGCAGCTGTTCGGGGAAGCTGTCCACCGCGAACTTCGCGCCGGGCGCGACTCCGTACACGATGCGCTGGACGAGTTGCGGGATGGCCTTGAAGCCGGCCGGGCAGGAGCCGTTGGCGGCGGCGAAGGCCACGTGGGTGCGGTGGTTGGCGCTGTCGGTGTTCTTGCCGTCCCAGCAGCTCTGGAACTTGAAGGTGCGCACCACGTCGCTGCCCTTGGGGCAGATCGGGTACTTGTCCTTCAGTTGGCGGTTCTCGAAGCCGGTGCAGCTCCACGACGCGTTCGCGTTGGCGTTGCCGTTGGTGAAGGCCTTGGCGTCACCGGTGATGATGCGCAGGAATCGGGGCATGGCGGTGACCCGGCTGACGGGGCTGCCCTTGAAGTCGATGGTCACCTGCTTCGGCTGGAGGATGGTGCCCACGTTGGCGTCCTGACCGCCGCCGGGGGCGTTGGCGTCCTTCTCGGCGCGACCGTCGCGAAGGCGCAGGACCGGCCAGTAGTAGGTGGACTGGTCGCCGTTGGTGCACGTGGTTCCGGAGGCGGCCAGGCTGTTGTTGGTGGAGAAGGCGTCCGTGGTCCTGTTGCCGACGTAGTCGTGCATGTGGTGTGCGCCGTTGCTCACGCCGGGGGCGACGATGACGTTGTCGGGGTTGAAGTGCTTCTCCTGGTTGCGTCCGCACTGCACGGACAGCTTGCCCTGGGAAGCGCCGGCCTTGGCACCGGGGTTGGCCACGTTCGGCCTCACCGTGTTGATGGCGACGAAGTCGCTGCGTGCCGGTCCGCCGCCGTTCTTGCCCTTGGCGGCCTGGTTCTGCGGGGCGGCCTGGGCGTCGACCTGGGCTCCGGGCGCGTCCGGGATGTCGGCGGCCGCGGCCTGCTTCATCTCGCATCCGCCGAGGGCCTGCAACTGCCCGGCGTCGCCGCCCGACTTGTCGATCGCCTGCGACATGTCGGAGATGGTCTTGTCGCGCTTCTGCTTCAGCTCGCCGAGCAGGGCGCCGCCCTTGGCCTTCCCGGTGGCGAGGCGCTGGTAGGAGTCGGCGATCTGCGTGTCCAACTGCGCCAATTTGGCATCGACTTCGGGCTTGGCCTGGTCGGGCACCGCGCGAAGTTTGTCGCCCACGTCGGGACAGTCGATGGTGGCCGTCACCGGCGCCGTCCGCGCGGAGTCCTGCCCGGCGGATGCCCCCTGCGCGACGATCACGACCCCGCCGCCGCCCAGGACCAGGGCGGACACGATGGCGAGGGCCTTGTGCGTCGGCCGCAAGCGGCGTTTGTGGCCCTTTTGACTCATGCGATCACTTCACTTCGTCGGGGGTCGGGAAACAGTGGAGGGGGTGGGAGTGGCGTCCGCCAGGCCGTCGAAGTCGACCAGCCCGGTGGCTTCGAGGACCGAAATGTGGTCCAGGACAGTGGTGTTGGCGTCATTGGCCAACTCGCGGACCATGGAGTTGCGGGTCTGGGCCCGGATCTGGGCCACCAGCGCGAACACCTTGCCGTGTGCCCGGCGCAGCAGTTGGACGAAGATGCGTTCGTACTCGTCGCCCTGGGCCGCGGTCATCTGGTTGAGCCAGGCCTGCTGCTGATCGCTCGGCCGGTCAGGCAGTTGGACGCCCAGGGCGCCCCCCACCTCGATGACGCGGCGGTCGAGCTCGGTGTGGCCTTCGATGAGGTGTTCCCCCGCGGTCCGCACCGTGGGGCGCGCACCGCGTTCCTGCGCCTGACGCCCGGCGGGAAGCTCCCAGAGTCCGGCGAGGCGCACCTTGCGGACGAAGTCGCGGTCCTGGGGGGTCAGCGGACCGAAGGCGGTGCTCAGCACCCCGGCGCCGTCGTCGTCGCCCGCCGGGGCCGAAGCGGCCGCGGAGGCTCTGCCACCGAAGCTCTGCACGGGAATCAGCAGCGCGATCAACGTGAAGGCGAGGGCGCCGATGACCATGCCCGTTCCCATCACGTGTCTCGACGCGACCGACATGCTGCCGATGGACGACCGGCGGATAGACGGCACTGTGCCTCCTTGCTGCGTGGACCGGGAGGGACTCAGGGCCGGAGGGGCCGACGGCGGCGTCTGACGCGCCGCCCAGGACCACAACCGTCCGAACTCCCGGGTGGCTAGGGACGCTAGCGCCAGTTGTGGTGCCCTTTTTGAAGGACCATCACGAATGGACAAACATCCGGGCAACGCCTCGAAAGGCTGGTACCGTTCGGGCGCCCGGACCACAGGCGGCTGCCTCCACGCCCCTGCCCGGCCCAACGCCGCACAGCTTTCGGCCAGTTGTCCGGTTATCCAGTCATTCGCGAGGAGCATGGAAGCCGCCCTTCGGGATGATTCGCCCGCAGGGCGGTGTGCCACATGGTGAGCGGGAAGCGTCCCTCACCGAAAGGAACGGCACTTCGTGCACATGAAGCGATTCGCACCCCTGCTCGCCGCCGGTCTCCTCGCCTCCGGCGTCCCGCTGCTGTCCGCGACCGGGGCGTCCGCCGCGCCCGCGGACCACGACGTGGTCCGCGGTCCGGCCTGGCACCGGTGCAGCCCGGACCGGCCGGCCGCCTACGAATGCGCGACCCTCGCGGTCCCGCTCGACTACCAACGCCCCCGCGAGCGCACGATCGACCTCGCGATATCCCGCGTCAAGAGCGAGAACCCGGCCAAGCGGCACGGGGTCATGCTCCTCAATCCCGGTGGGCCGGGCGGCAGCGGTCTCGACCTGCCGTTGATGATGAAGGAGTCGATGCCCAAGGAGGTCGCCGAGAAGTACGACCTCATCGGCTTCGATCCGCGCGGTGTCGGCGCGAGCAGCCCCATCACCTGTGGCCTGACGGACGCCGAGCAGGCCATCGACCGGCCGTACCGGCCGGCGACCTTCCCCTCCGACGTGGCGTGGGCGCGCACCGTGGCGGACAAGTGCCGGCAGCAGGCCGGGGCGGTCCTCCCCCACATCAGCACCCGCAACACCGCCCGCGACATGGACGCGATCCGCGCCGCCCTCGGCGAGCGCGAGATCTCCTACGTGGGCTACTCCTACGGCACGTACCTGGGCGCCGTGTACACGCAGATGTTCCCTCAGCGGACGGACCGCTTCGTCCTGGACAGTGGCGTCGACCCGCAGCGGATCTGGCGGGGGATGATCCAGGTCTGGGCGACCGAGGCCGAGCCGGCGTTCAAGCGGTGGACCGGGTGGACCGCCGAGCGTGCGGGCGAGTTCCGGCTCGGGGACACCCCGGAGGCGGTGTCCGACACGTTCTGGGCACTGGTGGCGCGGGCCGACGCGGACCCGATCGTCCTCGACGGGCAGAAGATCACGGGGGACGACATCCGCGCCGCGCGCGGGCTGTTCTTCTACCCGGCGCAGGCCGCTCCGCTCGTCCGGGACCTCAAGGACGCGGCCGAGGGCCGGCCGCCGGCTTCCGGCGCCGCGCAGCGGTGGCGGTCCGGGCGCGCCGGCGCCGAGGAACCCGCGTCGGACAACGGCAGCGCGGTCTTCTGGTCGGTGGTGTGCGCGGACACGGACAACTGGCCGCGCGACCCCGAGCGGTACCGTCGGGACGCCGCCAGGGACAAGGTCGCGTACCCGCTGTACGGGGACATGGCGTCCAACATCAAGCCGTGCGCGTTCTGGCAGCGGCCGTTGGAGCCGGCCACCCCGATGCGGACCCGCGCGAACGTGCTGACCGTGCAGAACGAGTGGGACTCACAGACTCCCCTCGTCAGCGGCCAGGGCCTGCACCGCGCGCTGAAGGGCTCCCGGATGGTGTTGGTGGAGGGCGGCGAGGGGCACGGCGTGTACCTCGCCGACCCGACCTCCTGCGCGAACGCGCCGGTCAACGCCTACCTCGCCACGGGTCGGCTGCCCGCCAGGGACGTGACGTGCCGGACCGCGCCGGGCGCCGGCGACCGCCGCGAGGCTTCGGAGCGGCGCGGCCCGTTGCCGTTCCCGATCGGACCGCAGCGGTTCTGACGCGCTGCCCTGACCGTGGTGGGGCGCGGCCCCGAGCGTGAGGGGCGGGCCGGGACCGTGGGGCGGGCCGCCGCGCCGGCCCGTATCCGTCAGCGGGGGGAGGACGCCTCCACGGCCGCCTTGATGCGGCGGCCGAAGTCGGGGGCGTCCTTGCGGGCCGCGCCGAGGGCGAGCCCGACGAGGAGTTTGCCGACGCCGTGTCCTTCGAGGGTGTTGAAGATCCGTACCCGGGTGCGGCCGCCGGGCAGGGGTTCGACGTCGTAACCGCCGTTGGCGGTGACCAGGTTCCGGCTCAGCTCGGTCCAGCGGATCGAACGGGGCGGATCGAAGCCGTCGATGCGGAACTCGCGCCCCGTCTTCATGCCCGCGTCCTTGACGGTGCTGCGAAAGACCGTGCCGACGGCCGTCGGACCCTCGGGACCGCGGGTGATCTCCTGGACGCGCGGACTGAACCGGGGGTCGTTGCGGCCGTCCGCCAGGTAGGCGAAGACCACCTCGACGGGGCGGTCGATCTCGACGCTCGCCTCGAACTCTCCGGACATGCGCACTCCTCGGTGGGTGATCTCCGGGACATGATCGCAGCCGGGCTCGTCCCGCGCGCGCCGACACCGGGCGGGGGGCTCAGCGGCGCCGGCCCGGTCGCGTGCGTCGCGGCAGGCCCCCGGCCCGCCCGCGCCCGGGTGATCCGGTGACGGGCTCCTTCGGCCGACCGGTCCGTCCGGCGCGCAGCGGCGTGAACAGTCCGGCGCAGACCAGCAGGAGGCAGAAGGCACCGGTGGCCAGGCTGATCGCCGGGACCCCGTGCGTCTGGGCCAGTCGGGTGAGGACGGCAGCCCCCACCGGGCCCGAGGCGTTGTGCACGGTCCAGAACACGGAGGTGACCCGGCCCAGCAGCGGGTCCGGTGTCACTTCTTGACGCAGGGTCATGGAGCAGACCCCGGCCACGGTGAGCCCGAACATGAACACGGCGGCCAGGGCGGCGATGGTCGGCACGTCGCGGCACACGCCGATGCCCGCGACGGCGAGCCCGACCAGTGCGACGGACCCCAGCCAGCAGGCGCCGAAGCCGAGGAGGCGGCGCAGCCTCCCGGCGCAGAGGGCGCCGACGAGCGTGCCGAGACCGCTGACCGCGACGACGTAGCCAAGGGTGGCGGCGCTCTGGTCGAGGTCGCGCCGGACCCGGAAGATCAGCAGGTCGGTGGCGCCGAGGGTGACGAAGGTCAGCAGGGTGAGGAGCACCGTCAGCGGGCGCAGCAGTTCGTGGGACCACAGGAAGCGGAAGCCGACGAGGAACATCTCGCGCGCCTTCCGGGCCCCGCCGCCGGGCAAGCGCTCCTCCCCCGCGCCGTCCGGGGCGGGGCGCGGGGGGAGCCGTACCCACCGCAGGCTCGCGGCGGACACCAGGAAGGTGGCGCCGTCCAGCCCCAGGGCCCAGTCCGGGCCCACCCAGGTGGCGATGGCTCCGGCGGCCACCGGCCCGACCAGGGTGCCCACGGCGAAGGTGCTCATCAGCCGGCCGTTTGCGGCGCTGAGGTCCTCGGCGGGGACCAGGTGGGGAACGGCCGTCACGTACGCCACGTCGAACAGCGTCCGCAACACGCCGACCACGGCGGTCAGCAGGAACAGCAGCCAGATCCGGGGGCCGGCGAGCCACAGGAACGGCACCGCGCCCAGCAGCAGGGCGCGCGACAGATCGCAGACGATCATCAGCCGGCGGCGGTCCACCCGGTCGACCACGTGTCCCGCGAACAGTCCCGTACCGACCGCGGAGACCGCCGCGACGGCGGTGATCAGGCCCATCCGGGCGAGGGATCCGGTGGCGTCGAGCACCAGCAGGGGCAGCGCGAAGAGCGAGACGGACCCGCCGATCACGGACAGCGCCTGGCCGAGCCAGAAGACGTTGAAGTCCTTGTTGCGGGAGAGAGGGGAGAGGTGGGAGAGGCGGCGGTGCTTCGGCAGCCGTGTGGGCCCGGGAGCCCCGCTCACCCGAGCAGCGCGTACACGGTGGAGGCCTTGGCGGCCGGCTCCGCGGAGCCGTCGGGCGTCATGGTGATGTCCGCGAAGGCCATCCGCTTGCCGAGCTTGGTGATCCGTACGTCGATCAGTACATCGGCCCCGACCACGGGGCGTTGGAAGCTGGTCGACTGCTGGACGGTGGTCATGGGGCCGTACGCGCCGCGCGCGGCGGAGATCGCGATGACGGTGGCCGTGTCGGCCGCGGCCATCAGGGCCTGCCCGCTGAGCCCGCCACCGTCCCGGGCCAGGTCCTCGGACCACGGCAGCCGCAGGACGGCGTGCCGCTCGCCGGTCTCCCGGACGGTGAGGCCGAGGGCGAGCACCCAGGGTGCGAAGTGGTCGGCGAGGATCTTGTCGGCGTCTGCGGGTGTCAGCGTCACCCGAGGAATTGTGACGGCCCGGCCGGGCCGCCACAACACCTTTGCCCCGAGCGGGGTCCCGCGTCGTCGCAGGGTCGTCCTCAGAGGCTCGCGGCCAACTCCGTGCCCTGGCGGATGGCCCGCTTGGCGTCGAGTTCGGCGGCCACGTCGGCGCCGCCGATCAGGTGCGCGTCGACCCCGGCGGCGCGCAGCGCCTCGTAGAGGTCGCGGCGCGGTTCCTGTCCGGTGCACAGGACGACCGTGTCGGCGGGGACCAGGCGCTGTTCGCCCTCGACGGTGACGTGCAGGCCCTCGTCGTCGATGCGGTCGTACGTGGCGCCGGCCACCGAGACGACGCCGCGGTGCTTGAGTTCGGCGCGGTGGATCCAGCCGGTGGTGGTGCCGAGGTTCGCGCCGACCTTGGTGGCCTTGCGCTGGAGGAGGTGGACGCGGCGCGGGGACGCGGGGCGTTCGGCGGCGGTGAGACCGCCCGGGCCGGTGTAGGCCGTGTCGACGCCCCAGTGACGGAAGTAGACCTCGGGGTCCTGGGAGGCGCCCTCGCCGCTGTCGGTGAGGAACTCCGCGACGTCGAAGCCGATGCCGCCGGCGCCGACGACGGCCACCCGCTCGCCGACGGGGGCGCCGTCGCGCAGGACGTCGAGGTAGTTCACGACGTTCGGGTGGTCCACGCCCTCGATGGCGGGCGTTCGGGGGGTCACGCCGGTGGCGACGACCACCTCGTCGTAGCCCTGGAGGGTGTCCACGTCGGCGCGGGTGTTGAGGCGGACGTCGATCTCGCGGGCGGCGAGCTGCGTGGCGAAGTAGCGGATGGTCTCCTCGAACTCCTCCTTGCCGGGGATGCGGCGGGCGACGTCGAGCTGACCGCCGATGTGCCCGGAGGCCTCGTAGAGGGTGACGGCGTGGCCGCGTTCGGCGGCCGAGACGGCGCAGGCCAGACCGGCCGGGCCGGCGCCGACGATGGCGACGCTCTTCTTCAACTGGGTGGGTGACAGCACGAGTTCGGTCTCGTGGCAGGCGCGCGGGTTGACCAGGCAGCTGGTTATCTTGCCGCTGAAGGTGTGGTCGAGGCACGCCTGGTTGCAGCCGATGCAGGTGTTGATGGTCTCGGGGGCTCCGGCGCGGGCCTTGTTCACGAACTCGGCGTCCGCCAGGAAGGGGCGGGCCAGCGACACCAGGTCGGCGCGTCCGTCCGCCAGCAACTCCTCGGCGATCTCCGGAGTGTTGATGCGGTTGCTGGTGACGAGCGGGACGGAGACCGCTCCCATCAGCCGCTTGGTGACCCAGGTGTAGGCGCCGCGCGGGACGGAGGTCGCGATGGTGGGGATGCGGGCCTCGTGCCAGCCGATGCCGGTGTTGATGATGGTGGCGCCGGCCGCCTCGATCTCCTTGGCGAGGTGGACGACCTCGTCGAGGGTGGAGCCGCCGGGGATGAGGTCCAGCATGGAGAGCCGGTAGATGAGGATGAAGTCCTCGCCGACGGCCGCGCGGGTGCGGCGGACGATCTCCAGCGGGAAGCGCACCCGGTTCTCGTACGCGCCGCCCCAGCGGTCGGTGCGCCTGTTGGTGGCGGCGGCGATGAACTCGTTGACCAGGTAGCCCTCGGAGCCCATGATCTCGACGCCGTCGTACCCGGCGAGCTTGGCGAGCCGGGCGGCGCGGACAAAGTCCTCGATGGTCCGCTCGACCTCGATGTCCGTCAGCTCGTTGGGGACGAAGGGGCTGATGGGGGCCTGGAGCGGGCTGGGGGCCACCAGGTCCTTGTGGTAGGCGTAGCGGCCGAAGTGGAGGATCTGCATCGCGATCTTCCCGCCCTCGGCGTGCACGGCCTCGGTGATCACCCGGTGCTCGGTGGCCTCCTCCTCGGTGGTGAGGCGGGAGCCTCCCTCGAAGGGGCGACCGGCGTCGTTGGGGGCGATGCCGCCCGTGACGATCAGGCCGGCGCCGCCGCGGGCGCGCTCGGCGTAGAAGGCGGCGAGGCGCTCGAAGCCGCCCGCGTGCTCTTCGAGGCCGGTGTGCATCGAGCCCATGATCACGCGGTTCGGCAGGGTGGTGAAGCCGAGGTCCAGGGGGTTGAGCAGGTGCGGGTACCGGCTCTGGGAACTCTGCGGACTCATCGGGGTGTGCCTCCTCGCGCGGGGGTGATGAACCTGTTCTAGCGAGGCGCGAAGGCTTTTGCAACTAGGTGCATAACCGATATCGGGACGGTTCCGGCGTGTCGGCCCGGGAATACCCGGGCCGGACGGCCGGGATGACCGCGAGCTGTGGCGCAGCTCACGGAGCCGCGGCCCGGCCCGGGGGCGGTCGCCCGGGGTGCTCGCACCGGGCCGGGAGCGGCGCGTCAGGTCCGACGCAGGCGGACGGTGAGGATCTGGAAGGGGCGCAGGGTCAGCCGCACCGTGCCGTCCGCCGCCGGGGCGCCGACGGCGCTGCCCGGCAGGGGCCGCTCCAGCAGGTCGCTCTCGACGGCCGCCGAGATCGGGAAGCCCGCCGTCAGCCTGGCGCTCGCCCGGCCGCCCCGGGACTCGTAGAGACGGACGACCACGTCCCCGCCGCGGTCCTCGGCGAGCTTGACCGCCTCGACGACCACCGCGTCCTCGTCCACGGCCACCAGCGGGGCGACCGGTCCGGCGCCGGTGACGACCCGTTCCGGCAGGTTCAACGCGTGCCCCTCCCGTACGGCGTCCCCGACGCTCGCGCCGGGAGCCAGTGAGTGGCGCAGGGTGTGGTTGCCCTGGTCGGTCTCCGGGTCGGGGTAGCGCGGCGCCCGCAGCAGGGACAGCCGGACCGTGGTGGTCTGGCCGCCGTCGGGCCGCACGTCCCGGGTCACGTCGTGCCCGTACGTGGACTCGTTGAGCAGCGCGACCCCCCACCCGGGCTCCTCCACGTGGATCCACCGGTGGGCGCAGATCTCGAACTTGGCCGCCTCCCAGGAGGTGTTGGTGTGCGTGGGTCGGTGAACGTGCCCGAACTGGGTCTCCGAGGCCGAGCGTTCGGCCTTCACGTCGAGCGGGAAGGCGGCCTTGAGGAACTTCTCCGTCTCGCGCCAGTCCACCTCGGTGACCATGTCCACCGTCCTGGCCCCGGACCGCAGGGTGATCGACTGCCCGGCCCGGGAGGAACCGAAGGAGCGGGTGACCCGCACCGTCGCCGCCTGCGGCCCGCTCTCCGTGACCTCCAGGGCGTCCCACTCCACCAGGTCGGTGACCCGGTGGCGGTAGAACGCCTCGATGTCCCAGGCGTCCCACATGTTGGGGAAGTCGGGGTGGATCTGGAGCAGGTTGGCGGCGCCGCCCGGCGCGAGGGACTCCCGGTCCGCCTCCAGGTCGTACGCCGACACGATCAGCCCCCGGCCGTCGATCTCCACGCGCAGCCGCCCGTTGTCGAGGACGTGCCCGCCGCCGGGCCGCTCCCGTACCGCGACCTGCCGGCCCGCCGGGGCGGGCAGGTCCGCGCCGCCCGCCGGGACGCCGCGTCGGGTGTGCGGGGCACAGTTGAAGACCAGGCGTCGGGTGCCCTCCCCCGCCAGCGCGAGCTGCGCGGTCCGGGTGATCGCCGTCAGCTCCTCACGCACCCTCGCGTAGGTCTCGCGCGCCTCGCGGTGCACCCAGGCGATGGACGATCCGGGGAGGATGTCGTGAAACTGGTGCAGCAGCACGGTCTTCCAGATCCGCTCCAGGTCCTCGTACGGGTAGGCGTGCCCCGGCACCCGCACCGCCGCGGTCGCGGCCCACAACTCGGCCTCGCGCAGGAGGGATTCGCTGTGCCGGTTGCCCTGTTTGGTCTTGGCCTGTGAGGTGTAGGTGCCGCGGTGCAGCTCCAGGTACAGCTCGCCGGCCCAGACGGGGGCGTCCTCGTACTCGGCGTGGGCCTTCTCGAAGAAGGCGTCGGGCCGCTCGATCTCGACGCGCGGTGATCCCTCCAGGTTCCGTTGTCGCCGGGCGCGGGCCAGGTGTTCGCGGGTGGGTCCCCCGCCGCCGTCGCCCCAGCCGAAGGGGACGAGCGAGCGTGAACCCCGCCCCTTTTCACGGTAGTTCCGCGCGGCGTGGGCGAGCTGGGCGCCGCCGAGGTCGCTGTTGTAGGTGTCCACGGGCGGGAAGTGGGTGAAGACGCGGCTGCCGTCGATGCCCTCCCACCAGAAGGTGTGGTGCGGGAACGCGTTGATCTGGGACCAGCAGATCTTCTGGGTGAGGAACCAGCGGGCGCCGGACAGTTTGACGATCTGGGGCATGGCCGCGGTGTAGCCGAAGGAGTCGGGCAGCCAGACGTTGTGGGTCTCGATGCCGAACTCGTCGAGGAAGAACTTCTTGCCGTAGAGGAACTGGCGGGCCATGGCCTCGCCACCGACCATGTTGGTGTCGGACTCCACCCACATGCCGCCCACCGGCACGAACTGCCCGTCCGCGATCTTCTTCTTGATCCGCTCGAAGAGTTCGGGCCGGTGGGTCTTGATCCAGTCGAACTGCTGGGCCTGGGACATGGCGAAGACGAACTCGGGGTGCTCGTCCATCAGGTTGACCATGTTCGAGGTGGTCCGGGACACCTTCCGGACCGTCTCGCGCAGCGGCCACAGCCAGGCCGAGTCGATGTGGGCGTGGCCGACCGCGCTGATCCGGTGGGCGCCGGCGTGGGCGGGGGAGGCGAGGACGGCGGTGAGCCGTGCGCGGGCCTCGCCGGCCGTGCCGGGGACGTCGCCGAGGTCCACCGCGTCCAGCGCCGCGTCGACGGCGCGCAGGATCTCGTACCGCCTGGCGTCGTCCGCGGCGAGCTGTGTCATCAGGTCGTGGAGGACTTCGAGGTCCTGGACCAGTTCCCAGACCTCGGTCTCGAAGACGACCAGGTCCATCCGGGCGAGCCGGTAGAGGGGTTGGTCGCCGCTGGTCAGTCGGTCGCCCTCCCGGGTGGCGCGGTGATCGACGAGTACGGGGTTGGCGGCGGCCTCGACGTACCACTCGATCCGCTCGCCGCCCTCGGCGAGGTCGGCGACGCGGACCCAGTCGTTGTAGGGGTTGAGTGCCTTGATCTCGGTCCCGTCGGCGCGGTGGACCAGGCCCTCGCACTGGAAGCCGGGCATCATCCGGTCGAAGCCGAGGTCGAGGACGGCTTCCACGACCTGGCCCGCCAGGTCGGCCGGGACGGCGCCGGTGACCTTGAACCAGGTGGTGCCCCAGGCCGGCCCCCACGCTTCACCGACGGCGCAGGGCGCGTACGGCGCGGCGAGGCCCTCGGCCACGGGGACCGGCTCGCCCGGGGCGTCCCAGCGCTCGACGGTCAGCGGGACCGGGCGGGAGCGTACGGCGGGTTTGATCCGCTCGGCGAGGACCCGGCGGAGGCGGTGTTCGGTGACGCTGCGGTCGTCGTGCATGACGGCTGCTCCAGGAGGCAGAGGTCGTGTGGTGGGTGGGTGCGGCGCTCAGGCCTTGAGGGCTCCGTCCCCCACGCCCTTGAAGAAGAAGCGCTGGAGGGCCAGGAAGAGGAGCAGCATGGGGAGGAGCGCCGCCATCGCGCCGGCGGCGATGAGCCGCTGGTCGTTGACGGTGGTGGCGCCGGCCAGGGTCTTGAGGCCGAGTTGGAGGGTGTAGTGGTCGCTGTCGGTGAGCACGAGCAGGGGCCACAGGAAGTCGTCCCAGGCGCCCATGAAGCTGGTGATGCAGACGACCGCCAGGGCTCCCTTGGCGGTGGGCAGGAACACCCGGGTGAAGCGGGCCCACTCGTCTGCTCCGTCCAGTACCGCCGCTTCCTCCACCTCCCGGGGCACGGCGAGGAAGGCCGCCCGCATGACCATGATGTTGAGGACGGAGACGGCGCCGGGCAGCCACACGCCGATGAGCGTGTCGACCAGACCCATGTCGCGGACCGTCAGGAACATCGAGATCATCACGGATTCGAAGGGGAACATCAGGGTCGCCACGAGCACGGTGAAGACGGTCTTGCGGCCCTTCCAGCCGGCGCGGGAGAGCGCGTAGCCGCCCATCGCGGCGAAGACGGTGTTCGAGGTGACCGCGAGGACCGCCACGACGAGGGTGTTGCCGACGTACTGGAGCAGGGGAAACGATTCAGCGACCCGGAGGTAGTTGTCCAGGGTGGGTTGTGCGGGCAGCACCCCGTCGTACACGTTCTCGGTGCGGCCGCGGATCGAGGTCAGGAACTGCCAGACGATCGGCCCGAGCATGACCACGAGCACGCCGATCAGCGTCGCGTACCGGCCGGCCACGCCGAGCAGTCGGCGCCCGCGACCGTCCCGGGTCCTGCGGGACGGCACCGCGCCGAGGGGGCCCCGTGTGCTCAACTCTCGTCCCCCTTCGAGAGGCGGCGGCCCAGCAGGCTGAACACCAGCGTCAGCAGGAACAGCAGGATGGAGATGGCCGAGGCGTAACCGGTCTCGCCCGAGAAGCCGAGGCCGACCTGCCGGATGAGGAACGGCAGGGTACGGGCGCCGCCGCCGGGTCCGCCGCTCTCGCCGCCGAGGATGTAGATCTCGGTGAAGACGCGCAGGGCGGAGATCGCGGAGAGGGTGCCGACCAGCAGCATCATCGGTTTCACCTGCGGGACGGTGATGCTGAAGAAGCGCCGGACGGTGCCCGCGCCGTCGAGGGCGGCCGCCTCGTGCAGGGCGGTGGGGACGTTCCCGAGCGCCGCCAGGTAGAAGACCATGTAGTAGCCGAGGCCCTTCCACACGGTCACGATCATCGCCGAGACCAGCAGCATGGTGCTGTCGGTGAGGAACGGGATCGGCTCCGAGACGATGCTCAGCTTCCGGAAGACCGTGTTGACGAGCCCGTCGCTGCGCAGCACCCACTGCCAGATCAGGCCGACGACGACGGCCGAGGCGATCACCGGGGTGTAGAAGGCGGACCGGAAGAAGCCGATGCCGGGAACCCTGGTCTGGACGAGGACGGCGAGGGCCAGCGGCAGGAAGACCAGGCACGGCACGACGACGAGCAGGTACACCACGCTGTTGCCGGTCGCGACCCAGAAGTCGGGGTCGGCCAGGGCGCGCCGGTAGTTGTCGAGGCCGACGAACCCGCCTCCGCGCAGGATCCGGGCGTCGGTGAAGGAGAGGAGGACGGTGTTGACGAACGGCCAGAGGCTGAACAGCGTCACCATGGCCAGTCCGGGGGCCAGGAAGAGGTAGGGGGTCCACCACGTGCGGTGGAGGAGTCCCGTCTCGACCTCGGCGCGGCCCTTCACCGGTTCGCCGCGTCCGCGAGCAGCTTGTTCGCCTCGTCCTGTGCCTTCCTCACCGCCGCCCCGGGGTCCAGCTCGCCCTGGATGGCCCTGTGCATCTCGCGGACCACCGCGTCTCCGACCTGGTTGGTCCACTGCACGGGGGTGTTGGCGTCGAGTTCCGCGGTCCTCAGTTGCTCGGCGCCGATCGCGCGGGCCACCGTCTCGGCGTCCTTGCCGTCCCCGCGGTCCGCGAAGTAGGGGTCGGTCAGACCGCGGGCGTTGGAGGGGTAGATGGTGGCCTTCTTGGCGAAGTCGACCTGGTTGGGGCCGTTGGTCACCCACCTGGCGAACTCGGCTGCGGCGTCCGGGTGTTCGGTGTCCTTCCGGATGCCGAGCGACTGCGCGTAGATGCCGATGTGGCCGAGCGTTCCGGTGACGGCGCCCGCGACGCGGGTGTGGGCGTAGACCTGCGGGGCGTTGCGCTTGATGTCCTTGACGAAGCCCGGGGAGCCCGGCCCGAAGACCAGCTTTCCGCTGCCGTACAACTGGTTGATGTCGTCCGCCTTGAGGAGGGACTCCTTGGGCATCGCGCCCTTGGCGTACAGGTCCTTCATCCGTTCGACCCACTCGACCGCCTTGTCGGTGTCGAAGGTGAACGCGCTCCCGCTCGCGTCGAGGATCGGGACGCCCATCTTCTGCCAGTCGCCGGGAAGTCGCCCCTTGGGATCGGCCATGAAGGCGGCGTACCGGCCGCCGGACCGGGCCGCTATCCGTTCGGCGCAGTCGAAGAACTGCTCGACGGTGGTGGGTGGCCGGGACGGGTCCAGGCCGGCCCGCTCGAAGAGTTCCTCGTTGTACGTGAGGATCTCGGGGGTCACGTACCAGGGGTAGGCGAACACGCCGTCGCCTCTGCCGGGGAGCTTGAACTGCTCCCAGGCCCCGGGCACGTACTCCTCGGCGACCTTTCCGTCGAGCGCGGCGACATCGGCGAGCATGCCCCGGTCGCCGAGGAGTTGGAAGGAGTCGGTGGAGAGATTGACCACGTCCGGGAGGGCTCCGGCCCGGGCGTCGGCGACGAGCTTCTCGTTGTAGCCGTCGCCCGGCACGTCCTCCCATCTCACCTTCACCTCGGGGTACTTGGCCTCGAAGGCGTCGATGACGCCTTGGACGTACGAGGTGAAGGCGGGCTTCAGCTGGAGGGTGCGGAAGGTGATCTCGCCCGCCACCCGGCCGGTCCTGCGTGCCTCCTTCACGTCCTGCGGTGCGGCGTTCATGCCGCACGCCGCGGTGGACAGGAGGGCCCCGGCCACGAGTGTGGCGATGGCCGTGCGGAGCGCGGGGGAACGGGTCATCGTCGCCGCCTTCGGGAGGGTTCCGGCCTCGCTGCCGGAGCGCGGCGCCCACGCTGACTCGAAGGGCGGGTCCCGTCAACGTGCCCGGGGCGCCGCCGGCCGGGTATCCCCGCCTGCCGCACCGCGCCGCCGGGCCCGCACGCAGACCCGGGGGCCCCGGTCAACACCGCATCCACCTGTACTGATGCGCTTTACCTCGGACGCCGCGAAGGATCACGGGCGGGGACACCGGCGGGCGTCGATGGCCGGGATGGTGCCGGGCCGCCGGCGGGAGCGGCCGGCCGGCGGGGCGGGGGGTGACGGGCCGGCGGGGCGGGGGGTCGGGCGGGGCGGGTGGCTGCGCCGCGCTACTTCATGCGGTACTCGACCTTCTCCGCGAGCTTCCCGTCCTTGAAGCAGAAGCGGAACACGTCGTTCCCGTCGGAGCCGTCCGCGGAGACGTACCAGGCGCAGACGCTGCCCGCCGGCTCGGCCGGGCCGCCCTCCTTGAGGGCTCCCTTGACGAAGGTCTCGCCCGAGGGCAGCTTGGCGCGGACCGCGTCCTCGGCGTCGCCGACGTTCACGGACCGGTAGACCTCGGGTTCCACGAAGGTCTTCCCGGCCACGTCCACGACCTTGCCGACGCCGAGGAAGAGCGCCACGAGGGCCCCGATGCCCAGGACGAGCACCACCCCGCAGCCGATCAGACAACCCTTGCGCTGTGCCACGCCCGTTCCTCCATGCCTCGTCGCACCGCGTCGATCGTGGTGACGATCGGACTGTCGCAGGGCGGCGGGGGCGGGGGCTGTCCTCCAAAGTCTTCGGCCGTCGCAACCATCGTCGTTCGAGGTCGCCACCCCCTGCCCGTGTATACAGGGAGGGAACGCGAATGCGGACGAACCGAGAGGAACCCACCGTGAGTGAGACCGCCGAGCCCCTGATCGTCGTCGGCGTGGACGGTTCGAGCCACTCCAAGGAAGCACTGCGCTGGGCCGTCGCCCAGGCCAAGGCCATCGGCGGCCGGGTGCACGCCGTGATGAGTTGGGACTGGAACACCAACCCCTTCGCGGTGGGCCCGACATCGCAGGAGGACCTGGTCGGCATCGAGGAATCGGCCCACCTCAAGCTCGCCGACACGGTCGCCGAGGCCGTGGGCACCTCGCCGGGCGTCCCGGTGTTCCGCCGCGTCCAGCAGGGCGCGCCGGCCAAGGTCTTGGTCGAGGCCTCGGGGGAGGCCGAGCTGACCGTGGTCGGCACGCGGGGTTACGGCGGCTTCAAGGGCGCCCTGATGGGCTCGGTGAGTCAGCAGGTGGTCCAGTACGCGCGGAGCACCGTGGTCGTGGTCCGGGACCTGAACGAGGACTGACGCGGGGAACCCGCCTCCTAGCGCACCGCTTGTGGGGCGGCCACCGGAGCCATCAGGTCCGAAGGGTCCGTGTTGGCCCCGCACAGGATCACCGCGACCCGCCCGCCCAGCGGTTCCGGGGCGGCGTGCAGGGCGGCCAGGGCGGTGCCGGCGGCCGCCTCGACCACGATCCGGTGGTCCTCCCACAGGCCCCGGCGGGCAGCGGTGATGGCCGCGTCGGGGACGAGCACCGAGTCGACGTCGCCCAGCCGGGCGGCGGTCAGGGCGTCGACGGAGACGCGGGTGGCCCCGAGCGAGTCGGCGGCGACGGAATCCACCGGGACGTCCACCGGCCGACCCGCCTCCAGGGCGGCGTTCAGGGCGCGGCAGTTCTCGGGTTCGGCCGCCACGACCCGTACGCCGTGCTCGCGCGCGGCGGTGGCCACTCCGGCGAACAGCCCGCCGCCGCCCACCGCGACGACCACCGTGTCCAGGTCGGGGAGCCCCGCCCGGATCTCGTCGAGCAGGGTGCCGGCGCCCGCGGCGATCAGCGGGTGGTCGTACGCGTGGCTGCTCAGGGCGCCGCTCTCGGCGGCGAACTCCCGGCAGGCGGACAGTGCTTCGGCGTACCGGTCGCCGACGAGCCGCACGTCCGCGCCGTACCCGCGCAGCCGCTCGACCTTGACGCGGGGCGCGTTCACGGGCAGGAACACGGTGGCGGCCACCCCTTGCGCGCGGGCCGCCCAGGCGCAGGCGAGGCCCGCGTTGCCACCGGAGGCGATGGTCACCCCCGCGGCGGGGAGGGTGCCCGCCTCGCGGTGGGCGACAAGGAAGTTCCGGGCTCCGCGCGCCTTGAACGAGCCGGTGTGCTGGAGGTGTTCCAGGGCGTACCAGACGCCGCGGTCGGCGGGCACCACGGCGACGGGGCGGATCACGTCGGCCATTCGGCCTGCGGCGGCGCGCACGGCCGCGTAGTCGAGCTGCTGCTCCATGAGCGGTCTCCTCTGGGGTGGTGGCGGGGCAAGGCCGGGGCGGGGTCGGGCCGTTCCGGGGTCAGGCGCCTGCGGGCCGGGCGGCCTCGATCAGCTGGCGCAGGGCGCCGTGGTAGACCTCGTGGTCGGTCAGGGCGGGCAGCACCTCGGTCAGGCCCGCCGAGAGCACGGGGAACTCGGCCGGGTCCAGTGCGGCCAGCGCGGCCCGGGACGCGGCGGTGGCACCGGCCGGATCGCGGTGGTCCACGAAGGCGGCGCTGCCGAGGGTGAGCAGGTACATCCGGCGGTAGACGGTCATCGCCTCGGCGGCGGTCATTCCGGCGGCGACGCTGTCGGCGAGCGCCGGTTCGACGAGGCGGGCGAGCAGCCGGCGACCCAACCAGGGCCGGCCGCCGCGCAGTACGAGCAGACCCGGGTGTGCGGTGAGCAGTCGGTAGAGCGCGGAGAACCGCCGCTCGGTGGCCTCGGCCCAGTCGGTGCCGGGGGCGATCTCGGGCAGTTGGCCCGCGAGGTGCTCGGTACACAGGTCCAACAGCCCGGCCAGGTCGGCGCAACGGCGCTGGACGGTGGCGTGCGAGACGTCGAGCCGGTCGGCGAGGGCGCGGAAGCTGAGTGCGGCCGGCCCTTCCTCGTCGAGGATCCGCAGGGCTTCGACGGCGATCGCCTCGGGTGTCGCGCGGTCCAGGGCGGCTGATCTTCTCGGCATGAGATACACCGTAACAGACGGCGTCACGTACGGTGTATCTCACAGCTCGCCCGGTCAAGCGGGCGCCCGCGACGTCGACCCTTCGTGTGATGCCGACTGCACCCATATTGCTGGTCATCGGTCCATAAGCAGCGACTTGTGTTGACAGTGGGTAGCCGCACCGCTGCACTGAGCGCTCGACAGTCCCCGGTACGTCCCCCACGTCAAGGAGACCCCGTGCCGCCTCGCCCGCGTGCGTCGCTCCCCTGCCTGACCGCGGCCGCCCTGCTCGCCCTCCTCCTGTCCCCCGCGTCGGCGGCGGCCGAACCCACCGCCACCTCGGACACCCCGCTCGCCCTCGCCCCTCCCATGGGATGGAACAACTGGGCGCACTACATGTGCGACATCGACGAGGCCAAGGTCGTCGCCAACGCCGACGCGCTCGTCTCCACCGGTCTCGCCGCCAAGGGCTACGACACCGTGACCGTCGACGACTGTTGGATGCTGAAGAGCCGTGACGCCGACGGCGATCTGGTCGCCGACCCGGAGAAGTTCCCGCACGGGATGGCCTGGCTCGGCGAGTACCTGCACGCCAAGGGGCTGAAGTTCGGCATCTACCAGGACGCCGGTGCGCTGACCTGCGGACGCTACCCGGGCAGCGGCTCGCCCGCGGGCGGGGGTCCGGACCACTACGCGCGCGACGCCCGGCTCTTCGCGGCCTGGAAAGCGGACTTCGTCAAGATGGACGGCTGCAACCTGCACGTCCCGCCCGGCACGACGAAGGAACAGGCCTACCGCGACGCGTACAACGGCGTGGCCCGGGCCCTGCGCGCCAGCGGCCGCGACATGGTGCTGTCCGCGTCCGCGCCCGCCTACTTCCAGCAGGGCGAATGGGGCGGCGCCGACTGGCACAAGGTGATCGACTGGGTGGGCGAGACCGGCCAGTTGTGGCGCGAGGGCCGTGACATCAAGGTGTACGCGTCGACCGCTCCCACGACCTCGCGGTGGAGTTCGGTCCTGGGCAACTACGGCTACAACCGTTGGCTCGGCCGGTACGCGGGCCCCGGCAACTGGAACGACCCGGACTTCCTCATCGCCGGCGCCCCCGGTCTCACCGCGGCCGAGAGCCGCAGCCAGGTCGGGCTGTGGGCCATGATGGCGGCCCCCTTCATCCTCTCCTCCGAGGTCTCCGCGCTCACCCCGGCCGGGCTCGCGGCGCTCGGCAACACCGACCTGATCGCCCTCGACCAGGACCCGCTGGGTCGGCAGGGCGCGGTGGTCTCCTCGAACAGCGCCTCCGACGTCCTGGTCCGGCCGCTCGCGAACGGCGACCGCGCGGTGGCCGTCCTCAACCGCACCGGCGCGCCCCTGGAGATCGACCTGCCGCTCGAAGACGTCGGTCTCCCCTCCTCGTGCGCCGTCGACGTCAAGGACCTGTGGAGCGGGGCACGCCGTGAGACGACCGTCTCGCTGACCGGCGAGGTGGCCGCCCACGACACCGGCGTGTGGCGGCTCGCCCCGCGCGGCTGCGGCAAGGTCGTGCCGACCGGACAGATCGCCGGCGTCGGCGCCCAGTGCGCCGACGGGGTCAACACCAGCGGTGTCGGCGCGGTGGTCATGGCGGCCTGTACCGGCGCCCCGGACCAGCGGTGGACCGCGGGCGACGACTCCCGCCTGCGGTCGGCCGACCAGTGCCTCACGGCCGGTGAGGGCGACCTGGTGGAACTGGCCGACTGCGCGCCCGGGCGTTCCGGGCAGGGCTGGACGCACACCCGCCCCGGCGCGCTGATCGAGAAGACGAGCGGACTGTGCCTGACCGCCCCCGCCGCCGCGGCGACCCCGGACGCGCCGGCCGAGCGGCTGCGCCTGACGCCCTGTGGCGACCACCGGGTCGACCAGACCTGGGCCCTGCCGGTCTGACGGCGCCGACCGACGGAAAACCGACGGAAAACCGAGGGAATGAGGAACGACTCGATGTCACGCAGCGGGCGCCCGCGAGGGCGCCGTACGGTCGCGGTGGCGGCGCTTCCCGCGGCGCTGCTCGTCCTGGTCCTGGCCGGCTCGGCTCCCGGCGCGGTCGCCTCGGGCGCGGGATCGCCCGCGGCGCCCCGTGCACCGCAGGCCGACGCACACCGGCCGGCGGCGGGGCGGGACGGAGCCGCGGCCGTGCGCCGACAGGTGCCGCCCGTCCGGGACTTCGACGTCCGCCCGGCCCGGGAGGCGCTGGAACGGCTGCTGCCCCGGCACGCCGGGCAGTTCACCCTGGTACCCGACCCGGGCGCCGCGGCGGACGCCTTCACGGTGTCCGGGACGGCGGGCGACGTCACGGTGCGCGGCTCCACCGGCGCGACCCTGCTCACCGGGGTGGGCTGGTACCTCCAGCACGTCGCGGGCGCCGACATCGGCTGGCCCGGTGACAGCCTGGGGTTGCTGCCGGAGCGGCTGCCGGCCGTACCGAAGCCGGTCACCCGGAGCGCGCTGGTCGCCCACCGGTACGCCCTCAACGACACGGACGACGGCTACTCGGGCCCCTACCGCACCTTCGAGGAGCACCGGCGGCAGATCGACCTGCTGGCCCTGCACGGCGTCAACGAGGTGTTCGTGCAGGTCGGCGCGGAGTATCCGTACTACCAGGCGCTCCAGCGGTTCGGGTACACGGCGGCGGAGCTGAGGGCGTGGATCCCCGGTCCCGCGCACCAGAGTTGGTGGTTGCTCCAGAACATGAGCGGTTTCGGCGGTCCGGTCTCGGAGCGGCTGATGCGCGAGCGGGCCGAGCTCGGCGGCCGGATCGCGGAGCAGCTGCGCGGGCTGGGCATGACCCCGGTGCTGCCGGGCTTCTTCGGCACGGTGCCGCCGCAGTTCGCCGGACGCAACCCCGGCGCCAGGACCGTGCCGCAGGGCGACTGGGCCGGTTTCGAGCGCCCGGACTGGTTGGACCCGAACTCGGCCGCGTTCGGGAAGCTGGCCGCCGCGTACTACGCGGAACAGCGGGCGGTGTTCGGGGACAGCTCCATGTACCGGATGAGCCCGCTGCACGAGGGCGGCAAGACGGGGCCGGTGGACGTGTCGGCGGCGGCCGGGGCCGTGCAGAAGGCGCTGTGGGCGGCCCGTCCCGGCGCCCTGTGGGCCGTGTTGGGTTGGCAGGAGGATCCGAGGAAGGAGCTCTTGGCCGGGGTGGACACCTCGAAGCTGTTGATCCTGGACGGGCTGTCCGACCGGTACGACGGGTTGGACCGGGAGGCCCGTTGGGGCGGGGCCCCCTACGCGCTGGGCACCATCCCCAACTTCGGCGGACACACCACGATCGGCGCCAACACCTCCGTGTGGAGCGAGCGGTTCGGCGGGTGGCGGTCCAAGCCGAACAGCGCGCTCACCGGCATCGCGTACCTGCCGGAGGCCACCGGGACCGATCCCGCCGCCTTCGACCTCTTCACGGACCTGGCCTGGGAGCCCGGTCCGATCGACCAGCGGAAGTGGTTCGCGGCGTACTCCGCCCGCCGGTACGGGCGCGCCGACGCCGCGGCCGCCGCCGCGTGGGAGGAACTGCGCAAGGGCCCGTACAGCACCCCCTCGGGGCTCTGGTCGGAGTCCCAGGACAGCCTGTTCACCGCCCGGCCGAGCCTGAGCGCGGCGGGATCCGCGCGCTGGAGCCCCAAGTCGATGCGCTATCCGGCAGGTTCGGTGCGCCGCGCCCTGGACCACCTGTTGAAGGTGTCCCCGCGGCTGCGGGATTCCAGCGCCTACCGCTTCGACCTGGTGGACACGGCCCGGCAGGCGCTGGCGAACCACTCACGGGTACTGCTGCCGAAGATCAAGGCGGCGTACGAGGCCAAGGACGTGCGCCTCTTCCGTGAACTGACCGGGCAATGGCGCGACACCGAGAAGCGGTTGGACGCGATCACGAGCGCCGACCCGAACTTCCTGCTGGGACCCCGGCTCTCGGCGGCCCGCGCCCGGGGCGCGGACCGGGCGGAAGCGGACCGGTACGAGTACGACGCGCGCTCGCTCCTGAGCGTGTGGGGGCCGCGGGCCGCCGCCGAAGGCGGCTCCCTGCACGACTACGCGAACCGCGAATGGGGCGGTCTCGTGGCGGAGTTGTACGCCCCGCGCTGGGACGCCTACTTCGACACGCTGGAGGAGGCGCTGGTGCGTCGGGCGGCGCCCCGGCAGATCGACTGGCACGCCTTCGAGGAGGGATGGGCGCGGCGGACCACCCGGCACGCCCAGGCGCCGGTCGGGGATCCGTACGCCCTGGCGGCGGGGATCGCGGCCGCGCTTCCCGCCGCGAGATGAACTACACCATCGGTCGTGGCGTCGTCCGGGACATCCGGTGACCGTCACCCTCCCGTGGGTAATTCCACACTCGTGAGGGGGAGAGCGCATACGGCTGATCACCGCGCTGGACGGGTGGTCGGTTCACTGGCCCGGACACGAACAGGGGCGGCTGTCGGAGCTATCCGGTGGCCGCCCCTTCCGACGCCCCCCAGGAGCGCACCGAGCATGTCCGAGACCGAGCCGGAGGGGCCCTCCCCGGCGCCGCAAACGCCGTCCGACCTCGCGACCTCGTCGATCCGGGCGGGCGGGGACCCGGACCAGGCCGTGCCCCCCTCGCCCCGAGTCGGCGACCCGGAGCCGTCGCCGGGCGGCGAGCCGTGGGACCTGATCACCGACGGGGTGGTCGAGCTGCGCAAGCGCAGGCCCCGGGGATGACCGGTGCGGGGGCGGCGGGCGCCACCGGTGGGCGGGGCCAATCCGGTGGCTCGGCGGCTACGAATGGCTCACGAGGCGCGCGGATGCCGAGGAACGACCGGGAATCCCGGAGGATCTTCCCGTGAACGACGTGACACGGGCCGACCGCGCCGAGGAAGGCCTGTCCGCCCTCCTCGGCCGGGTCGCCGAAGGGGACGAGGGCGCCTTCGTCTCGGTGTACGAGGCCGTGAGCGGGTCCGTGCTGGGACTGGCGCACACGGTGCTGCGCGATCGCGCCCAGGCCGAGGAGGTGGCGCAGGAGGTGCTCGTCGAGGTGTGGCGTACCGCCGGGCGCTACCGCGCCGACCGGGGCAGCGTCCGGACCTGGGTGCTGACGATGGCACACCGCCGCGCGGTGGACCGGGTGCGTTCCGCGCAGGCCTCGACCGAGCGGGAGCGACGGGCGGCGCGGCTGGAGGCCGCGCTGCCGGAGTTCGACGAGGTGAGCGAGGCGGTGGAGCGGCGCGAGGAGCGGGACCGGGTGCGGCGCTGCCTGGGCTCGCTGACCGAGATCCAGCGCCAGTCGGTGGCCCTGGCCTACTACCGGGGTCTGACCTGCCGCGAGGTGTCCGAGACGCTGTCGGTGCCGCTGGGTACCGTGAAGACGCGCCTGCGCGACGGATTGTTGCGGCTGCGCGACTGTCTCGGGGTGAGTGGCGGATGAGCACAGAGGACACGGAAGGCGCGGAAGGCGCGACGAGCATGCACGAGGGCACGGGCGCCTACGTCACGGACGCGCTGTCCCCGGCGGAGCGGGCGGCTTTCGAAGCGCATCTGGAGACCTGCGGGGCGTGCCTGCGGGAGGTCGCGGAACTCTCGGCCACGGCGGCCCTGCTCGGCCGGGCGGTGGCGGTGGAGCCGCCGGCGTCGCTCCGGGAGTCGGTGCTGCGCGAGATCCGGGCGGTGCCCCCGCGGCCGGAGCCCGTACGCGCCCCCGCGCACCACGCCCGGCCGGCGCGGCCCTGGCTCCGCTGGGCCCTGGCGGCCTGCCTCGTGGCGGCGGCCGGTTTCGGCGGGGTGGCGGCCTGGCAGTACCAGCGGGCCGAGACGGCCCGCCAGGACGCCCGACGGGTCGAGGCGCGGGCGGCGGCCCTCACGGAGGTGCTCGCGGCGCCCGACGCACGACTGGCCACCGGCAGCATGACGGACGGCGGTACGGGCACGGTCGTGCTGTCCCGGGACCGGGACCGGGCCGTGTTCGTGGCCGACGGCATGGCCGCGCCGCCCGAGGGCCGGGTGTACCAGCTGTGGTACGCCGACCCGAAGGGCGTCATGCGTCCGGCCGGGCTGATGGATCCGGCGCGACCCGACGCCCCGGCGCTGCTCAGGGGCGAGGTGGGTCCCGCCACCGGGGTCGGGGTCACGGAGGAGCCGGCGGGTGGTTCGGCCGCGCCGACCACGGATCCGCTGGTGGTCCTCGCGTTCCCGGCGGCGGGCGCCGCGTAGGCCCGCGGACGGATACGGAACCGGGCCGGACGCGGGCGTCCATCGCCGAGGACGAACACGGGACAAACTCCCCCAAGCCGGATGCCCGTCCGCTCCGAATGACCCGTGTGAAGGCAGACCCGAGGCGCCCGCGACCCGCAGTGTCGGGCGGGGCGCCCGCGGGCGGGGGGAACGACCCGACCCGAGGAGTCTCGTGATGACAGCACGTCGCAACACAGGCATGCGCAGGGCGGCGCTCGCCGCGTCGGCCGTGGCCGCACTGGCCCTCGGGCCGGCTCTCGCCGCGGGTTCCGCGGCGGCGGCGGACGGCGAACCGTTCGGACCGGGCTGCGCCTCGGTACCGAAGGACGGCTCGGGCTCCTTCGCCGGCATGGCCAAGGACCCCGTGGCCACGGCCGCGTCGAACAACCCGGCGCTGTCGACCCTGGTCACCGCCGTCAAGAAGGCCGGCCTGGTCGACACCCTCAACACCGCGAAGGACATCACGGTGTTCGCACCGACCAACGCCGCCTTCGCCAAGGTACCGAAGGCCGATCTGGACAAGCTGCTGGCGGACAAGGCACAGCTCACCAAGGTCCTCACCTACCACGTGGTGGGCCAGGAGCTGACGCCGAAGCAGCTGGAGCAGGGCTCCTTCGACACCCTGTCCAAGCAGAGGCTGACCACCTCCGGCTCCGGCGAGTCCTTCAAGGTGAACGGCAACGCGTCGGTGGTCTGCGGTGACGTCCACACGGCCAACGCGACGGTCTACCTCGTGGACTCCGTCCTGATGCCGAAGTCCTGAAGCCGAAGTCTTGACGCCGAAGCACTGGCGCCGAAGCGCTGATGCCGAAGCGCTGACGCCGGTGCGCTGATCTCGAAGTCCTGCCCCCGCTCCCCCGCCGGCATCCGCCGGACCGCGCCCACCCGGCCCGGACCGGCGGATGCCGCACTGCGGGTCACGCCAGGCGGACCGGGAGGGTCTGCACGCTGTTGCCGATGAAGCTGCGTTGGTACGGCAGTTCGGCGTCGGGGACTGCGAGGTCGAGGTCCGGGAAGCGGTCGAAGAGCCGCTCCAGGGCGATGCCCGCCTCCAGCCGGGCGAGCGGGGCGCCCACGCAGTAGTGCGCGCCGTGGCCGAAGGAGAGGTTGCGGCCGTTCCGCCGGGTGATGTCGAAGCGGTCCGCCCCGGGCCCGTACGCCGACGCGTCGCGGCCGGCCGCCGTGTATCCCGCGAGGACCGGGGTGCCCCGCGGGATCACGGTGCCCGCGACGCTCACGTCGCGGGTGGGGTAGCGGAACGGGAACCAGCTGACGGGTCCGTCCCAGCGCAGGGTCTCGTCGACCACGTCCGACCAGCTCGCCTTGCCCTCGCGGACCAGCGCCAGTTGATCGCGGTGGGTGCACAGGGCGCGCACGGCGTTGCTGATCAGGTTGAGGGTCGTCTCGTGGCCGGCGACGAGCATCAGCCGCATCGTGCCGATCAGTTCGGCCTCGCTGAGCCGGTCGCCGTCCCCGTCGCGGGCCGCGATCAGGGCGCTGGTCAGGTCGTCGCCGGGGGCGGCCCGGCGGGCGGCGGCGATGGTGCCCATGAGCGCGACGAGCTCGCGTACGGCGGCCATCACCTCGGCCGGGGTGGTGTCGGTGGAGACGATCACCGTGTTGGACAGGTGGTGCAGCCGCCCGCGGTGCTCCCGGTCCACGCCGAGCAGTTCACAGATGACGCTCATCGGCAGGGGGAGGGCGAAGTGGGTGCGCAGGTCCGCGACGCCGTCCGGGGAAGCGGCGGCCGCCGCGCCGAGGTCGTCGAGCAGCCCTGTGGTCAACTCCTCGACGCGCGGCCGCAGTCGCTCCACCTGGCGGGCCGTGAAGGCGTTGCCGACCAGCGAGCGCAGTCGGCGGTGGTCGACGTCGTCGGCGGTGTGCATGCCCTGGGCGTTGGCGAAGACGCGCAGGGGCCAGTCCGGGGGCACCGTGCCGTCGTGCAGTCCGGGGAAGTGGCGGGCGTCCTTGGCGACATCGGGGTGAGCGAGGAACTCCTTCAGGGCGTCGTGGCCCAGGACGACCGCGCCGGGCACTCCGCCGGGGAGTACGACCTCCGCGACGGCGCCCTGGGACCGCAGGCGGGCGTTGAGGGCGTGCGGGCACCCCCCGGCGGGATCGATGACGTGCGCGTCTGCAGTGTGGGACGACAAGCCGATTCTCCTGACCGTGTGGAAGAGTCCCGGCCAACAGTGCGGCCTGGAACCCGGGTTGTTCAAGCCCGCGTCGTTCGAGCCCGGGTCGCTCGCGCCCGGGGTGTCCGAGCCCGGCTCCGCGCCGTCTCAGAACCAGTCGAGGGTGAGGGTGAAGGTGGTGTGGGCGGTGGCGCCGGTGGAGTCGGTGGCGGTGGCGGTGACGGGGTGGGTTCCGGTGGCCCAGGGCTTTCCGGTGAGTCGGCCGGTGGTGGGGTCGAGGGTGAGTCCCCGGGGGAGTCCGGTGGCGGTGTAGCGGATGGGGGGTTTGCCTCCGGTGGCGGTGAGTCGGATGGTGCAGGTCTGGTTGAACCGGCAGGTCTGGGGGCCGGGGTCGGCGATCCGCAACTCACCCGACGTCGGCGTGGGCGTGGGCGTGGGGGTGGGCGTCGGGGTCGGGGTGGGCGTCGATGTCGGCGTCGGGGTGGGGGTTCCCTCGCAGCCCGGGGTGGCTTCCGGTGGCAGCGGTACGCGCCAGATCTGGGTGTCGTTCTCCGAGCCGACCAGCAGGCTCCCGCAGTCGGCGTAGGTGAGCGTCTCGCCCTGTGGTTGAACCGGTAGGGCCACGTCCGCGAGCTTGTTCCCCGCGGTGTCGTACACCGTGGCCGTGTTGGCCCCGAGGGGTCCGCCGCTGCGCAGGGCGTACGAGGCCCCGGACGGGGAGTAGGCCCCGTCGGTCGTGAACACCGGGCCCGGACGGACCGGGGAGAGGGTGTTGAGTTGCCCCGTCACCGGCGGCAACGGGGCCTTGTACAGCCGGCCCGCCGCGCCGATGAGCTTGGTGGCCACATAGAGCTGCCCGGTGGCGGGGTCCGCGAGCAGGGACTCGGCGTCGTGCCGGCCGTCGGAGTAGGCGAAGCGGTAGGTGGTCGGGACCACGGAGGCGTCGGCGAGCAGGTCCGGTTCGGCGAAGGCGTGGACGGTGATCTCGGCGCGGCCGGCGAAGTTGTCCCCGATGTCGCCGACGAGGACCACGGGGGCTCCGCCGGCGTCCTTGCCGATCGCGAGGCCCTCCCAGTCGGTGTTGCCGACCCCGGTGACGGTGTAGGTCGCGAGGAGCCGGCCGGATGTGGTGGTGCAGTCGATGGCGAAGACCTGGTTGGTGTTGCCGCTGTCGTTGACGGCGTAGAGGACGCCCGGATGCCTGCGGCTCGTGGCGAGACCGCTGAGTTCGGCCAGGCCGCCCGGCAGGGTGCACGCGCGCCCGGGGGCCGGCGCGGCGGCCGCCGCGGCCGGTTCGGGGGCCGCCGGGGTCGCGGAGGCGGTGGAGCCACCGGTCGCCCAGGCTGCGGCCGGCAGGGCGACGGCGAGGACTGCGGTGGTGAGGGCGGCTGCCCAGGGTGTTCCGCGGGTGGGTGACATGGGCACCATGTGAGGGGACGTCAGGCGTGGACGCCAGGGCCGACGCCGCCCCCTTTGAGCATGGTTCAATGCCGAACCGACATGCCTGGCGGTCCGCAAGGCCTGTTCCGGTCAGGGTGCGGGCTCGCGTACGGGGGCCTTGTGCCGGGCGTGTGCGATGAAGTCCCGGGCCGCCCGGCTCAGCGGGCGCCGGGCGTGGGCGATGCCCACGGGGCGCAGCAGCGGCGGAGTGAAGGAGCGGATCTCGGCGCGGCTGCCGAAGGCCCGGGAGACCACGTCCCGGTACCAGATGAGCGAGCCGCGCCCGTCCGTCACCCCGGTGACCCAGGCGAGCCGTTCGTCCACTTCCAGGCGGGGCACGGGGCGCACGCCGAGGCAGCTGAACATGGCCTCCATCTCGGTCCGTCGGCCGGTGCCCGGGCACGGCAGGACCATGGGCAGGCCGTCGAGCAACCGGAACGGCACCGGGTCCGGGAGTCGGGAGCCGATGGGCGAGATCAGCACCACTTCGCGTTCCTGGATGTGGTGGGTGGCGAGCTCCTGGTCGATCGGCAGGTCGACCAGTGCCAGTTCCGCGTTTCCGCCGGTGAGTTCCTGGACCAGGGCCTCCCGGCTGTCGCGCTGTCGGACCCGGACGTCCACACCGGGGTGCCGTCGGGTGAAGGAGGGCACCAGCTCGGCGGCCAGGTCCAGGGCCAGGGTGGGGGTGGCGACCAGGAGCAGGGTGGTGCGGACGGAGTCCCCCTGACCGGTGCCGATGTCGTCGATCGCCTCGACGGCGTTCAGGACGGTACGCGCCAGTCGCACCACCCTGGACCCCTCGGGGGTGAGGTCCACGCCCCGGCCCCGGCGGGCGAGGAGTTCCACGCCCAGATCCCGCTCCATGGCCTGGACGGCCCGGGACAGGGCGGACTGGGCCACGAAGACCGAGGCGGCCGCGCCCGTGATGGAACGGCAGTCCGCGACGGCGACGAGGTAGCGAAGCTGCGCGAGTGTGGGGGTCATGACCGGACGGTAACCGGGTGATGCCGCACCTGTAAGGGGCAGCATGGTGAACAACTCCCGCGCCTCGGTGCGCCGTTCATGCCCGGGTGGCGAGAAGGCATACCGGTGCGGCATGACCGGGCGCCTCTCCCCTCCCCTCGCGCGTTCCCCGGCCCCGGCCCGCGGCGCGGGCATCACCGCAGGCCACCGGCCGGACGGACACGGGGGGCGGGCCGGGCCCGGACGGTCGCGAACCGGCCGGCGGGTCCGGGAGGAGCGAGACAACCCACTCCGCATACCGGTTGACAGTGCACGGTCATCACCGCACGATGCATCGCGGCGCCGGGGATTTTGACCACTGCTCAAGCCCGTCCGAACCGATGACGGGTCACCCCGCCGCAGCACTCACCGCGCCGGCGGAGTCGTCGACCGGCGTGTTCTCCCGTCCTGCCCGCACGGCCCGCACCCCCACAGCACGGCCCGTACGGCCCACGCGTCGACCCGCACGGCACCGCCCCGCACGCCCCTCGCCCGCCCCACCGCGAGGAACCGGTGCGGCGCGCGCCGCGCCATGCGACACGGCACGGCACGGCTCGACACGACACGGCACCTCACCGGAAGAAGGAGCGCCCGTGACCCCCCACCCCGCGCAGCCCCCCGCCACCCGTGACCTGGTCGTCGCGGCCGGTCCCTTCGAGGAGCCGCACCCGCGGATCGTCACGGCCGCCGAGCGCGCCGGCTCCCTCGGGCTGCTCGACCTCGGCCGGGACCCCGCGCCCGCGCGGGCCGCCTTGACGGAACTCGGTCGGCGGCTCGACGGCCGGCCGTACGGGGTGCGGGTGCCGGTGGGCTGTCCGGTGGGGCCCGGGGAGCTTCCGGCCGCGGTGGACACGGTGGTGCTCGCCGACGTCGCGGAGCACACCGCGGAGCGCGTGGCGGCCTGGGCGGCGGCCCCCGGTTCCCCGCGGGTCTGGGCCGAGATCACCGGCCCCGGGGAGGCGCGGGCGGCGGTCGCGGCCGGGGTCGCGGCGATCGTGGCCAAGGGGCACGAGGCCGGCGGTCGGGTGGGCGCGAGCACCACCTTCGTCCTCCTCCAGCGGCTGCTGGCCGGGGCCGGGCCCGGGGTGCCCGTCATCGCGTGCGGGGGCATCGGCCCGCACACGGCTGCGGCCGCCGTCGCGGGCGGAGCCGCCGGCGTGCTGGTCGACGTACAACTGGCCCTGACCGTCGAGGGGGTGGCCGCGCTGCCCGCGGAGGTCGTGGCCGCGCTGCGGGCGATGGACGGTTCCGAGACCCGGCTCGTGGACGGGCACAGGGTGTTCGCACGGCCCGACCTGCCCGCGCCCGAGGGACCGGCCGCGCTCCTGCTCGGGGCCCGGGACCTGCGGACGCAGTTGTTGCCCGTCGGCCAGGACGGGGGCGTGGCGGAGCGGCTGGCCCGCCGGCACCGCACCACGGGCGGGGTGCTCGGGGCCATCCGGTCCGCCGTCGCCGGGCACATCGGGGCAGCCGCCCGGGCGAGACCCCTGCTCGGGCCCCGGGTGGTGGCGCAGGGCCCGATGACCCGGGTCAGCGACCAGGCGGCGTTCGCCGAGGCCGTGGCCGCCGCGGACGGGGTGCCCTACCTCGCGCTCGCCCTGACCCGGGGACCGCAGGCGCACCGGCTGCTGGCCGAGACCGCCGAACGGCTCGGGGACCGCCCGTGGGGCGTGGGGCTGCTCGGCTTCGCCCCGCCCGAGCTGCGTCGGGAACAACTCGCGGCCGTGGCACGGGTGCGTCCGCCGCACGCGATCATCGCCGGCGGTACCCCGGCGCAGGCGGCCCCGCTGGAGGCGGCCGGGACGGTGACGCACCTGCACGTCCCCTCGCCCGGGCTGTTGGAGCGGTATCTCGCCGAGGGGGCGCGGCGGTTCGTGTTCGAGGGGTCGGAATGCGGCGGGCACGTCGGGCCGCGCGCCTCGTTCCCGCTGTGGGAGGAGCAGATCGACCGGCTGCTGTCCTGCGCCGAACCGGCCGCACTGGACGTCCTGTTCGCGGGCGGCATCCACGACGAGCGGTCCGCCGCGATGGCGGTGACGGCCGCGGCGCCGCTCGTCGCCCGGGGCGCCCACGTCGGTGTACTGATGGGCACGGCCTACCTGTTCACTCGGGAGGCGGTGGCGGCGGGCGCGATCCTCCCGGGCTTCCAACGGACCGCGGTGGAGTGCGAGGAGACCGTCCTGTTGCACACCGCGCCGGGCCATGCCACCCGCTGCGCGGACACCCCGTACGCGGGAACGTTCGAAGAGACCAGACGGCTGCTCACCGAGAGCGGGACCGAACCGCGCGAGATGTGGGAGGAGTTGGAGCGGCTGAACCTGGGGCGGCTCCGGATCGCCGGCAAGGGACTGCGTCGGGGCGCGGCCGGCCTGGAACCGGTCGGCGAACCGGCGCAGTTGGCCGACGGGCTGTTCATGCTCGGTCAGGCCGCCACCCTGCGGTCCGACACCACGACGGTGGCCGAACTGCACGCCCAGGTCACCCGGGGGGCGACGGAGTTCCTGGACCGGCGGACCGCCGAGACGGCCGGCGCGGCCGGGGACCAGGCCGGCCCCGCGCCCGACCCGCTCGACGTCGCCATCGTCGGCATGGCCTGCGCCTACCCGGGGGCGCCGGGGCTCGACTCGTACTGGTCGCAGATCCTGGCCGGCCGGGACGCCGTCACCGAGGTCCCGGTCGAGCGCTGGGACCCCGGGCTCTACTACGACCCCGACCCGGCCCGGGCCGGGGAGCGCACCCCCTCCCGCTGGGGCGGCTTCCTGGCGCCGGTGCCCTTCGACGCCCTCGCCCACGGCATCCCGCCGACCTCGCTCGCCGGGATCGAACCCGTACAGCTCCTGGCCCTGGAGATCTCGGCGCGGGCGCTCGGGGACGCCGGGTACGGCCGGGGCAGGGAGTTCGACCGCTCGCGGACCTCGGTGGTCTTCGGTGCGGAGGCGGGCACCGAGCTGGCGGGCGCGTACGGGATGCGCGCGCTGTACCCGGCCTATCTGGGCGAACTGCCGCCCGCGTTGGACGAGCAGTTGCCCCGGCTGACGGAGGATTCCTTCCCGGGCATCCTCGCGAACGTGATCGCGGGCCGGGTCGCGAACCGTCTCGACCTCGGCGGCGCCAACTGCACCGTGGACGCCGCCTGCGCCTCCTCGCTGGCCGCACTGGACCTGGCCTGCCGGCAACTGCGCGACGGCGACAGCGACATGGTGGTGTGCGGCGGCGCCGACGTGCACAACGGCATCAACGACTACCTGATGTTCGCCTCGGTCCGCGCCCTGTCGCCCGGCGGTCGCTGCCGGCCCTTCGACGCGTCCGCCGACGGGATCGCGCTCGGCGAGGGCGTGGGCGCCCTGGTGTTGAAGCGGCTGGCGGACGCGGAGCGCGACGGCGACCGGGTGTACGCCGTGATCAAGGCGGTCGGCGCGTCGAGCGACGGCCGGTCGCTGGGACTGACCGCGCCCCGGCCGGAGGGGCAGCGAAGGGCCCTGGAACGGGCGTACGCCCGGGCCGGCGTCGCCCCCGCCGACGTGGGATTGATCGAGGCGCACGGGACCGGGACCGTGGTCGGCGACAGCACCGAACTGGCGGTGCTGAGCGAGCTGTTCACCGCCTCGGGGGCCGAGCCGGGATCCTGCGCCCTGGGGTCGGTCAAATCGCAGATCGGTCACACCAAGTGCGCGGCCGGACTGGCCGGTCTGATCAAGGCCGCGTGGGCCGTGCACACGGGCATCCGCCCCCCGACCGCGCACCTGAGCACCCCGAACGCGGCCTGGCGGGCCGAGGACGGCCCGTTCGTCTTCGACACCGAGGCCCGGCCGTGGCCGGTGCCGGTGGAGCGGCGGATCGCGGGCGTCAGCGCGTTCGGCTTCGGGGGCACCAACTACCACGCGGTGTTGGCCGGTTACGGCGGTGCGCAGGAGCCGGCGCACGGGCTGGAGGAGTGGCCGGCGGAGCTGTTCTGCTTCCGGGGCGAGGACCGGCGGGCCGCGGGGCGGGCCATGGCGCGGCTCGCCGCCCGGCTGGAGGAGAACGACGCCGCCGGCCGGCCGTGGGCCCTGCGGGACCTGGCTGCGGAGGCCTCGGCGTCCGGCACCGGTCCGGTGCGGGTGGCCGTGGTCGCCTCCGACGCGGACGAGCTGGCGCTCCGGCTGGAGCAGGCACGCGGCTTCACCCCGGGCGCGGGTGTCCACGTACGGGATGAGTCGGCCGACCCGGGCGGGGTGGCGTTCCTCTTCCCCGGGCAGGGCAGCCAACGCGTGGGCATGCTCGGGGACCTGTTCATGGCGTTCCCGGCCCTGCGCGGGCTCCTGGACGAGGCACCGGGCGCGGTGGCGTCCGCCATGTTCCCGCCGTCGGCGTTCACCGCGCCGGCGCGGGCCGCCCAACGAGCGGCCGTCACCGACACCCGGGTGGCCCAACCCGCCCTCGGGCTGGCCGGCGCGGCGGCGCACCTGCTGCTCGGCCGGCTCGGTGTGCGACCGGACTGTGTCGCCGGGCACTCGTACGGGGAACTGACCGCGCTGTGGGCGGCGGGCGCGTACGACACGGCGAGCCTGTCGCGGCTGAGCGCACGCCGGGCCGAGGCGATCCTGGTGGCGGCCGGGACGGATCCGGGTGCCATGGCGGCGGTGTCGGCCGCGCCCGAGGAGGTCCGGGACCTCGCGGCGCGGGCCGGGTGCGTGGTCGCGAACCACAACGCGCCCCGGCAGTGCGTGATCTCGGGCCGGACGGGAGCCGTGGCCGAGGCGGTGGACGCGCTCCGGGCGGCCGGCCACTCGGCCGAACTCCTGCCGGTGGCCTGCGCGTTCCACAGCGACGTGGTCGCGGGGGCCGAGTCGGCGCTCGCCGCCGAGCTGGCGGCGACGGCGGTGACGGGGCCGACGGTCCCCGTGTGGTCGAACACCACGGCCGCCCCGTACCCGGCCGACGCCGACGGCGTACGCGCCCTCCTGGCGGGCCAGGTGGCGCGGCCGGTCCGCTTCGTGGACGAGGTCGAGGCCATGTACGCGGCCGGCGTCCGGACGTTCGTGGAAGCGGGCCCGGGCCGGGTGCTGTCCGGGTTGACGGCCCGGATCCTGCGCGGCCGCCCGCACACGGTGGTGCCGTTGGACGTGCCCGGCGAGCACGGTCTGGTCCGACTGGTCACCGCCCTGGCCGAGCTGGCCGCGGCCGGGGTGCCGATCGCCCCCGATGCGCTGTTCCGCGGCAGGACCGCCCCGCTCCCGGACCGGGCCCCGCGGCGTCCGGGCTGGCTGGTGGACGGGCACCTGGTCCGTACCTCGGCCGGCGCCCCGATCCCGGGCGGCCTGCGCCCCGCCCACCGCATCCCCCGACCGGAGGCACCGATGAGCCCGCAGAGCGCCGCCGACCAGGACGGCTCCCCCCGCTCCCCCCGCCCCGCCGAGACCCCGGCGCCCGTGACGAGGCCCGGCGCCGCGGCCGGGAACGGCTCCGGACCGATCACGGCCCCCGGTCCCCGCGACGAGGCCGTGTTGGAGTACCTCCGGGGCTCGCGACTGCTGATCGAGGCCCAACGCGAGGTCCTGCTGGGCTACCTGGGCCGAACCGACCCCGGCGCGAGCGCCCCGGCCGAACCGACGCCGGGCGCCCCCGCCTGGGCGGACCCGGGCGCGGCGTGGGTCGACCCCGGCGCGGCGTGGACCGACGGATCGGCGTGGCTCGGGGCCGGGCCCGACGGCCGCGCGCCGGGGCCCGGGGGCCCGGGCCGTTCCCCCGACCCGTGGCGGTCGGCGCCGGTCAACGGCCGGGAGCCCGCGCACGCGGCCACGGCGCGCGGGATGACGATGCCCGGCGGCGGCGAGGCGCCGGCGCACCCCGACCCCTGGCGGGCCGCGGACCCCGCCCCCCTCGACGGGCCTGCGAACGGGAACCCGAACGAGCCTGCGAACGGGCCGGTGGACGCATCGCTCGCCCCGGCGAACGCCGCCGCCGCGCCGCTGACCGCCGGCGAGGTGATGGACGTGGTCCTGGACATCGTGCACACCCGGACCGGCTATCCCCTGGACATGCTCGACCCCGGGCTGGACCTGGAGGCCGACCTGTCCATCGACTCCATCAAGCGGGTCGAGATCATCGGCGCCCTGGCCGACCGGATCGGCCTCCCCCAAGACCCGGGCGGCTCCGCCGAGTCGGCCGTCGAGGAACTCTCCCGCCTCAAGACCCTGCGCGGCGTCGTCGACTGGGTCGTGTCCCACACCGCGGCCGCCGGCGGCGGGTCCGACGCCGCGACCGCAGGCAACGCCGCCCACCGCACCTTGCCCCACGGCACCTCGGCCCACGACGCCCCGGTCGCCGGTTCGACGTCGACCGGCGCCGCGTCCGACGGCCTCGTGACCCGCCCCGCGAGTCGCCCCGTCGGGGCGCGACCGCGTCGGATGCGTGTGGACCTCGTACCCGTCGCCCCGCCCGGCGGGGATCCGGCCGCACTGCGCGGGCTGCGCATCGGGATCGTCGAGGACGGGCAGGGGGTGGCGCTCGCGCTGAGCGGGGAGCTGGAGTCCCGCGGGGTCGAGGTGCGGCTGCTGTCCGGGCCCGAGGCCGGCCACGACGGGCTCGTCGACCTGTCCGCGCTCCGGGCCGGTCAGGGCGCCGGGCAGGAGCCCGTCCTGCCCGCCGCCTTCGCCGGGCTCAAGCGGGCCCTCGTCGGTGGTGTCGGTCGGCTGCTCCTCGCCGCCACCCCCGACTCGGGGCTGCACGGCTTCGCCCGCAGCGCCGCCCTGGAGTTCCCCGGCGCCCTGATCCGGGCGGTCGGGGTGCATCCGAAGGAGGATCCGGCCCGGGTCGCCGCGCAGCTCGTCGCCGAGTTGAGCGACACCACCGGGACCGGGGACCGGCATCACGGCACCGGCACCGATGACCACGGCGGCGGCGGCGCAGGCCCGGGCGCCGACTCCGCGGTCCCCCTCCGCTCCGTCGTCTACACCGCCGAAGGAGTGCGCGTCACCGCCCGGCCGGTACCGGCCGACCTCACCCCCTCCGGGTCGGCGCCGCCCCTCGACCGCGACTCCGTCGTCCTGCTCACCGGGGGCGCCCGCGGGATCACCGCCCGGATCGCGTTCGCCCTCGCCCGCGCCACCGGCTGCCACGTCGAACTCGTCGGACGCACCCCCGAGCCGACGGCCGCCGAGGATGATCGGTACGGGCAGGCCACGGACCGGGTGGCGCTGCGCGCCGCGCTCGTGACGGCGGGGCTGCGCACCCCGGCCGAGATCGAGGCCGCCGCCTCCCGGATCCTCGCCGAACGCGAGGTGCGGGCCACGTTGACGGCTCTCGCCGGCGTCGCCGCCTCCGTCCGCTACCACCGCGCCGACGTCACCGACGAGCGGGCCGTACGGGCCGTCGTGGCGGCCGTCCGGGCCCGGCACGGCCGGCTCGACGGCATCGTGCACGGCGCCGGCACCCTGCGGGACGGACTGCTGCGGGACAAGCGGCCGGAGGCCTTCGCCGAGGTGTTCACCACCAAGGTGGCCGGCGCCCGGCACCTCGCAGCGGCCGCCGCCGACCACGGCGACACGCCCGCCCCCGCCTTCCTTGCCCTGTTCGGCAGCGTGTCCGGGGTGTACGGCAACCGCGGTCAGAGCGACTACGCCGCCGCCAACGACGCCCTCGACGGTCTCGCCCACACCTGGGCCGGCCGCTTCCCGGGCCGGGTGCTGTCCCTGGACTGGGGCCCCTGGGCCGCCGAGGCGGGCGGCATGGTCACCCCCGAGTTGGAGCGCGCGTACGGGCGCCGCGGCATCGCGGTGATCGCCCCCGAGGCGGGCAGCGCCGCCTTCCTCGCCGAACTCGCGGACGGCCACGACGTACAGGTCGTCCTGACGGCGGCGCACGACGAGGGGCACGGCCGGACCGAGGAGGGCCCGGGTAGCAGAACCGCGACCGGTGACGGAACCGACTCCGGGGCCGGAGACGGCCGTGGCTGACGGCCCGCGGCGCGGTCCGCGACCGACCGACGCGGCCATCGTCGGGATGGGCGCGGTCTTCCCGGGGGCCCCGGACCTGCCCGCCTACCGCCGCAACCTGCTAGCCGGGACGGATTCCATCGGCGAGGTCCCGCCCGGCCGTTGGGATCCCGAGGTGTACTACGACCCCGCCGGGGCCACCGGGCCGGCGCGCGGGGACCGCTTCTACTGCCGGCGGGGCGGTTTCATCGACGGGGCGACCGGCTTCGACCCGACCCGTTTCGGCATCATGCCGTCGGCGGTCGAGGGAGCCGAGCCGGACCAGCTCCTGGCGCTGCACGTCACGGCCGAGGCGATCGCCGACGCGGGCGGCGAGAACCGGTTGCCGGCCGACCGGTCGCGGATCGGGGTGGTGTTGGGGCGCGGCGGGTTCATGGGGGTGGCCACCGCGCGTCTGGATCAACGGGTGCGTACCGCCCACCAGTTGGCCCAGACCTTACGCGAGGTGGCGCCCGAACTCGGGGAACGACGCATCGCGGAGGTGCGCTCCGCCTTCCAGGACGCGCTGGGCCCGGATCGGCCCGACGCCTCGATCGGGCTCGTACCGAGCTTCACCGCCGCCCGGACGGCCAATCGGTTGGACTTCCGGGGCCCCGCCTACACCCTGGACGCGGCCTGCGCCTCCTCGCTCCTGGCGGTGGACCAGGCAGTCGGACTGTTGGCGGGCGGGCGCTGCGACGCGGTGGTCGCCGGGGCGGTCCACCACTGTCACATCGCCACGTTGTGGAGCGTGTTCACCCAGTTGCGGGCGCTGAGTCCGACCGAGCGGATCCGTCCGTTCGACCGGCGGGCCGACGGGACGCTGCTCTCGGAGGGCACCGGGGTGGTGCTGCTGAAGCGGCTCGCGGACGCGGAGCGGGACGGGGACCGGATCTACGCCGTGATCCGGGGCACCGGGGTCGGCGGGGACGGGCGGGCGGCGAGCCTGATGAGCCCGCTCGTCACCGGGCAGGTACGGGCGCTCGAACGGGCGTGGCGGGAGGCCGGCCTGGATCCCCGCTCGCCCGGGGCGCTGGGGCTGTTGGAGGCGCACGGTACGGGTACGCCGATCGGGGACGCGGCTGAACTGGCCACGTTGGCCCGGGTGTTCGGTACGCCGGACGAAGGATCGGGGTCGGGACGGATCGGCTTCGGGTCGGTCAAGTCGATGGTGGGACACACCATGCAGGCGTCGGGCATCGCCGGGTTGATCAAGGCGGCGCTGGCGGTGCACGAGGGGGTGTTGCCACCCACGCTGCACCTGGAGGAACCACACGCGGACCTGGCCCGGACGCGGATGCGGCCGGTGACGGTGGCCGAGCCGTGGGAGCGGGGCCCCGAGCCCCGGCGGGCCGGCGTCAACGCGTTCGGGTTCGGTGGGATCAACGCGCACGTGGTGCTGGAGGAGGCTCCGGGTGCCTCCGCGCGCCCCACCGGCGGCACACCGAGACCCGCCCCGCCGGTGCGCCGCTTCCTGCCGACGGGCCCGCCCGCCGCGGGCCCCGACCCGGCGACGGAGCCGGGTGCGACGGGGCCGGGTGCGCGGGACGACGTGCTCCTGCTCGCCGGGGACAGTACGGCCGACGTGGCCGAACTCCTCGCCGCCGGAACGCCCTCGGGTCCGTCGGGGGCCTCGTACGGCGACGGCCCCTGCCGGCTCGCGGTGGTCGGACCCACCCCACAGCGGCTCGCGCTGGCCGCGAAGGTCCTGGCGCGCGGGCGGACCTGGCACGGCCGGGGGGACGTGTGGTTCACACCCGAACCCCTGGGCGGCCGGGTCGCGTTCCTCTACCCGGGCCTGGAACCGGAGTTCGCGCCGGTCGCCGACGACGTCGCGGACCTGCTCGGGCTGGACCGCCCGCGCCTCGGACGGGGCGGGGAGTTGATGGAACGGGCGCTGGACGCCATCGAGGCGGGCCGGTTCTTCGGCCGCGCCTTCGGTGAACTGGGCATCGAGGCGGACGTGTCGGCCGGTCACAGCCTGGGCGAGTGGGCCGCGATGGTGGCGGGCGGGATGTATCCGCAGGAGGCCGTCGACACCTTCCTCGCCTCGCTGCGGCCGGGCTCGCTGAAGGTACCGGACCTCGTGTACGCGGCGCTGGGCTGCGGGGCGCGGCGGGCCGAGGCGGCGCTGCACGCCGAGGACGGGGTGGTGGTCAGCCACGACAACTGCCCGCACCAGTCCGTGGTGTGCGGGGATCCCGCCGGGGTCGCCCGGGTCGTGGCGCGGCTGCGGGCCGAGGGGGTGTTGGGCCAGGAGCTCCCGTTCCGCTCGGGGTTCCACACGCCGATGTGGGAGCCGTACCTGGGTCAGGTCCGGGCGGCGTTCGACCGGCTTTCGCCCCGGCCGGCCGCGGCGGGGCGGGTCTGGTCGGCGACGACGGTGTCCCCGTTCCCGACGTCGGCCGAGGAGGTGCGCGAGCTGGTGGTGCGCCACCTCCTGGAACCGGTGCGGTTCCGCGAGTTGACGCTGCGGATGTACGAGGAGGCGGGGGTGCGGCACTTCGTGACGCTGGGCCCGGGAAGCCTGCCCGGGTTCGTCGAGGACACCTTGCGGGACCGGCCGCACCTGTCGGTGGCCGCGTCCTCGCCCCGGCTGTCGGGCGTTGCCGCGCTGCGGCGGGCGTGCGCGGCGCTGTGGACGCAGGGGCAGGCGCCGAAGTGGGACCGGCTGTCGCGGGACACCCCGCCCGACCCGATCGGGACGCCGGCCCCGAACCCGACGCCCACGCCCCCCGTGCCCCCCGCCCCGACCACGCCGACGGCCCCGGCCGCGGTGACGGGCCCAGCCGCGGTGGCGGGCCCGGCCGCGGTGGCGGGCCCAGCCGCGGTGACGGGCCCAGCCGCGGTGACGGGCCCAGCCGCGGTGGCGGGCCCGGCCATGGAGGTGGGCCCAGCCGCGGTGGCGGGCCCGGCCATGGAGGTGGGCCCAGTCACGGTGGCGGGCCCGGCCGCGGCGGGCCGACCGGCGGTGTCCCGCGCGATGCCGCTGGACCTGGGCTCCCCGCTGGTCCGCCTCTCCCCCGCCGCCCTGGCCCGGCTGCGCGCCCCCGATCCGGCCGTGGCCGAGCTTCCCACGGGGAGCGCGGCCCGGGCCCCGTACCTCGCCGGCGCCGAAGACGCCGGCGCGGGACGCGGCGCGGGGCTCGTTGCCGGCGCGGGACGCGGTGTCGGCGCGGAAGGCGGTGCCGGTGACGGCGCGGGGCTCGTTGCCGGCGCGGAAGGCGGGGCCGGTGACGGCGCGGGGCGGGCCGTCCTGCGGCTCGGTCTCGACACGCTGCCCTACGTACGCGATCACCGGGTCTACCTCCAGCCGGCCGGCTGGCCGGAGGAGTCCGACTGGTTCCCCGTCGTACCCATGACCACCATGCTGGAGCTGGCCTCCCAGGCGGCCCTGGCCCACGTCGACCACGGCCGGGGCCGTGTCGAGGTCGTCGGGTACGAGGACGTCCGCGCCCTGCGCTGGCTCCCCGTCGAGCCCGCCCACGAGATCGAGGTCCGGGTCCGCGCCGACGGCCCCGGGCGCGTCCGCGTAGGCCTGGGCGAGTACGCCACCGTCGTCGTCCTGCTCGGTCGGGGCTTCGACCCGGCGCCGGCGCCGGACCCCGCGCCGCTGCGCGAGCCGGACCCCGCACCCGTCAGCGCGGACGCGCTCTACCGCGACCGGTGGATGTTCCACGGCCCCCGTTTCGCCGGGGTGCACGAGGTCCGGACCGTGGCCGCCGACGGCATCCGGGGCGTGCTGCGCGCCCTCCCCGACCCCGGGGCCCTGCTCGACGCCGCCGGGCAGTTGTTCGGGCACTGGATGCAGCTGCGACTGCCGGTGGACCGGCTGGTGTTCCCCGCCACCGTCGACCGCGTCCGTTTCCACGGGCCGCCGCCCCCGCCGCACGCCCTGGTGGCGGCCACCGCCCGGATCCGGGAGGTGCGCGGGACCACCGTGCGGGGCGATCTCGAACTGTGTCGTCCCGACGGCCGGGTCTGGGCGCGGATCGACGGCTGGACGTACCGGCGCTTCGGCGCCGACGAGCGCGTGTGGCCGATGAAGTTCACCCCGGAGGTCTGCGGGATCGGTGAGCCGCAGCCCGCCGGATGGTGCCTGGCCCGCCGCCGGTGGACGGACCCCGCGTCGCAGGAGTTGGTGATGCGGCGCTACCTGGGGGCCGCCGAGCGGGCCGTGTACGAGGGTCGGTCCCCGCGGGTGCGGGCCGCCTGGCTGCTCGGTCGGATCGCGGCCAAGGACGCGCTGCGGAACCTGCTGTGGGACGGCGGCGCCGGCGCGGTGTTCCCGGTGGAGGTGCCGGTCGGCAACGATCCGTCGGGGCGTCCGGTGCCCGAAGGGTCCCTGGTCGCGGGCGTGCACCTCTCGATCGCCCACAAGGACCGGCTGGCGGTCGCCCTGGCCCACCGCACCCGGCCCGTCGGGGTGGACGTCGAGACGGTGACCACCGATCCCGACGCCCTGCTGCGGATCGCCCTGGGGCCGGGCGAACGGGCCCTGGCAGAACGGCTGGCAGCCGTCGACGGGACCACGCTGCCGGGCGCGCTCACCACGCTCTGGTGCGCCAAGGAGGCCGCCGCGAAGGCGGAGGGCACCGGTCTCGCCGGCCGCCCCCGCGACTGGCGGGTGACGGGCGACCCCGGATCCGGGGTCCTGCGCGTGCTGTCCCCCGCACGCGTCGCCCACACGGTCCGCTTCGACACGATCCCCGCGAGTCACCCCACCCCCCTCGATCACCTCGTCGCCTGGACGGAGCCCCACCATGACCACTGACATCCTCGCCGAGATCACCGACATGCTCGTGGAGATCGTCGGCGACGAGTTCCTCGTCGCCCAGGAGGTCACGATGCGCACCACCTTCAACGAGGATCTCGCCCTGGAGAGCATCGAGTTCGTCGCGCTCGCCGAGTCGCTGCACCACCGCTACGGCGCCGAGGTCGACCTGATGGGCTTCCTCGCGGAGAAGGACATGGACGGCATCCTCGCCATGTCGGTGGGCGAGATCGTCGAGCACATAGCCCGGGTGACGCACGGTTCCCTGACCCGGACGGCCGGCTACCCCGCCTCCGCGACCACGGCCGGCTGAGCCGCCGTGTCCTTCGTCCGCGCCAACGGCCTGCGCTTCCACGTCCAGCGGCTCCCGGCCGACGCCGGGGCCGATTCCGGCCGCCGGCCCGTGGTGGTCTTCCTCCACGGTCTCGTCGTCGACAACCTGTCCTCCTTCTACTGCCCCCTGGCCGTCCCGGTGGCCCGGTCCGGGTTCGAGACCGTGCTGTACGACCTGCGCGGACACGGCCGCTCGGAGCGGCCGGCCGCCGGCTACGACGGCGACACCGCCGTACGCGATCTCGTGGCCCTGCTCTGCGCGCTGGGCCTGGGGAACCGCCCGGTTCACCTCGTCGGCAACAGTTACGGCGCGACCCTCGCCGTGCACGCGGCGCTGGCCCGCCCCGACCTGGTCGTCGGGCTGACCCTGCTCGAACCGCCGCTCGGCGGGGCCTGGGTGGAGAACATGGTGGACACCCTGTCCGCCGCCGCGTTGAGCCTGGAGGACAGCCCGGTGCCGGCCGAGCTACTGACCCTGCGGCTGCGCAAGGCCGCGAACCTCACCGCGATCGCCGACGACCTGCTCAACCGGACCAGCCTGATCGACGACATCGCCGCCAGTCGCGTCTTCACCCCGGCCGACTACACCCGGTTGAGCTGCCCGACCCTGACGCTCTGCGGGGAACACTCCGAACTGCTTCCGGGTGGACGCGCGTTGGCCCGCCATGCCGCGCGGGCCACGCTGACGGTCCTGCCGGGTCTGGGCCACGACGTGCTCAAGGAGAGCAGCGGTGTCCTGCGGGAGGCCGTGCTCGCCCACCTCGAAACGACGGCCGCGTCACGGGCGCGGACAGGAGCTCTGATCCCATGAGGGTGCTGTTCACGGTTCCGCCGCTCGCGGGGCACGTCAATCCGACCGTGGCCGTCGGGGCGGAACTCGCCTCGCGGGGGCACGAGGTCGCCTGGACCGGGCCGCCCGGGGAACTGGCCCGGCTGCTCCCCGCGCACGCCCGGATCCTGCCCGCCGGGGAGCGCGTCGCGGGCGGCTACGCGGGGCTGCACGAGCGGTGGCGGGACCTGCGCGGCGTGGCCGCGCTGCGCTTCCTGTGGGAGGAGGCGCTGATACCGCTGGCCCGGGCGATGGAGCCGGGGGTGCGCGCCGCGGCCGCGGATTTCGCCCCGGACGTGCTGGTCGCCGATCAACAGGCCCTGGCGGGACCGCTCGTGGCCCGCCGGCTCGGCATCCCCTGGGTGACGTCGGCCAGCACCTCCGCCGAACTGACCCGGCCCTTCGCCGGATTCCCGAAGGTCGGCGAGTGGGTGGCGCAGCGGATCGGCGCACTGTTGACCGAGTTCGGTGCGGACGACGGCGGCTGGGATCCGCGGTTCTCCGAACGCCTGGTGTGGGTGTTCTCCACGCCCGAGTTGGTGGGTACGGGCGCCGAGGTTCCGCCGCACCACGCCTATGTGGGTCCGGCCTTCGGGGCCCGGCCGACGGCGCCCGATTTCCCCTGGCGGCGGCTGGACCCGGCGCGCCGGCGGGTCCTGGTCTCGTTGGGCACCCTCAACCAGGAGGCCGGGGCCCGGTTCTACCGCGCGGTGCTGGGGGCCGCCGAACGCCTTCGCGACGACGTCCAGTTCGTGGTGTCCGCCCCCGCGTCCGCGGTCGGGGAGGGGGCTCCGGCGAACGTGCTGGTGCAGGACGGCGTTCCGCAACTGGAGTTGCTGCCGCACCTGGACGCGGTGGTCAGCCACGGCGGCCACAACACCGTCTGCGAGGCCCTGGCGTTCGGGCTGCCGCTGGTGGTCGCGCCCATCCGGGACGACCAGCCGATCGTGGCCCGTCAGGTCGTCGAGGCGGGGGCCGGCGTCCGGGTCCGCTTCGGTCGGACGGGGCCCGAGGAACTGCGCGACGCGCTCACGGCCGTGCTGGACGATCCCGGCCCCCGTCGGGCCGCCCGCCGCATCCAGGCCTCCTTCGCCGCGGCCGGCGGGGCCGCCGCCGCGGCCGACCGGTTGGAGAAGCTGTCATGACGCCACCCCCCTCGCGCCGGATCCGGTGGACCTCCGCCGCCGTCCTGGTCGCGCTCGGCGCGGGCACGGTCCGCTCCCATCGCAGGCTGCGGGCGATCCCGGTGCTGCCCACGATCCCACCGGCCGGGTCGGCCGGGGTGCCGCGCGCCGCCGGCTGGCGGCTGCTGACGGCGCGCGGTGTCGAGGCCGATCCGGCGACGTTCCTGGCGGCCTGCGCGCACGCCGAACGGGAGGGCCTGCGGGTGCTCGACCTGCTGCCCGGCGATCTCTCCGTCGAGCGCGCCCTCGGGCTGTTGCGGTTGGTCGATCCGGCCCGCTACCGGGCCGATCGGCTGGGCGAGGGGCGCGGCGCCGGGTTCGCCGTGCTGGTCGCGCAGGAGGTGCTGACCCGGGCGGGGGTGGAGGCGGGCGACGCGCCCCGGGAGCCGGCGGAACTCCTGGCGTTGATCCGCCGCGTGAAGGAGTACGCGCCCGCCGCGGCGGGACTGGCCGTCGCCCCGGCGCTCCGCGCGGGCCGCCGGTCGGAGCCGACCGGCGCGGTCCGGGCCGCCGAGTTGCGGGCGCAGGGCCTGCCGCCGGGTACGGTCGTCGCCGCGCAGCTCGCCGGGCTGGCCCTGCTCGCGGCCGTCGCCGCACGCCAGGGCCGGTGGGGCGCCGCCGCGGCGGGGCTGTACTGGCTCCAGCCGTACCTGGTCCTCGGGGGGCCGGGCGCGCCGCTGCGTCCCGCCGACCTCGCCGCCGCCGGCGCCGCCCGGCCGGCGCGCGCGCTCGGCGCGGCCCTGCGGACGACCGCCGACCTCGTCCGGACGTCCTCCGCGGCGCCCGACACGGACCGGGCGGTCGGCTACCGGGCCGAACTGGCCGCCGGTACCGATCGGTTCCTGGAGCCGCGCCGGACGGACTGTCCGTGGTGCGGCTCCCGGCGGCTCGCCGTGCGGGTGCGGGTGCCGGACCTCCTCCAGGGCAAACCGGGCCGCTTCACCCTGGAGGGGTGCGAGGACTGCGGGCACGTCTTCCAGAACCCCCGACTGACGCTGGAGGGGCTGGAGTTCTACTACCGGGACTTCTACGACGGCCGCGGCGGTGAGAGCGCGGGGACCGTCTTCGGGCAGCTCGGCGACTCGTACCGCAAGCGCGCCGCGATGCTCGAACCGTACGGCGAGCCGACGTCCTGGTTGGACGTGGGCACCGGGCACGGACACTTCTGCAACGCGGCGCGGGCCGTGTGGCCGCACACCCGCTTCGACGGGCTGGACATGGGCGAGGGGGTCCGGGACGCGGAGCGGCGCGGCTGGGTGGACTGCGGATTCCAGGGCCAGTTCCCGGAGTTCGCCGAGAAGTTGGCCGGCCAGTACGAGGTGGTGAGCATGTACCACTACCTGGAGCACACCCGGGATCCGCTCGCGGAACTGGACACGGCCGCCGCCGTGCTGGCGCCCGGCGGGTTCCTCGCGATCGAGCTCCCCGATCCGCGGTCGCGGATGGCCCGCCTCCTGGGGCCGGCCTGGCTGCCCTGGTTCCAGCCCCAGCACCAGCACCTGATCCCGGCGGGGAACCTGCGGGAGGCGCTGACCGCCCGCGGCTTCACGGTCCTCGCCGAGGAACACGGTCCGGCCCACCAGGGCAACGACTTCGTGGGTGCGGTCGCCCTGACCACGACCCGGCTGGCCCCCGATCCGGACCGCCCGTGGGCGCCCCCGGCCGGGCCCGGCCGGCGGGCCCTGGCGCGCGCCGTCCGGGCGGCCGCGCTCCCGTGTCTCGCAGGCGCGGTGGTGCTCGACGCGATCCGCACGGTCGCCGCCCGCCGCACGGACGGCGGCAACGCGTACCGGATGCTGGCCCGCAAGGACGAACGGTGACCGCGGGCCGGGTGGGCACCGTCGGGCCGGACCTGGCCCGCCGGGCCACCGCCGATCCCCTGTTCCGGCTGGTGGCGTACGCGCTGGAGGCGGCGCACGGCCGGGCCCCGGCCGCCGTCTGGAGCGCCCCGTACGCCTTCCACCTGGGCCGCGGCGCGTGGCCGGCGGGCTGCGCGGGGGGCCCGCACCCCGGCCCCGGGTCGGTCGCGGGCGCCGGCTGGCCGGTCGCGGCGGCCGCCGCGCCGCGGGACGACGGGCTGGTTCGGCTCAGCTCGCTCGGGCACCCGGCCGACGGGTGCGATCTGCCGCTCACGCTGTCGGGGCCGGCGCCCGCCGCGCCCGCCTGGGCGGTCCGTCCGTACGCGGTGTTGCGCGCGCTGGCCCGCGCCGGATACGGGCGTGGCGGGAGCGACCTGCACGTCCAGGGCTCGCTGACGGCGGCCTCCGGGCTGGACACGTCGGAGCCGGCGGACTGCGCGGTCGCGCTCGCGGTGGCCGACGTGCACACGCCGCGGGACGTGGACCCGGACCGGGTGGAGCTGGCCGCACTGCTGGCCCGGGCGCTGCCGGACGGGGACCCGGACCTGCGCCGGGCGGCCCTGTTCACCCGCCCCGGCCACGCCCTGCTGCCGGGGGGCGCCGGCGCTCCCCGGTACGCGGCCTTCGACCCGGCGGCCTCGGGCGCCCGACTGGTGCTCCTGGTCGTCCGAGGCGATCCGGCGCGCTGGGCGACGGAATCGGCCCGGGCCGTGGACCGCGCCCGCGAGGCCGGGGCGCTGTGGGCCTGGCCGCCCGGGAGGGTTCCGGGGCGGAGCGTGCTGATGCTGCTGCCGGAGGAACGCAACGCCGCCGTCCGGGCCGCCGTGGCACGGGAGTTCCGCGATCGGGGGCGCCCGGCGCCCCGGTTCCTGAACATCGCCGTGGCCGGAGCGGCCCGGCGCGAGGAGTGAACACCGGCATGCCGCCGGCGTCCCGGCCCATCGAGGAGGAAACGTCCATGCCCATCACCGCGAGACAACGGACCCGAAGGTCCGCGCCGATCGCCGCACTCGGAGCGTTCGTACTGCTCGCCGCCTTCACCGTCGCCCACTCGCAGGCGGCGGAGAACGGTTCGGCGACCGCACCCACGCCTTCCCCGGCGTCCGTCGGCGCCGCCGCGCTGCCGAGCTACGACCACGTGGTGGTCGTCGTGTACGAGAACAAGCAGTACGGGGAGGTCATCGGCAGCGCGAACGCCCCGTACATCAACCAGCTGGCGCGCGAGGGCGCGAGCCTGACCGGCATGAAGGCGCTGACGCACCCCAGCCAGCCGAACTACTTCAACCTCTTCTCCGGCGCCACCCAGGGCATCACGGGGGACGGCTGCTACACCCCGCAGTCGATGACGGCCCTCAACCTGGGCCAGGAGGTGCTCGCGGCGGGCAAGACCTTCGCCACGTACAACGAGGACCTGCCCGACCAGGGGTCCACGGCCTGCACGAGCGGGCAGTACGCGCAGAAGCACAACCCGTGGTTCGCCTTCAAGAACGTCCCGCTCGACAGCGGGAAGACCTGGGCACAGTTCCCGCAGGGCGATTTCGCGGCGCTGCCGAACCTGTCCTTCGTCGTGCCGAACCAGTGCAACGACATGCACTCCTGCCCGGTGGCCACGGGAGACACCTGGACCAGGAACAACCTGGACGCGTACGCGCGATGGGCGAAGGCCAACAACAGTCTGCTGGTGCTGACCTGGGACGAGGACAACTACCTCGGCTCGAACCGGATCGCGACCGTCTTCCACGGCGCGAACGTGAAGGCCGGCGCGTACGCGACCGCGTACAACCACCATCACCTGCTGCGGACCCTGGAGGACCTCCTCGGGACGACGACGCACGCCGGCAACGCGGCCGGCGTCGCGCCCGTCACGGAGGTGTTCGGCGGTTCCACCGAACCGACGCCCACCCCGACGCCGACATCGACGCCCACCCCCACCCCGACCCCGACGCCCACCCCCACGCCCACGCCCACGCCGACGTCGGGTGAGCTGCGGATCGCCGACCCCGGCCCCCAGACCTGCAGGTTCAACCAGACCTGCACCATCCGACTCACCGCCACCGGAGGCAAACCCCCCATCCGCTACACCGCCACCGGACTCCCCCGGGGACTCACCCTCGACCCCACCACCGGCCGACTCACCGGAAAGCCCTGGGCCACCGGAACCCACCCCGTCACCGCCACCGCCACCGACTCCACCGGCACCACCGCCCACACCACCTTCACCCTCACCCTCGACTGGTTCTGATCCCCGCCCCGAGGTGATGCCCGGGCCCGTCGCCGCGCCCGTGGATCGGCGGGCCCCGCGCGACGCGGCGTCGTAGGCTCGGGACATGGCGGACACAGAGCAGACCCTCCGGGGCAAGGTCGCCCTGGTGGCGGGTGGGACACGGGGCGCGGGCCGGGGCATCGCCGTCCAACTGGGCGCCCGGGGCGCGACCGTGTACGTGTCGGGGCGCAGCACCACCGGCAAGCGGTCGGAGTACGACCGGCCGGAGACGATCGAGGAGACGGCCGCGCTCGTGACGGCGGCCGGCGGTCACGGGATCGCCGTGGTGGCGGACCACCTGGTGTCCGAGGAGGTCGCGGCGCTGGTCCGGCGGATCGACTCCGAGCAGGGCCGGCTGGACGTCCTGGTCAACGACATCTGGGGTGGCGAGCTGCTCTTCGAGTGGGAGAGCACGGTCTGGGAGCACGACCTCGACAAGGGGCTGCGGCTGATGCGCCTCGCGGTGGAGACCCACGCCATCACGAGCCACCACGCACTGCCGCTGCTGCTGCGCGGTCCGGGCGGGCTGGTGGTGGACATGACGGACGGGACGGCCGAGTACAACGCGAGCCGCTACCGGGTGTCGTTCTTCTACGACATCGCGAAGTCGGCCGTGCTGCGCATGGCGTTCGCCCTCGGCCACGAGCTGGGGCCGCGCGGCGCGACGGCGGTGGCGCTGACCCCGGGCTGGCTGCGGTCGGAGATGATGCTGGAGCACTTCGGCGTGAGCGAGGCGAACTGGCGGGACGCGCTGGAGAAGGTCCCGCACTTCGGGATCTCCGAGACCCCCGCCTACGTCGGCCGCGCGGTCGCGGCGCTGGCCGCCGACCCGGAGGTGTCGCGCTGGAACGGGCAGTCCCTCTCCAGCGGGCAACTGGCCCGGGTCTACGGTTTCACGGACCTGGACGGAAGCCGGCCCGACGCCTGGCGGTACATGGTCGAGGTCCAGGACCCCGACCGCCCGGCGGACACCACCGGCTACCGCTGAGCGGCGCGCCCCGTCACTGCGGGCCCCGCCGCTCCTCCACCCGTCGGGCGAGCCCGTCGAGCACGCAGCGCAGCCCGAAGTCCCACACCGTCTCGGGCCGGTACCCGCCGACGGCGCTGCCGACGCGTCCGGCGAGGGGATAGCGCTCGGCGTCCATGGCGCGCTCCAGCAGCGGGGCACTGACGGCCCACCACTCGTCGTCGCTCTGCCGGTCGTTGTGGGCCCGCGCGTCGGCGGCGGCCAGGGCGTTGGCGTGGACGAAGCCGAGCAGGTGGGTGAGGGCGGCGTCCATCTCGACGTCGGTCAGGCCGATGCCGTCGAAGGCCCCCAGTTCGTGCTCGTACTTGCCGATCACGCCGGGGCCCAGGGGGGGTCGGGTGACCGCGAGGTCGGCGATCCACGGGTGGCGCAGGAGCAGGTCCCGGTTGTCGTCGGCGACCCGGGCGACGCGGACCCGCCAGGGCTCGTCGGCCCGCGTGTCGCGGCGCGTCATGCGCCGGTACGCCTCGTCGAGCATCAGGTCGAGCAGCTCCGCCTTGCCCGGTACGTACGTGTACAGGGTCATCGGGGTCACCCCCAGCCGGCCGGCGAGGGCCCGCATGGTCAGGGCTGTCAGGCCCGCCTCGTCGGCGAGCGCGAGCGCGGCCTCGACGACCGCGTCCGCCGTGAGCCCCTGGCGGGGGCCTCGGCGTCCGCTCGGAGCCCCTTGTCCGGGCTCCCTCCACAGCAGTTCCAGGGTGCGGACGGGATCGCCCGCACCGCTCCGGTCCTTCGTCATGCCCGGCTCCTTCCAGCCCGCGCCACAATCTCTCTACGCCGTACAGAATACTATGTACAATGTACGGCAGAGCCACCGAGACGCAAGGAGTTCCGTGCAGATCGCCAGTTCCGCCACATCCCCCTCCCAGCCCATCGCGGCCGCCGACGCCCACCAGGTCATCCAGGTCCGGGGCGCCCGGGAGAACAACCTCGCGGACGTCTCCCTCGACATCCCCAAGCGTCGCCTCACCGTCTTCACCGGAGTCTCCGGCTCCGGCAAGTCCTCGCTGGTCTTCGGTACCATCGCCGCCGAGTCCCAGCGCATGATCAACGAGACGTACACCGCTTTCATCCAGTCGTTCATGCCGAGCCTGGGCCGTCCCGACGTGGACGGACTGCACAACCTGAGCGCGGCCATCGTGGTCGACCAGGAGCGGATGGGAGCCAACTCCCGCTCCACCGTGGGCACCGCCACCGACGCCTACACGATGCTGCGGATCGTCTTCTCCCGGCTGGGCGTCCCACACATAGGCACGTCCACCGCCTTCAGCTTCAACACCCCCGACGGCATGTGCGCCCGCTGCGAGGGCATCGGCCAGGTCTCCGACATCGCCGTCGATCAACTCGTCGACCGCGAACTCTCCCTCAACGAGGGCGCGATCACCGTCCCCGGCTTCGCCGTGGACTCCTGGTACTGGCAGATCATGGCGAACTCCGGCCTCTACTCCCCCGACACCAAGCTCAAGGACTTCACCGAGCGGGAATGGGCCGACTTCCTGCACGCGCCCTCGACGAAGGTGAAGGTCGGCTCCAACAACTTCACCCACGAGGGCCTGATCACCAAGATCCAGCGCACCTACCTCGCCAAGGACCGCGAGGCCATGCAGCCCCACATCCGGGCCTTCGTGGACCGGGCCGTGGTCTTCGCCGACTGCCCCGACTGCGCGGGCACCCGACTCTCCGCCGCCGCGCTGTCCTCGCGGATCGACGGGGCGAACATCGCGGACTGCTCGGCCATGCAGATCAGCGACCTGGCCACGTTCGTCCGGCGGATCGAGGATCCGGCCGTCGCCCCGATGATCGCCACCCTGCGGGACCTGCTGGACTCCCTCGTCGAGATCGGTCTCGGCTACCTGAGCCTGGACCGGCCCTCCGGCACCCTGTCCGGCGGCGAGGCCCAGCGCGTCAAGATGGTCCGCCACCTCGGGTCCTCGCTGACGGACATCACGTACGTCTTCGACGAGCCGACCACCGGGCTGCACCCGCACGACATCCGGCGCATGAACGACCTGCTCCTGAGGCTGCGCGACAAGGGCAACACCGTCCTGGTCGTGGAACACAAGCCGGAGGTCATCGCGATCGCCGACCACGTGGTGGACCTCGGCCCGGGGGCGGGCACCGCCGGCGGGCGGCTCTGCTACAGCGGGGACGTGGCCGGACTGCGCGCCTCCGACACGCTCACCGGTCGGCACCTCGAACACCGGGCCGCCCTGCGCGAGCCCGTGCGCGCCCCGCGCGGCCACCTGTCCGTCAAGGACGCCGACCTGCACAACCTCAAGGACGTCAGCGTGGACATCCCCCTCGGGGTGCTGACGGTGGTGACCGGCGTCGCGGGCTCCGGCAAGAGCTCCCTGATCCACGGCTACCTCTCCGGCCGGGACGGGGTGGTGGTCGCCGACCAGTCCCCGATCCGGGGTTCGCGCCGGTCCAACCCGGCCACGTACACGGGCCTGCTCAACCCGATCCGCACCGCCTTCGCCAAGGCCAACGGGGTCAAGGCGTCCCTGTTCAGCGCCAATTCGGAGGGCGCCTGCCCGAAGTGCAACGGTCTCGGCCTGGTCTACACCGACCTGGCGATGATGGCCGGCGTGGCCTCGGTCTGCGAGCAGTGCGAGGGCAGGCGCTTCACGCCCGAGGTGCTCACGTACCTACTGCGCGGCAAGAACATCAGCGAGGTGCTCGACATGCCGGTGGCGCAGGCGCACGCGTTCTTCACCACCGGCCAGGCCCGGGCGATCCTGGGCCGGCTCGCGGACGTGGGCTTGGGCTACCTCAGGCTCGGGCAGCCGCTGAACACCCTGTCGGGAGGCGAGCGCCAGCGGCTCAAGCTCGCCATCAACATGGCGGAGAAGTCCTCGACGTACATCCTGGACGAGCCGACGACCGGCCTGCACATGGCCGACGTCGACAAGCTCCTCGCGCTGCTGGACCGCCTCGTGGACGACGGCAACTCGGTCATCGTCATCGAGCACCACCAGGCGGTGATGGCCCACGCGGACTGGCTGATCGACATCGGCCCGGGCGGCGGCCACGCGGGCGGCAGTGTGATCTTCGAGGGCACCCCGGCCCAACTGGTCTCCGAAGCAGATACGTTGACGGCCCGTCACCTGCGGGAGTACGTCGGCTCCTGACGGCGGGGAGGGGTGTCGGGCCGCCGCGCGCGGGATGGGGGCGGCGGCCCGACGCACTCAGCCGCTGACGCTCTCGTCCCGCACCTCCGGGAAGATCAGTTCGTGGTCCGCTCCGAGGGGGGCGAAGAAGCGGGCCACGTCCTCCTCGGTGACCTCTTCGAGGGTGGCGGGCGACCAACGGGGCCTGCGGTCCTTGTCGATCACCTGGGCCCGGACGCCCTCCACCAGGTCGGGCAACGCCAAGGCGTTGCAGGAGACCCGGTACTCCTGCTCCAGCACCCATTCGAGGGGCCCGAGTTCGCGGGCCCGGCGCACGGCGCTCAGGGTGACCTTGAGGGCGGTGGGCGACTTCGCCAGGATGGTCTCGGCGGCGGCCTTGGCCTCGGGTTCGTTGGCCGCGAGGAGCCATTCGACGATCTCCTCGACGGTGTCGGCCGCGTAGCAGCGGTCGATCCACCGGCGGTGCTCGGCCAGTTCCGCGTGTCCGGGCGTGCCGACGTGGTGCGGAAGCACCTCGTGGACCGGGGCGAGGAGGAGTTCGGCGGTCAACTCCGGCAGCCGCCCGGCCGGTACGAAGTGACCCGCGAGCCCGCACAGCAGCGCGTCGGCGGCCCCCACCGGTGCGCCCGTCAGGGCCAGGTGGATGCCCAGCTCCCCGGGGGCACGCCCCAGCAGATACGTTCCGCCCACGTCCGGGACGAAGCCGATGCCGGTCTCGGGCATGGCGACGCGCGAGCGTTCGGTGACGATGCGGACGTTGCCGTGGGCGGAGATCCCCACGCCGCCGCCCATCACGATGCCGTCCATGAGGGCGACGTACGGCTTGGGGTAACGGGCGATGAGGGCGTTCAACCGGTACTCGTCCCGCCAGAAGTCCGCCGAGGCGGTCCCGCCCGCCTTGGCGTCGTCGTGGATGGCCCGGATGTCACCGCCCGCGCACAGCCCGCGATCACCGGCGCCGCGCAGCAGGACCTGGGTCACGCCGGGATCGCGCGCCCAGTCCGTCAGTGCCTCGGTGATCCGCAGCACCATGGGATGGGTGAGCGCGTTGAGGGCCCTGGGCCGGTTGAGGGTGATCACCCCCGTGTGGCCGTCGATCTCGATCAGGACCGTGTCGTCTGTGGCGTCTTCGCTCTTCACAGCCGCCAGTATGGAGCGTGGTCCGCCCTGCGGAAGATCATCCCGGGGGTGTCGACACCCCCGGGCGGCCTCTTCGGGGCACCCGCCCCCGCCGACCGCGGCACGGTCGTCATACTTCCGTGATGGACGGTTCGAGCGGTTCCTGGCGCAACACCACGCACGACTGGGCGGAATCCGTCGACCGGGAGCACCTCGCCCTCATCCGCCGGGACCCGGCCGGCTTCGCTCCCGGCGGTGTCCGGCACCTGCTCCTGGAAGTCCTCGCCTACGCCGCCGACGAGGCGGAATCCAAAGGTGCGGGTCGCTGTACGGTGACGCTCCGCCCCGACGGGTCGGTGTCCGTCGCGGACGACGGGCGGGGCACCGACACCCGCTTCGACGAGCACGGCCGGCCGGTGAGAAAGCCGATCATGGCGACGAAGGACCTGCGGTTCTTCGACCACCCCGAAGCCGAGTCGCTGCCCGACGGGCACCCCCGCCGGGGCGTGTCGGTCGTCGCGGCGCTGAGCGAGTGGCTCGTCCACACCAACCGCCGTGCGGGCGGGGCCTGGAGCCAACGTTACGAGCACGGCGTGCCGGCGACCGGGCTGACGCCGATCGCGGACGACGGCACCACGGGCACGCTGGTCCACTTCCGTCCCGCCGAACCGGCGCCCACGCCCGCCACGACCGCCACGACCGCCACGCCCGCCACGACCGGCTCCGCGCGCGATCTGGTCGTCGAGCACCTCGCCGGCCTCGTCGCGGCCTGGCCCCTCCTGTCCGTCGGGTTCGACGACCGTCGCGCCGACTGACCACGCGGCCGGCGGGCGGGCGAGCGGCGGGCCGAGGCACGGAAAGCAGTAAGGTCACCTTGCAAGTTTGACTGTATGTCCCTAGCGTGGCGACATGTCCCCCGAACCCCCCGCGGTTCCCCGAGGCCCCCGGCCCCGCGACACCGCGGAGGAACTGCAACTCGCGCTCGGCATGCTGGTGCGGCAGACGCGGGCCGCCGCCGGTGGCGGGGTCAGCCTGTCGCAGATGTCCGTGCTCAAGCGACTCGACCGGCTGGGGCCCTGCACTGCCTCCGAGCTGGCTCGGGCCGAGAAGATCCGACCCCAGTCCGTCATCGCCACCGTGAACTCCCTCCAGGCCGACGGCCTCGTCGTCCGCACCCCACACCCCACCGACGGGCGCAGGCTGCCGATCTCGCTCACCCCCGAGGGCCGGGCCCTCGTACGGGAGCGCCGCGAAGCGGGCCACGGCCGGCTCGCCGAGCTGATCACCGAGCGACTGAGCGATGCCGAGCAGCGGATGTTGGCCGATGTCGTACCCCTGCTGCGGCGCCTCGCCGAGGACTGAGCACTCGAGGGCTGAAAACCAGAGGACCGAACGCCCGCCGACCGAGCACCCGACGACCCTAGGAGACCGCCCCATGACCACGCCCATGTCGCCCGCAGGCCCCGGGCCCACCGCCCTGGCCCTGGATGCCGCCACGGCCCTGGTCCTCATCGACCTCCAGAACGGGACCCTGGCGATGCCCACCACCAGGCCCGCCGCCGAGGTCCTGAAGAACGGCGTCGCACTGGCCGAGGCCTTCCGCGCCCACGGGCTGCCGGTGGTCCTGGTCAGGGTCGGCTGGTCCCCCGACGGCGGGGACCTGCCCACCCTCCGGGTCGACCGCCCCGGACCGGCCGCGGCCCCGCCCGCGGCGTTCTCCGAGATCCCGGCCGAGCTGGCAGCGCTGGGAACCGTGATCGTCACCAAGCGGCACTGGGGTGCGTTCACCGGCACCGAAATCGATCTGCAGCTGCGCCGCCGGGGCGTGCGCCGCATCGTCCTGGCCGGCATCTCCACCAGCATCGGCGTGGAGTCCACGGCCCGCGCGGCTTGGGAGCACAGCTACGAGCTGGTCTTCGCCGAAGACGCCACCGCCGACTCGGATCCCGACGCGCACGCCCACAGTTTCGGCAAGATCTTCCCGCGCATCGGCATGGTCAGCGCGACCGGCGAGGTCATCGCGGCCCTGGACGCCCTCAAGCCCCGGGACTGACGGGCCCGCCGCCGGGTCCGCCCGTTCCGTCGGGCCCGACCTCCAGCCAGACGCACTTCCCGTCCGGATCCGGCCGGGAACCCCAGGTCCGGGCGAGGCGTTCGACGATCAGCATGCCGTGCCCGCCGGGTCGGCCCGGCGCCGCCGAGCCCGCGGGGATCGGTACCGGCGGGGCCGGGTTGCCGTCGGTCACCTCTATCCGCAGCCGCTCCGGCGTGCGGTCGAGGACGAGCACGCCCGGCCCTCCGCCGTGCAGACAGGCGTTCGACACCACCTCGGACACCAGGAGCAGTACGTCGTCGGTCGCGTCCGCCGGCCACCGCCAGGTGTCGAGCGCCATGCGCGTGAAGTCCCGGCTGCGCGTCACCGGGTGGCGGGCGCCCGCCAGCTCCAGGAGCCAGGTCCGGTCGGACGACCCACGCTGCTCCATGGTGCTCAGACTCCTCGTGTCCTCGTTCGAAACGCCGGGCGTCCGCTCGTCGGGCGCCGACCGCCTAGCCGGGCTGTCGACCACTGAGCGCCTGCTCCACGTCGGCGTGCACCGGGAAGACCCCGTCCGCGCCGGTGATGCGGAACATCCGTGCGACGGGCCCGGCGAGGCCCGCCAGCTCCAGGGTGCCGTCGGCCTCCTGGGCCGTGATCCTGCTGTGCAGCAGCACGTTCAGGCCGGTGGAATCACAGAACTCCAGCTTCGAGAGGTCCACCAGCAGGCGGACGCCCGGGGTGATCGCCGCGTCGAGGGCATCCCGCAGGGGCTGGGCCGTGTCGTGGTCCAGCTCCCCGGTGAGAGCCAGGATCACAGCACCCTCCGTGGCCCGCTCCACCACGGTGAACCGCTCTTTCTCCACTCCCGGCACCATCCGCCATCATCCTTCCGTCCCGCTGCCGATGCGTCTGCCCCGATCCCGCCGGGATACGCGCCACGGCATGAAGTCTGTCGGACCGGGCGGGCACATCCCCGCAACCGGTCGGGAACCACACCGTACGCGGAAGCGGAAGCGGCCCCGCCGCCGCCCGTGCCGAACGACCGACGACGCCCCCGTCACGCCTCAACGGCGCCCCGCCTGACGGCACTTGTCCGCGCAGAGCACACGGGAAGCACGCCGGGAGCACGCCGGGAGCACGGAGAACGAAGGATCGGGGAGCGGATCGCGGCAACGAAAGAGAGGCCGTATCGGATGAATCCGATACGGCCTCTGCTTCACGACTCTCACGAGTCGGGACGACAGGATTTGAACCTGCGACCCCTTGACCCCCAGTCAAGTGCGCTACCAAGCTGCGCCACGTCCCGTTCTGCTTTGCGCCTTCCACCTGGGGTTTCCCCCTCGTGCCGGGCACATGCAGAACATTACCCCACGCCGAGGGGTACGCGTGCACCGGTAATCGGCGGGAGAGAGGATGTGCGGGTGAACGCACGGGATCGGGATGGCGAGGGGCGGGCGCGGAGCGCGCGCCCGCGGGACGGGCTCGGGCGGCCGTTGCCGTACGGAACGCCGGGGGTCGAGCGGCAGCCCGAGGGGGTGGTGCGGACGCCCGCGGCGACGCTCGCGGAGGCGCAGCGGCTGCTGGACACCGGGATGCCCTTCCACGCGCACGAGGTGTTCGAGGACGCCTGGAAGTCGGGCCCGCCGGCCGAGGCCGCGCTGTGGCGGGGTCTCGCCCAGTTGGCGGTGGGACTCACGCACGCGGCGCGGGGGAACGCCACCGGTGGGGCCCGGTTGTTGCGGCGCGGCGCCGGCGTGCTGGCCGGGTTGGACGCGCCGTACGGGATCGACCTGCCCGGACTGGTGGGGTGGGCCGGGGCGCTGGCCGGCCGGGTCGAGTCCGGCGCGGCGGTGGACGCGGTGGCCGAGGCACCCCGGCTCGCCGCGACCCCGGACGGACCGGCGGCGGCCTGACCGTCCCGCGCCGGAGCCGTGCGCCGGCCGGCGCGGGTCCCGACGGGCTACGCCGCCGGTTGGAGCAGGTCCCAGCGGTTGCCGTACAGGTCCTCGAAGACCGCGACGGAGCCGTACGTCTCGTGGCGCGGCTCCTCCAGGAAGCGGACGCCCTCGGCGGTCATCCGGGCGTGGTCGCCCGTGAAGTCGTCGGTGTGGAGGAAGAACCCGACGCGGCCGCCGGTCTGGTCGCCGACCCGGGAGCGCTGGGCCTCGTCCTTGGCCCGGGCGAGCAGCAGGGCCGCCTCGGTGGCGCCTCGCGGCCGGACCACGACCCAGCGGGAGCCGTCCGGTCGGGCGGTGTCCTCGACGAGGGTGAAGCCGAGGGCGCGGGTGTAGAAGTCGATGGCCTCGTCGTAGTCGTGGACCACGAGGGCGGTGAGGGCGATGTGTGCGGACATGGGTCCTATTGTGCGGACGCGTCGAGCAGCACGACCTCCAGGGTCCGGGGGCCGTGTACGCCCTCCACCCGGTCGAGCTCGATGTCGCTGGTCGCCGAGGGCCCGGAGATCCAGGTCAGCGGGCGGGTGGGGTCCAGCCGTTCCAGGGCCTGCGGGACCGAGTCCACCAGCCGGTCGGGGATCCGGACCACGCAGATGTGGTGGTCGGGGACCAGGGTGATCCGGCGCCGGCCCTGCTCGGGGCCGCCGTCGAGGACGAGGGTGCCGGTCTCCGCGACGGCCAGGGCGCAGCCGGTCACGACGCTGTCCACGCCGTCGAGTTCGGCCGGGGTGGACGCGGCCAGGTCGGGGACGAGAGCCACGTCGGCCTCGGCGAGCCAGTGCGGGGGCAGGCCGGGCGGGACGAGCACGGTGGCGGAGCCGCGTCGGGCGAGGAGTCGCGCCAGGAGCGGCGCCAGGCCGTCCTCGTCGGCGCGGTGCACCGTCGCCCGGTACTCGGTGAGGTGGGCGGCGAGCAGGTCGGCGCTCTCCGCGGGGGTGCGGGCGCCGTGGCTGCGGAGGTAGTCCCGGGGAATCGGCACGTCGGGGCCGTCCACGGCTCGTCGGATGCGGCCCAGGACGCGGTCCCTGGTGCTCATCGGTTCTTTCCTTCCCGGTCGCCGCGTTCGCGGGCCCACCAGTCGCGGAAGGACTCGGCGGGCGGGCTCGGCAGGTCGCGGCTGTCGGTCCAGGCCCGGCCGGGTCCGGGCAGTCGGCGCGGTCGCAGGCGGCGGGCGCGGGACAACAGCCGCTCCCCCGCCCGGAGGGCGCCCGGGCGGTCGAGGAGGAGTCGGGCGGCCCGCATGGCGGCCCGTTCGGAGGTGTGACCTCGGGCGGGGCGGATGCGTACGCGGATGCCCTCGCGGGTCACGGGCCCGCCTTGGGCGACGCGTTCCCGGAGGTGGACGAGGACCTCGGGGATGTCGATGGCGACGGGGCAGACTTCGTAGCAGGCGCCGCACAGGGTGGAGGCGTAGGGCAGGGAGGCGTCGATCTCGCTTCCCGTGCCGCGCAGTTGGGGGCTGAGGATGGCGCCGATGGGGCCGGGGTAGACGGAGCCGTAGGCGTGGCCGCCGGCGCGTTCGTAGACGGGGCAGACGTTCAGGCAGGCGGAGCAGCGGATGCAGCGCAGGGCTTGGCGGCCGACCGCGTCGGCGAGGGTGTCGGTGCGGCCGTTGTCGAGGAGGACGAGGTGGAAGGCGGTGGGGCCGTCGCCTTCGGTGGTGCCGGTCCACATGGTGGTGTAGGGGTTCATCCGCTCGGCAGTGGAGGAGCGCGGCAGCGTCTGGAGGAAGATCTCCAGGTCCCGGAAGGTCGGCACCACCTTTTCGATGCCCACGACCGAGATGAGGGTCTCGGGCAGGGTCAGGCACATCCGGCCGTTGCCCTCGGACTCGAAGACGACCATGGTTCCGGTCTCGGCGACCATGAAGTTGGCTCCGGACACGGCGACCTTGGCGCGCAGGAACTTCTCGCGCAGGTGCAGGCGGGCCGCTTCGGCGAGTTCGCGCGGGTCGTCGCCGAGTCCATCGGGTGCGGGCCTGCCCCAACTCCCCATTTCGGCACGGAAGATGTCGCGAATCTCGGCACGGTTGCGGTGGATGGCGGGGACCAGGATGTGTGAGGGCCGGTCGTGACCCAGTTGCACGATGAGTTCGGCCAGATCGGTTTCGTACGCGGCGATGCCGGCCGCCTCCAGCGCTTCGTTGAGGCCGATCTCCTGCGTGGCCATCGACTTGACCTTGACGACCTCGCGTTCGCCGGTGGCCAGCACCAGTGTGGTGACGATCCGGTTGGCCTCGTCCGCGTCGGCCGCCCAGTGCACGGTGCCACCGGACGCCGTGACCGCGTCCTCCAACTGCACGAGGTAGCGGTCGAGGTGACGGAGCGTGTGGTCCTTGACCGCCTTGCCCGCCGCGCGGAGCCGGTCCCAGTCCGCCAACTCCCCCACCGCGCGGGCCCGTTTGTCGCGGATGGTGTGCGTGGCGTGCCGGAGGTTGGCGCGCAGGACCTCGTCGTGCACGGCGTCGCGCGCCGCGGTGGGGAAGGCGGGCATGCCGAGCGGGATGGCGGTCATCGCGGAAAGTCCTCCTCGGTCGCGGCGAGGATCTCCGCGAGGTGCAGGGCGCGCAGCGGGACGTCACGGCGGCGGAGCATCCCGTCGAGGTGGGCGAGGCAGGAGTTGTCGGCGCCGCACAGCACCTCGGCGTCGGTGGAGAGGGCGGCGCGGATCTTGTCGGCCCCCATCGCGGCGGACACGTCCGGGTTCTTGACGGCGAAGGTGCCGCCGAAGCCGCAGCATTCCTCGGCCCCGGGGAGTTCGACCAGTTCCAGGCCCTTGACGGCGGCCAGGAGCCGCCGGGGGCGGTCCCCGAGGCCGAGGGTCCGCAGGCCGTGGCAGGAGGGGTGGTAGGTGACGGTGTGCGGGAAGTACGCGCCGACGTCGGTCACGCCGAGGACGTCGACCAGGAACTCGGTCAGCTCGTACACGCGGGGCACGAGGTCGTCGGCGAGCCCGGCGAGCTCCGGGCCGCGCCCCTCGTCCGCGGCCCTGCGGCCGATCCGGGGGTAGTGCTCGCGGATCATGGCGGCGCAGGATCCGGAGGGGGTGACCACGTACGCGTGCCCCGCGAAGGCCTCGGCGGTGCGCCGCACCAGCGGTTCGCTCTCGTGGCGGTAGCCGGTGTTGTACTGCGGTTGCCCGCAGCAGCTCTGGGCGGCGGGGAAGTCCACGTCGACGCCGAGCCGCTCCAGGAGGCGGACCACCGCGATGCCGGTCCGGGGGTACAGCGCGTCGTTGACGCAGGTGACGAACAGGGCGGCGCGCATGACGGGCAGAATAGCGGGGTGAAGAAGTTCTACGTGATCGGCATCGGCGCGGGCGACCCGGACCACCTGACCCTCCAGGCGGTCAAGGCGATCGGCGCCTCGGACGCATTCCTCATTCTGGAGAAGGGCGAGGAGAAGTCGGACCTGACCGGGCTGCGGCGGGCGATGCTGGAGGAGTACGCCCGTCCCGGCCACCGGCTGGTGGAGGGCCGTGATCCGGACCGGGACCGGACGCCCGCGCACTACGCCCCGACCGTGGACGGCTGGCGCAGCGCCCGGGCGGAGATCTTCGAGCGGTTCATCGCCGAGGACCTGGCGGACGACGAGACCGGGGCCTTCCTGGTGTGGGGCGACCCCTCGTTGTACGACTCCACGCTCGCGATCCTCGACGAGGTGCTGGAGAAGGGCCGGGTCGCCTTCGACCACGAGGTGGTGCCCGGCATCAGCAGCATCTCCTCGCTGCTCGCCCGGCACCGGACCACCCTGAACCGGGTGGGCCGGCCGGTACAGATCACCACCGGCCGGCGGCTCGCGGAGGGCTGGCCGCAGGACGTGGACGACGTGGTGGTGATGTTGGACGCGCGGCACGCCTTCACGGCCCACCTCGACCAGGACCTGTACATCCACTGGGGTGCCTACGTCGGCACGCCCGACGAGATCCTGGTGTCGGGGAAGCTGGCGGAGGTGGCCGGCCGGATCGAGGAGCTGCGGACCGAGGCCCGCGCCCGCAAGGGCTGGATCATGGACACGTACCTGCTCAGGCGCCCTTGAGGTAGTCGGGCAGGGCGGCGGCCAGGCGTTCGTACTCCTCGGGCCGGTTGTAGATCTGGCCGCAGACCCGGATGCCTCCGCCGCCCGGCCAGGGCCAGATCAGCACGCGTACGCGCGGCTCGGCGGCGATCCGTTCGCGCAGGGCGCGGGCGCTGTCCTGGGTTTCGGCGATGCCGGGCGGCAGGCGCAGGGCGCGCATGGCGAGCCCCTCGGTGTGCGGGAGCCGGGTGAGCCCCGGGATCTCGGCGAGCAGGTCGGCGCCGTGGGCGGCGAGCGCGGCGTTGTGGGACCGCACGGCGGCCGCGTCGAGGCGGTCGAGGAGGTCCAGGCCCTCGGGTGCGGCCAGCCAGCCGGTGTAGTCGGCGGTGGCCCGGTTCTCGACGGAGCGGGGGAAGCCGTGCTGGTCCTCCCACGAGGGGACCAGGGCCCGGATGCGGGAGCGGTGGCGCTCGGCGACGGCGAAGACGGCGCTGCCGGAGGGCGCGTAGCCCCACTTGTGCAGGTTCCCGAACCAGAAGTCGGCGCCGCCGGCCAGCGGGTCGGCGAGCATGCCGGGGGCGTGGGCGCCGTCGACGATGGTGGTGACGCCCCGGGCGGCCAGGTCCGCGAGGAGCGCGGGGCCGGCGATGAGCCGGGCGGTCGGCGAGCTGATGTGGTCGAGCACCGCCACCTTGGTGCGGGGGGTGAGCGCGGCGAGCACGGTCTCCCGTACGGCGTCCTCGTCGGGGAGGTACGGGTCGAGGGTGACCGTGGTGAGGGGGGCGCGGCGGGCGGCGGCCGCGACCACGGTGCCGTAGCCGTGGTCGGTGACCAGGATCTCGTCGCCGTCGGCGAGGGCGAGGGCGTCGAGGGCGAGGTTCGCCCCCTCGGTGGCGTTGGCGATGAACCCGATGCCCTCGGTCTCGGTGGCGAGGTGGGCCGCGACCCGGGTGCGGGCGGCGGCGATGCGCTCCGGCACGCCGATGAAGAACACGTCGGGGTCGTGGTGGACCTCTGCCTGGAGTGCGGCGTGCGCCTGCTGCACGGGGACCGGCACGGCGCCGAACGATCCGTGGTTGAGGTGCGCGACGTCGGGGTCGAGCCGGAACAGGGCGCGCCCGCCGGGGAACTCCGCCGGGGCTTTCGGCTCGGTCACTGGGCCTCCGTGGGTGGGTCGGCTGGTGCGCCGATCATCTCCCGGGGCGGGTCCGGACCGGAAGACCGCCCCCGCCCCGCACGGAAGGGGCGCCCCGCCCCGCACGGAAGGGGCGCCTCGGCCCGTACGGAGGGGGGCGCCCCGGCCCGGCGGCCTACTCCCGGCCGCTGGTCGCCGCGTAGTACTGGAGGTCCTGGACCTCCACCCTGTGGTCCGCCGGGTAGGGGAGCTCGACCTCCGTCACGGTCCGGCCGGCCCGTACGACCTCCGCCGAGCTGACGCCGGTCTTGAGCGGCAGCAGTTCGGTGTAAAGGCCGGCCGGGGCCTCGTGGGAGTCCTCGGCGGCGCCGACGGCCGTACGGATCTTCGCCGACCCGGTCAGGAAGCTCAGCACCTCCACGGTGTCCCGGGGGGCCGCGCTGCCCCTGCGCAGCGACATCAGCAGCGACTGGTCGCCCGTCGGGTCGGCGGCGGCGAACTGGGTGCGGGCCGTGAGGTACAGGGTGTCCCGGACGATCCGCGGCCAACTTCCCGTCTTGAACCTGGTCAGGTAGTACGAGGTGAGGTCCAGGTAGGCGTACCCGTTGTGCAGGGACGGGGCGAACTGGCTGCCCTCCGAGTAGTCGTTCCAGGTGGTCAGCTGTACCCAGTCGGCGCCGTCGTCGATGGCGTGCGTCCACGTGGACCGCAGGGTGGCCGTGTTGCCGGCCTCGTCGTAGATGCCCTGGTTGGGGCGGGCGTCCTGGACGGAGACGGGCTGCATCCAGATCTTGCCCATGCCGTGGGCGCGGCGCACGTCGCGCGTCGAGCTGTCCTGGCCGACGTAACTGCGGCTGCCCCACTCCGAGAAGCCGTGGCTGATCGGTGCGAAGGCCGCGCCGTTGGCGTCGAAGTCGAGGAAGAGGGGGACGAAGGCGGTACGGATGCCGTGCTCGGACTTCAGGTCGTCGAGCACCCGGGTCCACCAGGCCACGTTCTTGGCCTCGGCCTTGAAGGGCGACACGACGAGCCGCCCGTCGCCGAGCCGGTGGGCGGCCGGGCTCTTGCCGAGGGCGGCGATGGCGTCGGCCAGGACGCCCGGGTCGTCGGTCTTCAGCGAGGTCATGTCCGGCATCAGCATGATCTTGAAGTCTGGGTCGACCGAACGGGCCGCCGCCATCAGGAGGTTGGAGCGCTCCCAGTTCTTCCCGGAGAGGGAAAGCATGTCGAGGGTGAACCCGTCGATGCCGGCCGCGCGGGCGGTGCGCACCTCCTGCTGGAGGTTGGTGTACTCCCAGTTGCCGCCCTTGGGCTGGACGGGCAGCGGGCGGTCGCGGAGCAGGCCGCCGTACCGCTCGTGCTTGCCGCTCTCCCCGTCGGGTTCGAGGTAGTTGCGGGTGTAGTAGTCGGTGTCCGCGCTCGCGTTGTCGAGGGACAGCGGGTACGGGGTGAAGTAGTGGGCGAACACCAGCTTCTTGCCGGCGGGGCCCGAGCGCAGCGCGGCCGGTCCGGGCATGTCGAAGGGCAGGGCTCCGGCGGAGCGGGCGCCGCCGGTGTCCACCTGGCCCCGGGGGACGGCCCGTTCGGACTCCTCGGGCGATCCGCTCGGGCTCGGGGTGGCCTCGGGTGTGCGGGAGGCGTGGGGCGGGGCCTCGCCGCCGGGGGCGGTGGTCCAGGGCGCGTCGATCTCGGGCGTCGCGCGGTTCTGGTACGCGTCGGCGGTGAAGGGGTCCCAGGCGACGCCCGTCGCGGCGCAGACGCCGACGAGCAGGAAGGCCGACATCAGGAACGTCAGCAGCGGTCTGCGCCCCCGGAAGGGGGGCCGGCGTCGGTGCGACGTGGGTCGTGCCTCCCGCTCTGCCCGCCGGTCCGCTCTCATATGCGTGCCCCTCCCCGGAATATGCCCCGACTGCGGGGCTGCACAGCAGTAGAGCCGATTCCCGGCTGTCAAACAACCGTTCCCCGGGAGCCGGGGCCCGGCACGTACGTCACGGGGACCACGGGAACTACGTCGACCGCTTTGCCATGGCCAACACGGCGTCCGCTGCGGGGCCCTTGGCACATCGCGGACGCGGCCGTGTTCCGTGAGCGCGCGAACGCGTACGCAACGTCCCGTACCCGACCGTTGGGCGACGGGCGGGCCCCGGGACGGCGGACGCGGCCGTCGCCCACCTGGGAGCTTCGGCCGCCGCGCCGACCCGGCCGGGCCTCCCGCCGCGTCCGTCGTCTACGCGCCCTCCACCATCCGACCGACGCGCGTCAGCCACGTCGTGGACCGCGCCCGGGGCGGGCGGCGGTCAGCCGTGCAGGGCCGACCCGTCCTCCTCGTGGCCCTCGGGCTCCAACTGGAGGGTCGAGTGGGCGATGTCGAAATGGTCGCCGACACATGCCTGCAAGCGGGTGAGGAGCCGGCCGTGGTCCTCGCCGCGCAGGGTCTGGGGATCGACCACGACGTGGGCGGTGAGCACCGGCATGCCGGAGGTGACGGTCCAGGCGTGCAGGTCGTGCACGGCCAGTACACCGGGTTCCCGCAGGAGGTGGTCGCGCACCTCGGCGAGGTCCGTGTCCTGCGGGGTGGCCTCCAGCAGGACGTGCGCCGCGTCGCGCAGCAGCCCCCAGGCGCGCGGGACGATCATCACCCCGATGACGAGGGAGGCGATCGGGTCGGCGGCCTGCCATCCGGTGAACAGGATGACCAGACCGCCGATGATGACGGCGATCGAGCCGAGGGCGTCGCCCAGCACCTCCAGGTAGGCGCCCCGCAGGTTCAGGCTGTGGTCCTTGGCGTCGCGCAACAGCCACAGCCCCACCCCGTTGGCGGCGAGGCCCACGGCGGCGACGGCGAACATCAGTCCGCCCTCGACCTCGACCGGCTCGCGCAGGCGTCCGATCGCGGAGTGGACGACCCAGACGAAGATCCCGAGGAGGAGCAGGGCGTTCAGTACGGCCGAGAAGATCTCCACGCGGTAGAAGCCGAAGGTGCGGCGCGGGGTGGGGGCGCGTTGGGCGAGGGTGATCGCGCCGAGTGCGAGGGAGACGCCGACGGCGTCGGTGAGGCTGTGGGCCGCGTCCGCGAGCAGGGCGAGGCTCCCGGACAGCAGGGAGCCGACCACCTGGAGGACGGTGATGGTCACGCTGATGCCGATGGTCCACAGCAGGCGGGTGCGGTAGGTCCCGCTGAGGGTGCCGGTGGCGGGCGGGGGTGCACCGTGGTCATGGCCCATGATCGCCATCCGACCACATGCCCCCTTCCGTCGCCGTCCGGCGCGGGCGGGGTCCGGTGCGCCGCGCAAGCCATTCGGCGGAATACGACATTCCCCTGGTCTTGCCATGAAACTGGCGCATAATCGTCGGCATGCGGCCTGAAGCACGCCTCTTGCCGCGCCTGGTCACGCATGCAATGGGGGGCATCGTGCCGATGGGGAAATCGCGACCGGCCGAAACACTGCCGATGACATCGACCGAACTGTCCTGGCTGCTCACGACCGTCCGGCGGGGTCGGGTGCTGACCGTGACCGGCCGGTTCCGCGCACCGCGCAGCCTGTTGGTGCGTGACGTCGCACGGCGGCTCTCGTCCAACTTCTGCGACGGGGTGGCCGTGGTCACGGTCGCGCGGGCCGGTGGCGTACCGGAACTCGTGGCCGCGCTGGGCCGCGTACCCGGCATGCCCTTCCTGCCCTACGGCACGCGCGACGCCGCCTCCTGGCTCGCGGAGCGGGACATGCTCCTCGTCCTGGACGGCGTGGACCACCTCACGGCCGACACCCTGCGCCGGCTGCGCGAGCTGCTCGCCGTCGCGCCCGGAGTGCGGATCCTGGCCGCCGGCCGTCGGACAGGGCCGGGTCCACCGCCTCTGAAGCCCGCCCGGGCACCCCGGCGGCCTCACCGACGCTCTCACCAACGCCCTCACCTGCGCCCGCACCGGCTCGCAACGCGCGCGGCACAGCGCCGTCATGCTCGCGCCACGGCACTGCCACAGCACTGCCATGCGGGGGACATTGAGTCGCGGCTGCTCGAATTCTAGGGTCTGACCTGCGGGTTCCGGAGGGCCATCGGTCCGCCGCGAGCCGTGCGTACGTACGTCACCTTCCCCCGCGCGTACAGGAGACCCTCGTGAGCGAGCAGCACCCCAGCGGGCCCCGGAACTCCGCCGTCGGCAGACGCGGCTTCCTCGCCGGCGCGGCGGCCGTGGCCGCCGCCGCGGCCGGCCCGGCCCTCGCCCGGGACGCGGTGGCCGCGCCGACGGCGCGCCCCAACATCCTGCTGATCGTCACCGACGACCAGCCCAAGCAGACCGATTGGGCCATACCGAAGACCATCGAGTGGCTCGGGGACCACGGCGTCACCTTCACCCACGGGCACGCGGCGACCCCGCTGTGCGCGCCGTCCCGGTCCTCCATCTTCTCCGGACGGCACGCGCACCACCACGGGGTGCGCAACAACTCCGCCTCGCACAGCCTCGACCAGTCGACCACCGTGCAACGCCACCTCAAGCAGGCCGGCTACCGCACGGGACTGTTCGGCAAATACCTCAACTCCTGGACACTCGCGGACAATCCGCCGCACTTCGAGGAGTTCGCCCTCCTCCAGCCCGGTTACAACGACGCCCGCTGGAACGTGGACGGCACCGTCCAGCAGCTCCCCGGGTACACCACGAACATCGTCAAGAACCGGACGCTGGCCTTCCTCGACAGGTCGACCACCGACAGCCGTCCCTGGTTCGCGTACGTCACTCCGTACGCCTCGCACGCGCCGAACACGCCCGCGCCGAAGTACACCGAGACGCCCGTCCCCGCCTGGAACGGCCGCCCCTCGGTCCCGGAGGACGACCGTTCGGACAAGCCCCCCTACATCCGCGACGCGACGTCCACCCTCGACGACGCCCGCGAGACCCGCAAGCGCCAACTGCGCAGCCTCCTCTCGGTGGACGACGCCGTGCGGGCCATCCACGACAAGCTGGTCGCGCTGGGCCAGTTGGAGAACACCCTCGTCATCTTCACCGGGGACAACGGCTACACCTGGGCGGACCACGGCTGGACCAAGAAGTCGGTGCCCTACTCCCCCGCCCACGAGGTCCCGTTCTACCTGTCCTGGCCGGCCGGCGGCCTCGGCGGCGGCACCCAGGACCACCGGATCGTCGCGAACATCGACATCGCGCCGACGATCCTGGACGCCGCGGGCATCGCGCGGCCCGCCGGTCAGGACGGCCGGTCCCTGCTGACCTCCGAGTCCCGGGACCACCTGCTGGTCCAGTGGTGGAAGCAGGGCACCGGCGCCGAGGGGCCCAAGACCTGGGCCTCCTACGTGGCCAAGGACAAGCAGTACACGGAGTACTACGACCTGCACACCGACGCGACGGGCGCCGTGTCCGGCACCGGACAGGTCACCTTCCGCGAGTACTACGACCTGGCCGCCGACCCGTACCAACTGAGGAACCTGCTGTACCAGGCCACGCCCGCCCAGGAGCAGGCCCTCGGTGTCCCCGCGCTGGCCGCGCGACTGGCCGCCGACCGCGCCGGCTGAGCCCCCGTCCCGCCCGTACCGCCCGTACCGCCGTCCCAGGAGTGATGTCCGTGCCGCCCAAGTCCTGCTGCGCCCCAGGCCGCGAACCGGCCGCCGCCGTGGTCGCGCTCGCGTCCCCGCCGCCCGCCCCGCGGGCCGACCCGGCGGCGGAGCGGGCCGTACGCGACCTGGTGGAGCTGGCGGGCGGCCGGTTCCTGATGGGCACCGAGGACCCGGACGGGTTCCCGGCGGACGGCGAGGGGCCGGTACGGGAGGCGGTGGTCGGGGCGTTCCGCATCGCCCCGACCACCGTCACCAACGCCCGGTTCGCCTCGTTCGTGAAGGCCACCGGACACGTCACGGAGGCGGAGTCCTTCGGGTTCAGCTTCGTCTTCGCCGGGTTCCTCGCGCCCGAACTCGCCGCGCACTCACCGGCGGTGGCCGGTACCCCGTGGTGGCGGGCGGTCGACGGCGCCAACTGGCGCCGCCCCGAGGGGCCCGGCTCCTCGTTCGCCGCGCGGCAGGACCACCCGGTCGTGCACGTGTCGTGGAACGACGCCCGGGCCTACTGCGCCTGGTCCGGCACCCGGCTCCCCACGGAGCCCGAGTGGGAGTTCGCGGCGCGCGGCGGGTTGGAGGGGAAGCGCTACCCCTGGGGCGATGAACTGCGCCCCGACGGGCGGTACATGTGCAACATCTGGAACGGTGACTTCCCCCGGCACAACACGCGCGCGGACGGCTACGCGGGCACGGCCCCCGCGAAGTCCTTCCGCCCCAACGGCCACGGGCTGTACAACGCGGTCGGCAACGTCTGGGAGTGGTCCGCGGACCGCTTCGCCGCGGCCGGCCCGGAGCGCGCGATGCGCGGCGGCTCGCACATGTGCCACGACTCGTACTGCAACCGCTACCGCGTCGCGGCGCGCACCCGCAACACCCCGGACAGCTCCGCGGGCAACATCGGCTTCCGCGTGGCGGCCGACGTCCACACCTAGTGTTGTGGCCGGATCCGCTCAGATCCGGCGGATGCGGCCCCACATCCGCGACGCGGGCACCGAGGGACGTGCCGACGCCGGTCGGTGGGATCGGAGCCGGGACCAGACCGCCTCCGGGCACCGGCCCTGCGGCCGGGACGCGAGGAACTGCCGGTACGGCACGACCCGGGGCTCGTGGCCTATCTCCACCCAGTGGGAGCGGCCGGAGACCTCGTCCCAGCCGTCGTTGGGAAGCCGGACGTGGTCGCGCCGGCCGTCCTTGTCCTTGGTGGTGATCTGCGCGACCTCGGCGCGGCCGCGCCCGGTGGCGAGCACCACGCAGTAGTGCCGCAGGTGCCGCGACGGGTCCTCCCGCAGCGGCACCATGGCCAACCAGATCTCCCCGGCCCGGGGGCGCGCCCCGCACGTGCGGTCCCAGCGGCGCACGCCGAGGTACACGGCGAGGGCGGCCAGACCGGCGGCCCCGCTCGTCAGGGCGCCGCGTGCGTTCCACGACTCGATGTCCGCCACCCGGTGCCCGGCGAAGAGCACGGCGCCGGCGACGACGGCGAGGAGGAGGGCCGCCCGGGCCAGGAACCGCCACCAGACGAAGCCGGCGCCCCGGCCGGCGAGGGCGGTGAGGGCGAGCGCGACCACGACGGGTATGCCGTACAGGATCGCCCAGGCCCCCGGGCCCTCCACCCGTACCGGCGGATCCTGCCGGGCCATGAGGTCGGGTATCAGTACCGGTGTGGCGAGCAGCCCGCCGACGATGACCACCAGGTTGAGCAGCAGATAACCCACGCACCCGATTCCGGCGCAGGACGTGTTGTCGCGACGAGCCACCAGTTCTCCCCCCAGCCCACCGGCGGCAGGCTAACGCACCCGGCGGGCTCGTGTACGGGGAATCAGCCGTGCCAGGAGGGGCGTTCCCACTCGTCGGCGGGCAGTCCGAGGATCACCTCGTCGACGAAGGCCCCGTACACCCACGCGGAGCGCCGCAGGGTGCCCTCGATCCGGAAGCCCGCGCTCTGTGCGGCCCGGATCATCGCCGGATTGTCGGCGAGGGTCTCCAGCTGGAGCCGGTGCAGACCGCGCACGGTGAACCCGTAGTGGCAGAGGAGTTGGACGCTCTCCGCGCCGATGCCGCGGCCCCGGGCGCCGGGCAGGAGGGACATCCCGAGGTGGGCGCCCCGGTTGTGGAGGTCGATGCCCCACAACAGGGCCTCGCCGGCGAGTTCGCCGCCGGCCAGGTCGACGACGGAGAAGGCGGCCTTGCCGTCGTCGGAGGGCCCGTCGGGCTCGTACGGGGAGTGGCCGCTCGCCGGGGTCAGCGGGCGCCAGGGCCGCGAGTCCGACCGGGCGTGGTTCGGTACGTCCTCGTAGAGGCCGGCGTGCAGGATCGCCACGTCGTCGGGGTGTCGGGCGCGCAGCCCGGCCAGCTGTCCAGTGATCACCCCGTATTACTAGCCCCGGGCGGACCCCCCTCACAACCGGAAATACGGCCGCCGGCGCCCGGACGCGCCGACGCCCCGGCCGGGAGGTCCCGGTCGGGGCGTCGGCGGACACGCCGTGGGCGTCAGCCCAGGATCGCGAGCGCCTGGTTCAGGGTCTCGGACGGGCGCATGATCTTCGAGGCCTTGGCGGCGTCGGGCTGGTAGTACCCGCCGATGTCGGCCGGGGAGCCCTGCACCGCGATGAGCTCGGAGACGATGGTGTCCTCCTGCTCGCCCAGCGTCTTGGCGAGCGCCTCGAACGCGGTGGCGAGCTCGGCGTCGTCGGTCTGCCTGGCCAGCTCCTGCGCCCAGTACAGGGCGAGGTAGAAGTGGCTGCCGCGGTTGTCGATGCCGCCCAGCTTGCGGCTCGGCGACTTGTCCTCGTTGAGGAAGGTGCCGGTCGCGCGGTCCAGGGTGTCGGCCAGCACCTGGGCGCGGGCGTTGCCGGTGGTGGTCGCGAGGTGCTCGAAGGAGACGGCCAGCGCGAGGAACTCACCGAGGGAGTCCCAGCGCAGGTAGTTCTCCTTGACGAGCTGCTGCACGTGCTTGGGGGCGGAGCCGCCGGCGCCGGTCTCGAAAAGGCCGCCGCCGTTCATCAGCGGGACCACCGACAGCATCTTGGCGCTGGTGCCCAGCTCCAGGATCGGGAAGAGGTCGGTCAGGTAGTCGCGCAGCACGTTGCCGGTCACCGAGATGGTGTCCTCGCCGCGGCGGATCCGCTCCAGGGAGAAGGCGGTGGCCTCGACCGGGGAGAGGATCTTGATGGTCAGACCCTCGGTGTCGTGCTCGGCGAGGTACGTCTTGACCTTGGCGATCAGCTGCGCGTCGTGCGCGCGGCCCTCGTCCAGCCAGAAGACGGCCGGGTCGCCGGTGGCGCGGGCGCGGGTGACGGCGAGCTTGACCCAGTCCTGGATCGGCGCGTCCTTGGTCTGGCAGGCGCGGAAGACGTCGCCCTTGGCGACCTTCTGCTCCAGGACCACGTTGCCCTCGGCGTCGACGAGGCGGACGGTGCCCGCGGCGGCGATCTCGAAGGTCTTGTCGTGGCTGCCGTACTCCTCGGCCTTCTGCGCCATGAGGCCTACGTTCGGCACCGAGCCCATCGTGGACGGGTCGAAGGCGCCGTGCGCGCGGCAGTCGTCGATGACGGCCTGGTAGACACCGGCGTAGCTGCTGTCCGGGAGGACGGCGAGGGTGTCGGCCTCGGCGCCGTCGGGGCCCCACATGTGACCGGAGGTGCGGATCATCGCCGGCATGGAGGCGTCGACGATCACGTCGGAGGGGACGTGCAGGTTGGTGATGCCCTTGTCCGAGTCGACCATGGCGAGGGCGGGGCCCTCGGCGAGCTCGGCGTCGAAGGAGGCCTTGATGGCGGCGGCGTCCGGGAGCGCGCCCAGGCCGTTCAGGATGGTGCCGAGGCCGTCGTTGGGGGACAGACCGGCGGCGGCCAGGGTCTGGCCGTGGCGGGCGAAGGTCTTCGGGAAGAAGGCGCGGACCACGTGGCCGAAGACGATGGGGTCGGAGACCTTCATCATCGTGGCCTTGAGGTGCACGGAGAACAGCACGTCCTCGGCCTTGGCCCGCTCGATCTGGGCGTTCAGGAAGGTGCGCAGCGCGTCGACGTGCATGACGGACGCGTCCACGACCTCACCGGCGAGGACCGGTACGGACTCGCGCAGGACGGTGGTGGTGCCGTCGGCGGCCACGTGCTCGATGCGGAGCGTGCCGGCCTCGGTGATCACGGTGGACTTCTCGGTGGAGCGGAAGTCGTCGGCGCCCATGGTGGCGACGTTCGTCTTCGACTCGGAGGTCCAGGCACCCATGCGGTGCGGGTGGGCCTTGGCGTAGTTCTTGACCGAGGCGGGGGCGCGGCGGTCGGAGTTGCCCTCGCGCAGGACCGGGTTGACGGCGCTGCCCTTGATCTTGTCGTAGCGGGCGCGGATCTCGCGCTCCTCGTCGCTCTTCGGGTCGTCCGGGTAGTCCGGGAGCGCGTAGCCCTGGCCCTGGAGCTCGGCGACCGCGGCCTTGAGCTGCGGGATCGAGGCCGAGACGTTGGGCAGCTTGATGATGTTGGCGCCCGGGGTCTTCGCCAGTTCGCCCAGCTCGGCGAGGGCGTCCGCGATGCGCTGGCCCTCTTCCAGGTGCTCGGGGAAGCTGGCGATGATCCGACCTGCCAGGGAGATGTCACGGGTCTCGACATTCACACCGGCCGTCGACGCGTACGCCTGGATCACAGGCAGGAAGGAATACGTCGCGAGGGCCGGGGCCTCGTCAGTGTGCGTGTAGATGATGGTCGAGTCAGTCACCGGATGCTCCGCTCCACAGTCTGCGTCTCTCGTCTGCAACATTGCTCGACATCAAGATATCTCGTGATCGGACCGGTCTGGACAGCCCCCTGCCGGAACCCGGGGGAGACACGCGTCACCCGCCGCCGTTCGCCCGGTCGCACGGCCGCGGCCCGGGACGGGGAGGGGACCGTCCCGGGCCGCGGGGTGCGGGCGCCGGAGGGGGCGCGGGGTGCGCGTGGTGCGCGGGGCGGGTCAGCCGATGTGGAAGGGGTCCCCGTAGACCTTCCAGTCGAGCGGGGTGTCGAGGTTCAGGTTCCCCTTCTTCAGCCACACCCGCTGGGCGGTGTCCACGCGGCTGGTGTCGCTGTGGGCCTCCTCCTGCTTCATCGCCCAGACGCGGGCGTCGAGGAAGGCGTTCAGCCAGGTGGTCTCGTTGCCGCCCTGGGCCGGGGGCTTGGCCTTGGTCAGGGCGCGCTTGCGGATGTTGCGGAAGCTGGTGGAGTCGGTTCCGTCGCCGTGCATGACGATGGCGTCGTAGTAGGCGAACTGGCCGAGGGTGCCGACGCCGTCGGTCTTGCCCTGCTTGACGGCGGGGTTGAAGTAGACCCGGTCGCGCTCGTGGTCCTGGGCCTTCTTGAACTCGGTGTCCTGGGCGGCCTTGGCCCAGTCCTTGGTGAAGTTCGGGTCGAGGCCGGCGTGCGAGTCGCTGCCGTCGACCTTGCGCAGCGCCGGGAGGTACTTCGCGAGCACGTTGCCCGGCTTGACCTGGGTGTAGTACTCGACGAGGTCCAGCATGTCGCCGGTGCCGGAACAGAATCCGATGATCCCGGCGGTGTAGCCGCGGCCGTCGTCGATGTCCTCTATGTACTTGTACTGCGCCTTCCAGTCCAGCGAGGAGTTCTCCGCGCTGGAGACGATCTGCATGGCGATGTCCTTCTTCGCCGGGTCGTCGAGTCCGGTCGCCGCCGCCGCGGTGGAGGCGGCGGGAGCGGCGGCCGGGGCCGCCGTGGCGTGGGCCGCGACGGGAGCGGCGAGGAGGGCGGCGCCGAGCAGGGCGCCGAGCGCGACTGTCCTGTGCTTGCGCTGGGGGGTGAACACAAGGCCTCCATGCGGTGGTTGAGGCTTCCCGATTCCGTTAGGAAACTTTACTACCAGATATCGGCGACACGGAAAACCCTTGTTGTCACTTCCGGAGCAAACCAATCCACGGCGGCTCCGGCTACGAAACCCTCCATGTGCCACCCTCGTCAGTCGTCGCCGCTCCCGAAGGAACCCCCGCCATGACCAGTACTCGAAACGGCCGGCTCCTCGGGCGAAAGGGGCTCTCGTGCGGCAACCGGTGACCTTCGGCGCGGCCTGGGAGAAGCCCGGCCCCGACCTGCCCGCCCTGATGGACCAGGTCGCCCGCGGCGACCAGGACGCCTTCGCCGCGCTCTACGACGTGGTCGCCGGCCCCGTCTACGGCATCGTCGTCAAGGTCCTGCGGGACCGGGCGCAGTCCGAGGAAGTGGCCCAGGAGGTGCTGATCGACGTCTGGCGGCAGGCCGCGCGCTACCGCTCCGACAAGGGCAGCGTCATGACCTGGGTGATGACGATCGCGCACCGGCGCGCGGTCGACCGGGTCCGCTCCGCGCAGGCGGCGGCGGCCCGTGAGCAGGACAACGCGGCGCGGGAGCACACCCGCCCCTACGACGAGGTGAGCGAGCAGGTGGAGGTCCGGCTGGAGAGCGAGCAGGTGCGCCGCTGCGTGCGCGGACTCACCGAACTCCAGCGGCAGGCCGTCAGCCTCGCCTACTACGGGGGCCTGACGTACCGCGAGGTCGCGGAGACCCTCGGCGCCCCGCTGCCCACGGTCAAGACACGGTTGCGCGACGGCCTGATCCGCCTGCGCGACTGCATGGGGGTCAACGTATGAGCACCGGGACCGACCAGATGCACGCCCTCGCCGGCGCCTACGCCCTGAACGCCCTGGACCCCGAGGAACGGGCCGCCTTCGAGCACCACCTGGCCCGGTGCGCGCTGTGCCCGCAGGACGTACGGGAGTTCACGGCGACGGCCGCCCGGCTCGGCTCGGCGACCGCCCTGCCCGCGCCGCCCGCGATGCGGGCGCACGTACTGGCCCGGATCGACACGGTGCGGCAACTGCCCCCGGCCCGTCGGGGCATCCCGAGCCTGCGCCGGCGCGCCCTTCCGCTGGCCCTCGCGGCCTGTCTGGCCGGGGCGCTCGCCCTGGGCGGTACGGCGGTGTGGCAGCGGGACCAGGCCGTCCAGGCCGGCCGGGAGCTGCGTGAACTCCAGAACCTGACGGAGGTGATCACCGCCCCGGACGCGCGGACGGTGGTGGGTCGCACCGCGTCCGGCGCGAAGGGCACCGTGGTGGTGAGCGCGGCCCGCGACCGGGCGGCGTTCGTCGGCTCCGGGATGGCACCCGCCCCGGCGGGCAAGACGTACCAGCTGTGGTTCGCGGACGGTCCGGGGATGCGGCCGGCGGGCCTGGTCGGCGGCGACGGGAGCACCCTGATGACCGGGCCGGTCGGCCGGGCCACCGCCGTGGGGGTCACCCTGGAGCCGGCGGGCGGATCGCCCCGGCCGACGTCCGATCCGGTGATGCTGATGAGCCTGGCCGGTTGACACCGGGCGCGCGGCCGGCCGATCCGGATCATCGACCGGGCCGCACGCTTTCGCCCCCGCCCCGCCCGCGCTCCGGATCAGAGCCAGCCGTTGCGCCGGAATCCCCGGTGGATCACGAAGCAGGCGATCGCCATGACGCCGACGACCAGCGGGTACCCGTACGTCCAGTGCAGCTCCGGCATGTTGTCGAAGTTCATGCCGTACACCCCGCAGACCATCGTCGGCACGGCGACGATCGCCGCCCATGCCGTGATCTTGCGCATGTCCTCGTTCTGGGCCACGGTCACCTGCGCGAGGTGGGCCTGGAGGATGGAGTCGAGGAGACCGTCGTAGGCGGCGATCTGCTCGGTGGCGCGGGTCAGGTGATCGGCCACGTCGCGGAAGTACGCGCGGATGTCCGGCGGGATGAGCGGTATCGGCTCCGTGCCCAGCAGGTGGAGCGGTCGACCGACGGGGGCCACCGCCCGGCGCAGTTCGAGGAGTTCGCGCTTCAGCTGGTAGATCCGTCCGGCGTCGCCACGCCCGCCGTACTCGCTGAACACCGCGGTCTCCACGGCGTCCATGTCGTTCTGCACGGCGTCGGTGACGGCCACGTAGTCGTCGACCACGTGATCGGCGATGGCGTGCAGAACGGCCGCCGGACCCTTGGCGAGCTGCTCCGGAGCGCCTTCCAGTGCCTCCCGGACGGGGCCGAGGGTGCCGCGGCCGCCGTGCCGGATGGTGAGGACGAAGTCCTCGCCGACGAAGGCCATCAACTCGCCGGTCTCCACGACCTCGCTGGTCGCCGTCAGCTCCTCGTGCTCGACGTAGCGAACGGTCTTGAACACGGCGAAGAGGGTGTCGTCGTACCGCTCCACCTTGGGCCGCTGGTGGGCGTTCACGGCGTCCTCGACGGCGAGCGGGTGCAGGTCGAACAGCCCGGCGAGCCCGGTGATCTCCTCCTGCGTCGGTTCGTGCAGGCCGACCCAGACGAACCCCTCGCCGCTCTTGCGGACCCGGCGCAGCGCCTCCTCCACCTCCCCGCAGTCCTCCTGGCGCATGCCGTCGCGGTAGACGAGGCAGTTGACGACCGCGCTGCCGAGGGGGGATCGGGCCGGGTGGCTGAGGTCGACGGCCCGCCGGTAGCCGCGGCGCACGGCCCGGCGCAGGTTGCTGAACATGGACAACGACGTACTCCCCTTCGGCGGATCAGCCGCCAGTCTGCCACCGCCACGCGGGTGCGCGACCCCGGACACCACCGGCCCCGCGCCGCGGCGGGGCGTCGCCACGATCAGCCTCCCCCGCGACGGTCGGGACGCATCGCCTACACGACGGTGATCACCATCCTGACCCGCCCGTACGACAAGGTCGCGCGGTTCAACCCCGGTCGACGAACACGCTCGTCGACTTCACCCGGGCGATCGCCCGCGCGCCGACCTCCAGCCCCAGTTCCTCCACCGCCTCCCGGGTCAGCAGGGAAACGACCCGGTGCGGTCCCGCCTGGATCTCGACCTGCGCGTCGACCGTGCCGAGTTTCACGGCGGTGACGATGCCGGGGAAGGCGTTGCGGGCCGAGGTGTGGGGGGCCTCCTCGTCGTCGCCCTCCCGCGCCACCTGCACGCAGAAGGCCGCCAGGTCGGGGCCCTCGACCATGCGCCGAGAGCCCTCCCGACGGGTGGGGAAACGTTCGGCGTCGGCCCAGCGGCGCGCCGTGTCGACGCTCACCCCGAGCAGCCGCGCCGCCTGGCCGATCGTGTAGGACTCCATGTCGACAGCGTAGGACCTGCCCGACTCAGCGCGTCGGAGGCAGCAGCGCCTCCCCCGCGGCCTCCGCGATCACCTTCGCGACCACGGCGAGCACGGGCGAGTCGAGCTTCCACTGCTGCCAGTACAACGGCACGTCCAGCGTCCGCTCCGGCGTGAGCAGGGCCAGTTCCCCGGTCCGCAGCAGTGGTTCGGCCTGCGACTGCGGCACCAGCCCCCAGCCCAGGCCGGCGGCCACGGCGTCGCGGAACCCCTCCGAGGTCGGCACGTGGTGCCGATGTGAACTCGCCCCCGCGCCCGCGCCGCGCGCCAAGGCCCGCACGAACCGGTCCTGGAGCTCGTCCCGCCGATCGAAGACGATCACCGGCGCCTCCCGCAGGTCCCGCCCCAACGACCCGGTCAGGTACCGCGCGGCGAAGTCGGGCCGCGCCACCGGCAGGTAGCGCGCCAGCCCGAGCGCCCGCACCGTACACCCGGCCACCGGGTCGGGCGTGGAGGTGACCGCCGCCATCACCTGCCCCTCCCGGAGCAGCGTGGTGGTGTGTCCCTCGTCCTCGCGGTGCAGCTCGAAGCAGACGGGCGGGTCCCGGGGCACGCGGGTCAGCGCCGGCAGCAGCCAGGTGGCCAGCGAGTCCGCGTTGACCGCCATCGGCAGGCGGACCGGCTCCCGCGCCTCGTCCGCGCCCAGCCCCAGCTCGGCGCGGGCGTCCCGCTCCAGCCGGGCCAGTTGGCGGGCGAACCGGATCACCACCTGCCCGGACTCCGTCGCCCGCACCGGCTTGGTCCGCATCAGCAGCACCCGGCCCGTGCGCTGTTCCAGGGCCTTCACCCGCTGACTGATCGCGGAGGGGGTCACGTGCAGGGCGGCTGCGGCGGCGTCGAAGGTGCCCTCGTCGACCACGGCGAGCAGGGTCCGCACCTGTTCCAGGGGAAGCTCTTCCATCACGAGCGCTAAGGGTACGTAAAAAACTTTAGCTGTACTGAACCGACGCGCCTGTCTACGGTCGGATCCATGACACACGGCATCACCACGGCGGGTCTCGCGGGTTTCGGCACCGGTCTCTCCCTCATCGTCGCCATCGGCGCCCAGAACGCGTTCGTCCTGCGCCAGGGGGCGCGCCGGCAATCGGTCCTCCCGGTGGTGGCCATCTGCGCCGTCTCCGACGCGCTCCTCATCCTGCTCGGCGTGGCGGGGGTCGGGGCCTTCGTCAGTGCCTGGCCGGCCGCGCTGACCGCCGTCGGGATCGCCGGCGGCACCTTCCTGATCTGCTACGGGGTCCTCGCGGCCCGCCGGGTGCTGCGGCCCGTTCCCGGCGCGGCGCTCACCGCGCGGGGCACGGCCCCCGGGTCCGCCCGCGCGGCCGTGCTGACCTGCCTGGCCATGACCTGGCTGAACCCGCACGTCTACCTGGACACCGTCCTGCTCGTGGGCTCCCTCGCGGCCGACCGGGGCGATCTGCGCTGGGCCTTCGGCGGCGGCGCCGTCCTGGCCAGCCTGACGTGGTTCAGCGCGCTCGGCTACGGATCGCGGCTGCTCAGCGGTCTCCTCGCCCGGCCCTCGGCCTGGCGGGTCCTGGACGGGCTGGTCGCCGCGACGATGGTCACCATGGGCGGGCTCCTCCTGGCCGGCGCCTGAGCCCCCTCGGGCACCCGCCCGGGACACCGGTGCGACTCCCGGCGGGCCGGCGCGGGGCAGGGACGGGTAAAAACGCGTGCGCGAGGGCCGGTCGCACCGGCAGCATGCACGCCATGACGACACCCATGGACGCCGCGCGTGACGCCCTCGAAGGCCTGGCCCTCGGCGATGCCTTCGGGGAGCTGTGGTCTGCGTACTTCCGACCCGGCGACTCGGCGCTCGAAGGGATCCGGGCGCGCCGCGAGCCGCAGGAGCCGGCCTGGCGTTGGACCGACGACACGGCGATGGCGGTGTCGCTGCTCCAGGTGCTGAGGGAGCACGGCACGGTACGTCAGGACCGGTTGGCGCAGGCGTTCGGCGCGGCCTACGTGGCGGACGCCCACCGCGGTTACGGCCACGGCATGCGCCGGCTGCTCCCGGAACTGGCGAAGCGGCCGTCGAGTTGGCGCACCGAGGCGAGGAACCTCTTCGACGGTCAGGGCAGTCTCGGCAACGGCGCGGCGATGCGGGTGGCGCCGCTGGGCGCGTGGTTCCACGCGGACCTGGACGAGGTGACGGACCAGGCCGTCCTGTCGGCCGAGGTCACCCACGCCCACCCGGAGGCGATCGCGGGCGCCGTGGCGGTGGCCGTCGCGGCGGCCCTGGCCGCGCGCGGTCGGGGCCGGCCCGTTCCGCGGGCGGCGGACTTCCTCCGGGAGGTGGTCGCGTTCACACCCGCCGGACAGGTCGCGCAGGGCCTGCGCCGGGCCGCCGAACTGCCCGCCGGCACGGGGCCGGGCGAGGCGGCCGACGTGCTCGGCAACGGCCGGTCGATCCGCGCGAGCGACACGGTGCCCTTCGCCCTGTGGTCCGCCGCCCGGCACCTGGACAGCCTCCTCGACGCGCTGTGGACCACGGCGGAGGGGCTCGGCGACGTCGACACCAACTGCGCGATCACCGGCGGCACGGTCGCCGCGCGCACCGGCACGGCCGCGATCCCTGATACCTGGTGGGCGCGACGGGAGCCCCTGCCCGACGGCCCCGCGACCGCCTGAGCCGCCGCGACGCGGCCAGGGCCTGTCTTTCGGATCGGGCCCTAGACCAGTTCGGGCTGGGGTTCGCGTCGCTGTTCCGGGATGCGCGCCGGGGCGGGCTCGCGTTCCCAGGACCTGGTGGTGCGCACGTAGCCGTAGACCACGGAGCCCGTCGCCAGGAGCAGCAACGGTCCGAACACCCAAGGGTGGCCGGCCATCTCCGTCGACAGGTGGCGGTACGACACCAGGAGCGCGACGAACACCGCCGCGCCGTGGGCCACCAGTCGGGCTCCCGACCGGTCCCAGCCGCGGGCGAGCGACCGCAGTCCCGCTTCGATGGTGAGCGTGAACACCACGCCGGCGATGATGTCCGCGCCGTAGTGGTAACCGAAGCCCAGCGTCGCGCCGAGCGTCGCGATCAACCAGAACGTGCCCGCGTAGCGCAGGGCACGCGGGCCCCTGCGGGAATGGACGAAGATCGCTGTGGCCCAAGCCGTGTGCAGACTGGGCATGCAGTTGCGCGGGGTGAACTCGTCGAAGGGCATCGCCTGCGGGACGCCGAGCGGCGGCGCGGTGTTCGGCCACAGGTCGGCCAGCGCCCACTGCCCGCCGTCGGCGCCGTAGGCGAAGATCGGCCCGACCACCGGGTAGATCATGTAGATGCCCGGCCCGAGCAGGCCGATGACCAGGAACGTGCGCACCAGGTGGTGGCTCGGGAAGCGGCGCTCGATCCGCACGTTGCGCAGCTGGTACAGCGCGACGGCGACCGCGGCGACCGCCAGCTGGATGTAGACCCAGTCGAGGACGTTGGCGCCGACCGCGCCGGTGGCCTCGACCATGCGACCCACGACCCACGAAGGGTTGCCCAGCGCGTGGTCGGCTGTCGCCACGTACTGGTCGAGCACCAGCGGCCGGGTCTTCGACGTGATCAGCAGCCAGGTGTACCCGGTCTTGCGGCCGGCGACCAGCAGCAGGGCCAGCCCGACGCCTTTGAGCAGCAGGGCGCGCTCCGGGCCGGTGCGGCGCGTGACCGCGATGACGGCGCAGCCCAGGGTCACCCACAACGCGCCGTTGCCGAACATCATCTGGGCGCCGGCGAGCCACCGCACGAGCCAGAACACCAGGTCGATGCCGATCGCCGTGCCGACCGCGATGAACCGCTGCCGCCAGGTGAGCACCACCATCATCAAGGCCATGCTGGCGTACAGCACGGTCCCCGACTGGGGCGCGAAGATCACCTCGCGCGCCTGAACGGTCACCGGACCCGGCACGCCGTAATGGCGCGCGGCGATCTCCAGCGCGACGAGGAACCCGAGGGCGACCACACCCACCGCGCCCCACAACAGGACCCGTGGTCGACGCCACCCGACGAACCCGATCCCGCCGCCATTTCGCGAGAGGGATCGCGACACCCTAGATATCAATTTTCAGCCGATTTATATGAATTCAACCTATGATCATTGTTTGCTCGAACATGTTAACGGAGCGGGTACACATCACCGATGACGGGTGCCCCGAATGTGGCGAGCACCTCCCCCGGCCCCCGACGCGACCGGACCCCGAACACACGAAAGGCCGTCCTCTCACGTAGAGAGAACGGCCTCCGACCTGCGAGAAACGCTGGTCGGGACGACAGGATTTGAACCTGCGACCCCTTGACCCCCAGTCAAGTGCGCTACCAAGCTGCGCCACGTCCCGATGCCCGCTGACCTGGGGGTTTCCCCGGGTTGAACTGGCACGAGAACAATACCGCACTTCGGAGGGTGGTCGCGCGCACCTTTCCCGGAGCCGATCCCCGGAGCCGATCCCCGGACCCGATCCCCGGCCGCTTCGGCCGCCGCCTCGACGGGCGCCTCGACGGGCGCTTGACCTCAAGTCGACTTGAGGTTGCACGGTTGGACGCATGACACAGGCAACTGCGGACACCGGGTTCCGCCACGAAGACCTGGGCCGACTCATCGCCCTCATGACCGGGGCCGAGAAGCACGGGCCCGCCGCCACGTCCACGCTCGACGTGTTGTGGGTGCTCTACGACCGGGTGTTGCGGGTGGGGCCCGAGTCCGCCCGGGATCCCGAGCGGGACCGGTTCCTGCTCTCGAAGGGACACGGGCCCATGGCCTACTACGCCGTGCTCGCCGCGAAGGGGTTCTTCCCCGTCGAGTGGCTGACCGGGTTCGGCTCGTACGACTCCCCGCTCGGCCACCACCCGGACCGCACCCTGATCCCCGGCGTGGAGATCGGCAGTGGCTCGCTCGGGCACGGGCTGCCGCTGGCGGTCGGCAGCGCGCTCGGGTTGCGGGCCCAGGGGCTGGACGAACCGGCGGTGTGGGTGCTGATCGGGGACGCCGAGCTGGACGAGGGCAGCAACCACGAGGCGATCGCCCACGCGGGCCCGGCCGGCCTGGACCGGCTGCACACGGTGGTGATCGACAACGACTCCGCGACCCACGGGTGGCCGGGCGGGATCGCCTCCCGCTTCGAGGCGGCGGGCTGGTCGGCGGTCACCGTGGACGGACGGGACCACGAGGCCCTGCACGCCGCCTTCACCATGGCGCACCCGGGTCGACCGCACGCCGTCGTCGCCCGCGTCGAGAAGAAGTTCTGATCAGACGTACTTGTCAGACCGATCGGACGACCGGATCGGAAGTCCGGATCGGAAGTCCGCACCGGACGTCTTGTGAGAAGCAGAAGCCAAGGGGCAGGGAAGAACATGGACACCATGCGGGAACGGTTCATCGCGGTCACGTCACGGCTGCTCGACGAGGATCCCCGGCTGGCCCTCGTGCTCGCCGAGATCACCATGGACGGATTCCGCCCGGCCCGAGAACGCCACCCGGACCGGGTCGTCAATGTCGGGATCCGCGAACAGTTGCTCGTGGGTGTCGGCGGGGGCCTGGCCCTCACCGGGATGCGCCCGATCATGCACACCTTCGCGAGCTTCCTCGTGGAGCGGCCGTTCGAGCAGGTCAAGCTGGACTTCGGACATCAGGGCACCGGCGGCGTGCTGGTCAGCGCGAGCGCGAGCTACGACTGGCCCGCCGGCGGTTTCACCCACATGTCACCGGGCGACGTGGCCCTGTTGGACACCCTCGACGGCTGGACGATCCACGTGCCCGGCCATCCCGACGAGGCCGAGGAACTCCTGCGGCACGCCTACGCCGCCGGCGACGAGCGGGTGTACGTCCGCCTCTCCGCGCAGGAGAACAGCCGCTCGCGCCCCTTCTCCGGCCTGGGCTTCCGGACGGTGCGGGAAGGACGCGGCGGCGTGGTGCTCGCCGTCGGCCCGCTGTTGGACGACGTCTTGGCCGCGACGCGGGACATGGACGTCAGCGTCCTCTACGCGACGACCGTTCGGCCCTTCGACGGCGCGGCACTGCGCGCGGCCGTCGGCCCGGGTCCGGCCGACGTCGTGCTCGTCGAGCCGTACCTGGCCGGCACTTCCACGGCCGCCGCCAACGACGCGCTCGCCGACCTCCCCCACCGCGTCCTGGGCCTCGGGGTCTCGCGGGCCGAACTCCGCCGCTACGGCACGATCGCCGAACACACCGCGGCGCACGGGCTGGATCCCGCCGGACTACGGCAGCGGATCTCCGCCTTCCTGGGCCCCCGCGCCTGACGGCGGGGGCTTGACCCGGGAAGTGCCTTGCCGGTCCTCGCGCGTGTGCACCAGCTCGATCAGCTCCTCCGCGAGGCCCTTCAGCGCGGCCAGTCCGTCCAGTCCCCAGCGCCTCGGCACCAGGTCCACGGCGCACACCGTCCCCAGGACGAACCCCCGCCGGTCGGTCAACGGGGCTCCCAGGTAGGACCGCACGCCGCTGCCGTCCACGACCGCGTTCCCGGCGAAGCGGGCGAAGTCCCGTACGTCCTCAAGGGCCAGCGCCCGGCGCCGGACGACCACGTACGGGCAGTAGCCGTGGTCCCGGGGCAGGGAACGTGCCGGATAGCCGCGCCGCGGGGCGTCCGGCACGCGGTGCAGCCCGGCGAAGAACTGCCGCTCCTCCCCGATGAAGTTGACCCCCGCGTAGGGCGACTCCAGCGTCTCGGTGACGCGTCGTGCGAAGGCGTCGAGTTCCGGGTCCGCCCGCTCCCCGAGGCCCAGTTCGCGCAGTCGCGGGGTGCGCGCCGGCGCCTCCCGGTCCACTGGGGTGAGGAGCAGGTGGCCGGTCGATGCGTACAGGGTCATGCGGTTCCCCCGGATCCGAGAGCGTGATGGGTCGGGCGGCGCGGGTTCGGGCGGCTCGCGTGGCGCGGAGCGGGCGGGGGCGGGCGTCACAGGCACCGGTGCAGGCCGTCGAGGACCGCCCGCAGCAGGGTCTGGTCGTCTGCGATCAGCGAGGCGCCGTCCAGGTGGCGCGGTGCCTGCGCCGTGACGGCCCCGTGTTCGAGGAGGTCGCCCAGCAGTACCTTCACCACCACCGTCGGGAGCCGCAGGTGCCCCGCCACCTCGGCGACCGTGACCGCCGCCACGCCCGCGCAGAAGCTCAGGACAAGGGTGTGCTCGGGTCCGAGCGGCGCACGCGGGCGTACGCCGGTCGCCGTCACCAGCGAGAGCAGATCGAGGGCGACGGTCGGTCGGGTCCGACCGCCGCTCGCGGTGTACGGGCGCGTCACCCGGCCCGCCGTGTCGTCCAGCCAGGGAGTGTCCCGCCCCGCGCCGTACGTGTGCGTCCCCCCTGCCCGCGCCCTCATCGCTCCGCGTCGGCGGCGACGGGCCGCCTCGGCGGCGCCGCCAGGTACGGGCGGACGCTCTTGACGAGCATCGCCATCTCGTAGCCGAGGACCCCGGCGTCCGCCTCCCCGTCCGCGAGCACCGCCAGGCAGGTTCCGGAGCCTGCCGCCGACACGAAGACGAGAGCCGTGTCCAGTTCGACCACCACCTGCCGGACCTCCGCGCCGTCCGCGAAGCGCGAACCGGCCCCGCGCCCCAGGGAGTAGAGCCCGCAGGCCAGCGCCGCCATGTGGTCGGCGTCGTCGGCGTCCAGTCCGTACGCGCAGGTGACGAGTCCGTCCACGGTGAGCAGGACGGCGCCGCGGGTGTACGGCACCCGCTGGACCAGCCCGCTGAGCAGCCAGTCGAGATCGGAGAGCCTGACCGTCTTCGTCGCCACTTCGCCGCCCATGGGGGTGTGCTCCTTGCCGAGGTGTGGGGTGGGGGTCGTGAGAGGGGTGGTGGGGGTCGCGCTCATGCGGGCCACTGCGACCGCGCCTGACCGAAGCCCCGTTGGAAGGCGGCCATCAACCCGGGGTCATGCACGGGTGGTTCGGCCTCCGGTGCCCGGCTCGGGCCGGCGTCCTCGCCGGACCCGGGGACGAGGTGCGCGCGGGTGTTCCGTCGGGGCAGCGGCGGCGGGTCCGTGTCCGCCCAGGCGCCGGGGACAGCCGCGGGAACCACGGGGACGGCCGCGCTGACGGCCGCGCGGACGGTCTCGGGAACGCTCTCGGGGACGACCGTGCCGAGGAGCACCCCGGCGTCCTCGACAGCGTGCTCGGGCCGGCGCGGTGGGGCGGGCACCCGTACGGGCGCCGGTGGCGCCATCGTGGCCGGTTCTCCGGATCCCCACGACCCGGCAGCCCGCGACCCGGCCCACGATCCGGCCCGCGAGCCGCCGCCCTGCGCGTCGGAGGCGTGCGGTGCCTCCGCGCCCAGCAGTTCCTGCGGCAGGACGAGCACGGCGAGCACCCCGCCGTAGATGTTGGACTTAAGCTCGACGGCGATCCCGTGCCGCCGGGCCAGCGCCGCGACCACGAACAGCCCGATCCGACCGTCCGCCGGCAGGTGCCGGACGTTGACCTGGTCGGGATCGCCCAGCAGGGCGTTCATCCGGTGCTGCTCCTCGACGGGCATGCCCAGTCCCCGGTCCTCCACCTCGACCGCGATTCCCGCGGTCACGCGCTCGGCGCGCACCGTCACGTCGGTGTCGGGGGCGGAGAAGACGGTGGCGTTCTCGACGAGTTCGGCCAGCAGGTGCACCACGTCCGCGACGGCGTGCCCGCGGACGGTACCGCCCGCCGGGGGCACCACCTTCACCCGCGTGTACTGCTCGACCTCGGCGACGGAGGACCGCAGTACCTCGCTCAGATCGATGGGTCGGGTCCATTGGCGCCGGGAGGGGGCGCCGCCGAGCACGGCGAGGTTCTCGGCGTGGCGGCGGATCCGGGTGGCGAGGTGATCGACGTGGAAGAGCTGCTTGAGCAGGTCGGGATCCTCGACGGTGTCCTCCAGGTCGTCAAGGAGGGCGATCTCCCGGTGCACCAGGGACTGGAGCCGGCGCGCGAGGTTGACGAAGACCTCGACCTTGCGGTCGCTGTCGGACGGGGTGACCGGAGCGGCCAGCCGGACGAGGGTCGTGTGGGCCTGTTCCCGGGCGCCCCGCAGTTCCTGGGAGAGCAGCCAGAACTCGTCCACTCCCGCCGGATCGGTGGCCGGCGCCGGCCCGCTCGGGCCGCCGCGCACCGGCCGGGCCGCGGCCTCGCCCCGTTCCAGCCGGTCGGCGGCCGTGCGCAGTTCCTGACGGCCTCGCACGCTGGAGCGGCGCAGGGCCTCGCACCGGTCGCGGACCGCCTTTGCCGCGCGCTGCCCGCCGAGCAGGGCCGCTGCGAGCGCCCCGACCACGAGCAGCGCGCAGCCCCCGAGCACCGGCCACAACCGCGCGTCCCGGTCGCCGGCGCCTCCGCCGAGCTGGAGCGTGAAGATCACCGCGGCCGCGCCGCTGAGTCCGGCGGCGAGGGTGGGCAGGACGGTGGCGCGGAGCATCTGGGGGCGTATCTGCCGGCCGGGACCGGTGGCGGCGTGTCTCGACGGGGAGTGGTGGCGGGCGGCGCGGAGTCCGGACATCGGCGTCCTCGGTACGTGGGGCCCGGGCCCCCGGATGTGCCGAGGCCCGGCGTTGATCACCGGATACCCACGCTAGACCGCACTCTCCCGCCCGGGACCGCCAGTTGGGGAACTTGGCGGGGGTGCTTCCCGCTTGCGACGGAGCGCTCGTACGACAGCCCGAATCCGCCGGGAGCGCGCACGCCCGGGCGGGCCGGGGCGTACGCCGTCCGGGCGCGCGCCCGCGCCCCCCGGGGTGGCCGGAGCAGGGCCGTCCCGATCGGCTCCGCCGGGCGGTGTCGTGCCGATCGGGCCGGATCGGCCCGGCCGCCCCGGCCCGATCGGGGCCGCCCCTACGACCCGACGGCCTCCGACTCCTCCCGCCCGGTGGCGACCGGGGCCGGGGCCGTGGCCGGCGCGGGGGCCGTCGGCGTGGCCGGCGTCGTACGGGCGGGGGCGGGTTCGGCGGAGACGAAGGGCCGCCACCACGGTTCGACGGGCGCGTCGGAGGCGCCCGGTTCGAACGGCTGGCCCGGTACCGGCAGGGCGATGGCGGAACCGGTCTCCCGGGACGCGGTCACCGTGCCCTCGCCGGGTTCGTCCCAGGGGTGCAGGGCCAGGTTGAAGGTGCCCCAGTGGATGGGCAGCATCGTGCCGTGCGGGATGCCGCCCTGGAGGTCCAGATGGGCCTGCATGCCCTCCTGGGGCGTCATGTGGATCTCGCTCCAGTACTCGGAGTACGCGCCGATCTGGATCATCGTGGCGTCGAAGGGGCCGTGCGTCGCGCCGATCTCCTTGAAGCCGGGGAAGTAGCCGGTGTCCCCGCTGTGGTAGATCCGGTGCCGCTCCCCCGCGACCACCCAGGAGGCCCACAGGGTGAACTGCTGGTTGCGCAGTCCCCGGCCGCAGAAGTGCCGGGCCGGGGTGGCCGTCAGCGAGAGCCCGGCGACCTCGGTGGTCTCGTTCCAGTCGAGCTCGCGGATCCGGTCGGCGGGGACTCCCCAGCGCTCCAGGTGGGCTCCGACGCCTAGCGGGACGGCGAAGACGATGTCCCTGCCGGCCAGCGCCTTGATCGTCGGAAGGTCGAGGTGGTCGTAGTGGTCGTGCGAGATCACGACCACGTCCACGTCGCCCAGGGAGGCCAGCGGCACGGGCACGGGGTGCAGCCGCTTGGGTCCGGCGAAGGGGAAGGGGGAACAGCGCTCGCCCCACACCGGATCGAAGAGCACCCTGCGACCGTCGATCTCGGCGAGCACGCTGGAGTGCCCCATCCAGGTCAGGCGCAGTCCGCCGACCGGCGGCTTCGCCAGTTCGGCGAGGGTCGTCGGATAGACGGGGATCGCGGCGGAGGGGCTGCGCCGGGCCCGCTGTTCCTTGTGGAAGTAGATCTTGGCGAACTCCGCCATCGAGCCGGAGGGCCTGGTCCGGGCGCCGACCGGGTTCTGGAAGACGCCGTCGGCGAAGTTCGGGGAACGCAGGATCCGCTCCAGGCGGGCGCCTGACGGGTCCGCGCCGAAGGCTTCGGGCCGCAGGGCGCGCAGCCGGGGACGCAGGGGACGGGAGCCGGTCAAGGCGCCTCCTGGGTGGATCGGGGCAGGACGGTCGTACGACTACGACCATCCCAACGCACACCGGCCCCGAAGGATTCCGCTCCCGCCCACCGACTCCTCGGGCCGTCGTCCCGTACGACCCGGTCGGCGGATCCCCCGGCCCTACAGGGGCAGCAGGTCGGGGCGCTTCGCCGCGACGTGGTCCCCGGAGGACTCCCCGCGCAGCCGTCGGCCGATCCACGGCACCAGGTGTTCGCGCGCCCACTGGATGTTGTCCCGCGTCACGTCCACCGAGCCGCGCGGGCGCTCCGGCGGCCACGGCTGGTCGGGGTCGGTCGGCACGTCCAGGCCGAGCACCTGCGCGGCGCGCAGCGCGACGCGGGTGTGGCCCTCGGGCGAGAGGTGCAGCCGGTCGCCGTCCCAGGCCCGGCGGTCCTGTACGGACTTCAGGGACCAGAGGTCGAGGACCGGGCAGTCGTACTTGTCGGCCACGGCCCGCACGTGCGCGTTGTACGTGGCGATCTTGCCCCGCATGTAGCGCAGGACCGGAACGCTCCGGGTGTCGAACCCGGTCGTGATCATGACCTGTCCGACGGAGCCGACGAGGTCGGCCACGGCCGCCTCGAAGCGTTCCGCCGTGGCGTCCGGGTCGCTGCCCGGCCGGATGATGTCGTTGCCGCCCGCACAGAAGGTGACCAGGTCCGGCGCGAGGGCCTTGGCCCTGGGTACCTGGTCGGCCACGATCTGGTCGAGGAGCTTTCCGCGCACGGCCAGGTTGGCGTACCGGAAATCGTGTTCTTCGCGCCGATCGGCCAGGAGGACGGCCAGCCGGTCCGCCCAGCCGAGGAACGAATCCCCGGGTCCCGGATCCCCCACGCCCTCGGTGAAGCTGTCCCCGATCGCCGCGTACGAGCCGATGGTCTTGAGTGTCGTCTTCGTCGCTGCCACAGTTCGACATCCTTCACCCCCGCGGCCGACCTACGCCAACGTAATGAGGGGTTGACGGACCGTGATCTATCCCACCCTGCATACGAGGAATAAGAATCGCGTGAGGCCGGGGCCCCGTCGGTCCCGGCCTCACGCGTGTCGGTGCTCCTGCGGGTCGTGCGTCAGATGCTGACGCCCTTCGAGCGCAGGTAGGCCAGCGGGTCGACGTCGGAGCCGTAGGACGGGCCGGTGCGGATCTCGAAGTGGAGGTGCGGGCCGGAGGAGTTGCCGGTGGAACCGGAGAGCCCGATCCGCTGTCCGGGCGTGACGCTCTGGCCGGTCGAGACGGACAGCGAGGACATGTGGCCGTACTGCGAGTACTTGCCGTCCGCGTGCCGGATCACGACCTCGTTGCCGTACGCGCCGCCCCATCCGGCGGAGACGACGGTGCCGGCGCCGACGGCCTTGACGGTGGTGCCGGAGCTCGCGATGAAGTCGACGCCGGTGTGGTAACCGGAGGACCACATGGCGCCGGAGGCGCGGTACTGGGTGGAGACCCCGCCGCCGACCGGGGCCACGAAGCCGGTGCCCGTGCCGGCGTCCGCGGAGGTGTCGCCGCCCTGGCCGCCGGAGGTAGCGGGCCGCTCGGCGGGGGTCTGGTCACCGGAGCCGGCGTCGGAGTCGGCCTGAGTCGCGCCGGAGGACCGGTCGGTCGACCGCGGAGCGGGGGCCGCGTCCTTCTTCTCGGAGCGCGGCTGCGACGCCGACGGGCGGGCCGGGGCGGGGGCGGACTCGGCGGCGGGGGCCGCCGCGCCGAGGGTCAGCTTCAGACCGGGGTGGATCAGCGAGGGGTCGGAGCCGACGGCCTGCTGGTTGTCGGCGTACAGCCGCTCCCAGCCGCCGGAGAGGTGACGGTCGGCGGCGATCTTCGAGAGGTAGTCGCCCGACACGACGGTGTAGACGGTCGGCGCGGCCTTCGCGGCGACGGGTGCGGCCTGGAAGGACGCCGGGGCCTGCGGGGCCGACTCCGGCGCGGCGGCCGGGGCCGACACGGGCGCGGTGGCCGGGGCCGCGGCGGGAGCGCCGGCCGCGTGGGCGCCGGCGGCCCCGATCAGCGGCAGGGCGAGAGCCGCGCCGCCGGTTCCCGCGACGGCGAACCCGCGGGACAGCGAACGGGACTTGGGACGGCGGTGCTTACCCTTTGCAGGCATGGCGAATTCCTCTCCGACGCCTGCGAGGTGAGCTGTCGGGTTCGGACTGGAGATGTCCGGCCGCGCGGCGGCGTCGGTGACGACGGCCGAAGTGCGGCTTCACCCCTAGCCGTCCCGGAGACGAGGCCCGGAACGGCGGCTTACCTGGTTCCCCCGCTCCTGCCGCGCGCGTGAATAGTCGGGTGGGGTTCCCGGGCGGCGGCAGGATTAGGCGGTCCACCCGGATCGATCGCGAAGGTAATCGAGTCCTGCCGCGCACAACAAGCCACGAATTCCCTGACGGAATCCCAGACATGGGGGGCCGGCGAAATTCCCGTCACCCTCTGTCCATTCCGGACCAGCAACAACCCTCGCCACATGGCAATTCGAGTTTCGCGATCAGGCACGCACGGTCACCGTATGATCTGGCTCACGGAGCCTGGCGCGATCTCGCCTCCGCTTATGGCAAGTTGTTGCCAAGTAGTGTATTTCGGACACCTCACGACGACGCGGAGGAACCCCCGTGACGCAGCAGATACCCCGCACCTCGCCCGCGACGCCCGAACTGTCCGGAGTGCGCAACTTCCGTGACGTGGGCGGGCTGACGACCACCGATGGACGCAGGGTCAGGTCGGGACGACTCTTCCGAAGCGGACATCTCGCACATGCCACCGAAACCGATGCACAGTTCCTCGTATCGCTCGGGCTGCACACCGTTTTCGACTTCCGCAACGACGCCGATCACGCGCTGGAGGGGCAGGACGTGGAGCTGCCCGGCGTCCTGAACGTGAACATCCCGCTCTCGGACCCCGCCGACGGCCGGGAGTTCTGGACGATGGTCCGCGACGGCGACCTCGCCCGGCTGCGTGCCGTACTGGGTGACGGGAAGGCCGCGGCCCGGATGGAGAACTCCTACCGCGGCATCATCCGCAACCGGACCGTCGAACACGGGCGGGTCGTCCGCGCCCTCGCCGAGGAGAGCCTCCCGGCCCTGATGCACTGCGCGGCGGGCAAGGACCGGGCCGGCCTGTCGATCGCCGTCACCCTGCTCGCGCTGGGGGTGGAGCGCGAGGTGATCGTGGCGGACTACCTGGAGTCGAACGCCCCGCACAACCGCTATCGGGTCCGCCGCGGCAGCGACGCCCCGGAGGCCCGCTCGCCCGAGGTCATGGCCCTGCTCGCCCCGCTCTTCGACGCCCGCGCCGAGTACCTGGTCGCCGCGTTCGAGGTCATCGACGAGACCTGGGGCGGGGTGGACGGCTATCTGACGGAGGGTCTCGGGCTGACGCCCGAGACCCTCGACCGGCTGCGGGAACGGCTCCTGGAAGCGCGGGCCTGAGTCCGTCCGCGCCGGACACCGCCGGACACGCCGGGTGGAAGGGGCCGTCAGCGGTTGCCGACGGCCTGCTTCACCAGCGTCCTGCCGAACTCCCACATCAGGCCGCCCCCGCCGTGCGCCTCGTCCATGACCGCGCGGAAGGCGACGACGAACCGGTCGACGTCCCGCTCGTCCACGACCAGCGGCGGAATGAGCTTGATGACCTCCAGGTGGTCTCCGGAGACCTGGGTGAGGATCCGGTGCTTCTGGAGCAACGGCACCACGACCATCTGCGCGAAGAGCCCCTTGCGGGCCGCCTGGAGCATGGTCCAGCGGCTGCGCAGCCCCAGCGAGGACGGTCGGCCGAACTCGATGCCGATCATCAGGCCGCGGCCGCGCACCTCGTGCAGCAGCTCGTACTCGTCCACCAGCGCGGCGAGCCGCCCGCGCAGCAGGTCGCCCATCGACCGGGCACGGGCAACCAGCGCCTCGTCGTCCATGACGGAGAGCACCGCCAGCCCGGCCGCCATCGCCTGTGCGTTGGATCCGAAGCTGGCGGAGTGCACCAGGACCCGGTCCATGGACGAGTAGACCTTTTTGAAGATCCAGTCCTTGCCCAGGGTGGCTCCGACGGGCACGTAGCCCCCGGAGAGGGCCTTGGCCACGCACACCAGATCCGGTTCCACGCCGGTTTCGTGCTGGTAGGCGTAGAAGTCACCGGTACGTCCGAGGCCGGTCTGCACCTCGTCCGCGATCAGCAGTGCCTTGTGCCGGTGCAGGAGTTCCTGCGCGGCGAGCAGGAACCCGGGCGGGGCGGCCTGCACGCCCTTGCCCTGGATCGGCTCGACGACGAGGGCGGCCACGTCGCCCCGGCGCAGTTCGCGCTCCAGGGCGGCGAGGTCTCCCAGCGCGATCTTCGTGTCGGGCAGCAGCGGGGCGAAGCCGTCCCGGAAGCCGTCCTCCCCGTTGACCGAGAGCGAGCCGGTGGTGAGCCCGTGGAAGGCGTGGTCGCAGTAGAGGACCCTGGGGCGCCCGGTGGCGTACCGGGCGAACTTCAGGGCGGTCTCCACCGCCTCGGTGCCGCTGTTGCCGAAGAAGACCCGGTCCAGGTGCGGACTGTACGACAGCAGCTTCTCCGCCAGCAGCCCGGGCAGCGGCTGGCAGTCGAAGCGGGTGAGGTCGGCGAGCTGCGCGTCCAGCACGTCGTGCAGGGCGCGACGGACCACGGGGTGGTGGCGGCCCAGGCCCATCACGCCGAACCCGGCCAGCATGTCCAGGTAGTCGTTGCCCTCGGCGTCGAAGAAGTGGGCTCCCTCGGCCCGCTCGTAGACCTTGTCGAAACCGATGGTGCGCAGCATCCGGGGCAGCTGGTGGTTGAGGTGGCGGCTGTGCAGTTCGTACCGTTCGCCCCCGCGTTCGGCCAGCAGGGCGCCGAGGTCGAAGCCCTCGCCCCGGTCGCCCTCCCCCGCGTGGCCGGCGCTCATGCCGACGTGCCCCGGTTGCCGCCGATGGTCTCCCGGGCCGCCCGCAGGGATTCCTTGAGCGAGCCCATGGTGGCGAGGACCGCGGTGGGTTCGTAGCCGCAGTGCGCCATGCAGTTCGCGCAGCGCGGGTCCTTGCCCCGGCCGTACTTGCTCCAGTCGGTGTCCTCGATCAGTTCCCGGTAGGTGGGGACGTATCCGTCGCTCATCAGATAGCAGGGGCGCTGCCAGCCGAAGAGGGAGTAATTCGGAATGGCCCACGCGGTGCAGGGGAAATCGGCCTTGCCTTCCAGGAAGTCCAGGAAGAGCGGTGAGTGGTTGAGCCTCCAGCGGCGCCGGTTGCCGCCCGCGAAGGCCTTCTTGAAGAGTTCGCGGGTCTGTTCCACTCCGAGGAAGTGTTCCTGGTCCGGCGCCTTTTCGTAGGCGTAGGCGGGCGAGATCATCATCTCGTCCACCTCCAGCTCGTCATTGAGGTAGTTCAGTACCTCGATGATGGTCTGCGGGGTGTCGGTGTTGAAGAAGGTGGAGTTCGTGGTGACCCGGAATCCCTGCTTCTTGGCCTCCTTGATGGCCGCCACGGCCTCGTCGAAGACGCCTTCCTTGGCCACCGACTCGTCGTGCCGTTCGCGCAGGCCGTCGATGTGCACGGCGAACGCGAAGTACGGGGACGGGGTGAACTTCTCCAACTTCTTGCGGAGAAGCATCGCGTTGGTGCAGAGGAAGACGTACTTCCGTTTCGCCACCAATTGACGGACGATCTCGTCGATCTGCGGGTGCATCAAGGGCTCGCCACCCGCGATGGAGACCATGGGCGCCCCGGACTCCAGGACGGCGCCGACCGCTTGGGCGACCGGCATGCGCTGCTTGAGGACGCCCGCCGGGTGCTGGATCTTCCCGCACCCCTCGCAGGCCAGATTGCAGGCGTAGAGCGGCTCCAGCTCGACGATCAGCGGGAACTTCTCGACCTTGCGGAGCTTCTGTTCGAGAAGATAGGTCCCGACCCTGATGGACTGTCGCAACGGCATGGCCATCTGGCTCACCTCCTGGGGAGCGGCAAAGAACGGTGCCAGTCATGAAACGCGGGCAGTAGGGCGCGCAACACACGGAAAGCCGATATTCCTCCGCGTACCGTGCCGATACGAACGAGCTCGTGCTCCGGAGCGTCCACGATCACCCGGACGGCCGCAACCGGGCGGTCGGCGCCCGGTGCGGCGCTCGGGCCGCGGGCGGCGGTCCACAGGGTGGCCGCCGATTCCATGTCGACCGCGACGGCGCCGGTGGCGCGCAGGTGCGCGCGCTCCTGGCCGCGGACCACGTGGTCGGATCCGGTCAACGCGCCGAGGTGCACGGTCCGGCCGGGTACGGCCCGGGCCAGTGCCTCGGCGAGCAGGGCGGTCCCGTCGCAGGCGACGGTGCCTCGGGGGTCCCGGGTCTCCTCGGCGACGACGAGGTCACCCGGGTTCATGCCGGGCACGAGCCCGGCGCAGAAGCCGGTGGCGAGCACGGCGGCCCGCTCCATCCCCGGGCCGCCGAGCGCCCGCCCGACGGCCGCGTCGGCGGCCCGCGGGCCCATGCCGGTCCGCAGGACGGTGTACGGGCCGGGTGAGCCCCGATCGCCTCCGCCGCACAGGGCCATCCGCTCGATGCGCAGGGCGCAGGCCACCAGCAGCGCCGGGGTGGCCCCGGGCGGTCGGGCCGCGGTCATCGGAGCTCCTGCGCGGGGGCTCCGGCACGGGCGGCCGGCCGGCCGTCGGGGCCGAAGGGTTCGCCGTACAGGTAGCGGCCGAGAGCGGTGAGCGGGAACACCTGCCGGTACAGGTGGTAGTTGATGGAGAAGTCCCACGGGAAGCCGGTGCCGGTGAAGTAGGGCTCGTCCCAGGAGCCGTCCTCCTCCTGGGTCCGGACCAGGTACGCGATGCCCCGCTCCACGGCCGCGCCGTCCCGCTCGCCGGCCGACAGCAGCGCCATCAGCGCCCAGGCGGTCTGCGAGGGGGTGGAGACGCCCTTCCCGGCCCAGGACGGGTCGTGGTAGGAGCGCTGGTCCTCGCCCCAGCCGCCGTCCTCGTTCTGCACGGTCTCCAGCCAGCCCACCGCGCGCCTGATCGCGGGGTGCGTGAGGGGCATGCCGGCGGCGGTCAGGGCGGGGACCACCGATCCGGTGCCGTACACGTAGTTGGTGCCCCAGCGGCCGAACCAGCCGCCCTCCGGCTCTTGTTCGGCCAGGAGCCAGGCGATGCCCCGGCGGGTCCGCGGCTCGGCGGACCTTCCCTCGACGGCGAGCATCTCCACGACGTGGGCGGTGACGTCGGCCGACGGGGGGTCGATGACCTCGCCGAAGTCACAGAAGGGCAGCTTGTTCGGGTACGGGCTGGTGTTGTCGGCGTCGAAGGCGCCCCACGCACCGTTGCGGGACTGCATGCCGAGCGTCCAGGCCACCCCGCGGGCGATGGCGCCCTCGACGCGCGCGGGTTCGGGATGGCGGATCCTGCGCAGGGCCAGGACCACCTCGGCCGTGTCGTCGATGTCGGGGTAGTTGTCGTTGTGGAACTCGAACGCCCAACCGCCGGGGGCGAGTCCGGGGCGTCGCACGGCCCAGTCACCGGTGCGGGTGATCTCCTCGCCGAGCATCCAGTCGGCCGCCTTGACGAGGGCCGGGTGGTCGGGCCGAAGGCCCGCGTCGGCGAGCGCGATGGCGGCGAGGCAGGTGTCCCAGACCGGTGACTGGCAGGCCTCGATCATCCTGGCGCCGTCCTCGCGCCAGACGGCGAACCGGTCGAGGGATTCCAGCCCGGCCCGCATCACCGGGTGCCGCAGGTCGTGGCCGAGCAGGTGCAGGGCGATGACGGAGTACACGGCGGGCGGCTGGATGCCGCCCCAACAGCCGTCGCTCTCCTGCCGGTCGAGGATCCACCGGCCTGCGGCGGCCATCGCCGCCTCGCGCAACCGGCGCGGTGCGAACCGCCGGTAGACGTGCAGGGCCTTGTCCATCCGCTGGAAGAGCCCGTCCCAACTCGCCAACGGGGCGGGCTTCACCGCGGGGAAGGGCGCCCGCGCGTCGGTGTGCAGTTCGTCCAGCGCGAACGGCGCCGGGCGCACCGGACGCAGTGCGGAGACCACGGTGAGCGGGACGATGGTCTGGCGGGCCCAGCAACCGAAGTCGTAGATGTTCAGCGGCATCCAGGACGGCAGGAAGACCAGCTCGGGCGGCAGTTCGGGGAGGTGGTCCCAGCTCCACCAGCCGAAGAGGGCGAGCCAGATCCGGGTGAAGACCCGGGCGGCCGCGATCCCGCCGTGGCCCCGGATCCAGGCGGAGGCGCGGGCCATGTGCGGGGCGTCCGGGTCGTCCCCGGCGAGGCGCAGGGCCACGTACGCCTCGATGGTGGCGGAGAGGTCGGACGGGCCGCCGTGGAAGGTGGCCCAGGTGCCGTCGCTCTCCTGCTCGCCGCGAATGAACAGGGCTGCGGCCTGGGTGGTGGCCTCGTCCCGGATGCCGAGGAACTGCCGCAGCAGCAGGTCCTCCGCGTCCATGGTGACGTTGGTCTCCAGGTCGCCCTTCCACCAGCCCGCCGGGTCCTGGCGGCCCAGCAGGTTGTGGACGGCCCGCGCCGCGGCCTCCCGGGCGTCCTCGGCCGTACCGGACCTCGCGGGGCCGGTGGGTTTCGCGGATCCGGTCGGTGCCGCGCCGGGTCGTGTCCCGGGGCCCGGCCGGTCCCGGACCCCGGCCGCGGCAGGGCCAGGCGGCCCCGCGGTGGCGGCCGCGGTGTGCGTCGCGGTGCCGTGGTCCGGTTCGGTGCCGCGGGAACCCGCACCACCGTCGGTCGTCGCTGTCATGGCTTCCCCTTACGTTGCAGTGTCCTCTGCTGTGCTGGGGTCTGCCGTCGGCCGACGCGCGCCCGGGCGTGATGCCCGTCAGGTGGCGGCGCCGGCCGGCGACTCGCGATTCATATCCACGTACGGGTGGCGATCACCTCTTGCGCACGACGACGAAGTCGGCGAGGGCGACGAGCTGTTCGCGCACCCGCTGCGGCATGTCGACGTCGTCCAGCGCGCGGATGGCGATCGTGTGCTGGCGGCGCGCCTCCTCGGCGGTCCACTCGCGGCCGCCGGCGGCGTCGATGAGGGCCGCGCGGGCCGCGAACTCCTCCTCCGAGAAGTTCTCGAAGTCGTTGCTCTTGGCGTCGGCGGCGAGCAGCTCCCCGAGTTCCTCGGCCGCCGGACCGCCGGCCGCGAGGGCGGCGACGACCGGCAGGGACTTCTTGCGCTGGCGCAGGTCGCTCCAGGTCTGCTTGCCGGTGGTCTCCGGGTCGCCCCAGATGCCGAGGAGGTCGTCGACGGCCTGGAAGGCGAGGCCGAGGTGGTAGCCGTACTCCTCCAGCTTGTCGGCGGTGCGGTCGTCCGCGCCGCCGAGCACCGCGCCGATCGAGACCGCGCAGGCGAGCAGGGCGCCGGTCTTGTTGCCCTCCATCTCCAGGCACTCGGCGACGCTGACGCGCTCGCGGTGCTCGTAGGAGATGTCCTGGGCCTGCCCGTCGATGAGTTTGCGGCTGGCGGTGGTCAACCGGCGGGCGGCGCGCCCCGCCTCGACGGTGCCCAGTTCCAGCAGGACCTCGTTGGCGAGGGCGAAGAGGGCGTCGCCGACCAGGATCGCGAGGGCCGGGCCGTGCACCTTCCACACGGTGTCGCGGTGGCGGCGCTGTTCGTCGCCGTCCATCAGGTCGTCGTGCAGCAGCGAGAAGTTGTGGACGAGCTCGACGGCCACGGCTCCCGGGATGCCCACCTCGGGCGCGGCGCCCGCGGCCTCCGCGGAGAGCAGGGCGAGGGCGGGGCGGATCGCCTTGCCGCCGTCGCCGTCCGCCGGGTTGCCCTGGGCGTCGATCCAGCCGAAGTGATAGGCGGCGACGGTGTCCATGGGCGATGCGAGCCGTTCCACGGCGGCGCGGATCGCGGGCGTCGACAGCGCGCGGCCACGTTCCAGGAGGGCGACGGTGTCCGCCTTCTCCCCACCGGCCGTGGCCACACTGGCATCCGCGTTCTCGACAGCCGGATTCCCCGGGTTCACTGGCTCTCCTCTGGTTCCTGTACGTGTACGTGCTGCAAGCGCTGTGGCGGTGGTGGTGTCGATGCTCGTCATACCGCCTCCCGCAGCGGGTGTTCGCGCCGGCGGTCGAGACCGGCGAGCGCGGCGTGTGCCGCGGCCAGTCCGCTCCGGACGGCACTCTCCATGGTCGCGGGCCAACCGGTGGCGGTCCACGCACCGGCGAGAAACAGTCCCGGCGTGTCGGTCCGGGCGCCGGGCCGCAGCCGGCCGACTCCCGGGGTGGGGGCGAAGGTGGCGGTCCGCTCGCGGGTGACGAAGAAGTCGCGTACCTTCGCGCCGCGTGCGGCGGGCAGCAGTCGCTCCAACTCGGGCAGGTACTTCGTCCGCAGGACCGAGACGGGTTCGTCGATGTCGTCCTGGGCCACCGACTGGGACAGGGCCAGGTACTGGCCGCCGTCGGTGAGTCCGGAGGCGTCGGTGCGGTCGAAGACCCACTGGACCGGGGTGCCGAGCGCGGCGAAGAAGGGCCGCCTGAGCACCTTGCGGTCGTAGACGACGTGGACGTTGAGGATGGGGGCCGTGGCGATGTCGAGGAGCTTGTCCGGGTCGGCGAGCGCGCCGGGCGGCAGCAGCGCGTGCGCCTCGCGTTGGGGGACGGCCAGGACCACGGTGTCCGCGTCGAGCGATTCGCTCTCGGTGTCGACCCGCCAACTGCCGGACTCCAGCCGGGACAGGCAGCTGACGCGGGTCCGCAGTTCGGTGCGCACGCCGGCCGCGTCGAGTGCCTTGCGGGCGAGGACGTCGTGGAGGTCGCCGAGGGGGACCCGGGCCCAGCCGATGTCGGCGGCGCCGTTCTCGGACAGCAGGCCGGTCTTGAAGACCATGGCGGCCAGCCCCAACGAGGACTGGTCGGCGGTGGCGTTGAGGGTGGCGATGCCCACGAGGTCCCACAGCGCCTCGATGGTGCGCGGGGATTGGCCGTGTCGGCCGAGCCAGGTCGCGAAGTCCACGCCGTCGAGCGCCGGGTCGGCGGGGTCGAGGCGGCGCAGCGCGAGGGCGGCGCGCCCGACGCTCGCCCGCTCGGCGAGGGTCAGGTGCGGGTAGCGGGCCAGGGAGGAGGCCAGGTGCAGCGGCACGGGCAGGGCGCTGCGCCGCAGCCGGCCCAGGCGCGGCCCCCTGGGGTGGGCGACGTCCAGTACGGGTACGTCGAGCCGGTCCTGGAGGGGTGCGAGGGCGGCTCCGTCGACGCGGTCGAGGAACCACCGGTAGGCGGTGCAGCAACGCAGGTAGACGTGCTGTCCGTTGTCGACGGTAAGTTCGCCGCGCTTGAAGGAGAAGGCGAGTCCGCCGAGTCGGGGCCGGCTCTCCAACAGGGTCACCCGCATGCCGGCGTCGGCGAGTTCCAGGGCCGTGGTGACGCCGGCCAGGCCGCCTCCGACGACCACCGCGTGGTTGGCGGTCATACGTTCTCCCCGTCTGCCTTCGGGTCCTCATTGGTCCGGTCCATTACCTCGACAGACGCCGGCGCGGGCGTCGGGGTTGCCCCGCCCCGGGTCCGGGCGCGGCCGTCCCGGTCGAGGGGGGCGCGCCCGGTCAAGGCCGCCTCCTGGTGCTCTGCCGGGAGATGGTCCGGGCGTCGAGGCCGGAGAGGCCGCGTACGGCGACGTACGCCTTCTCGTGCGGGGGCAGCGAGACGCGTCCGCGCAGCACGGCGTCGGGCTCGCGCTCGATGCGGTCGAGGAGGCGGCGGTAGATGCCGGCCATGGCGGCGACGCAGGCACCGCTGCGCCGGTCGAGCATGGGCAGCAGTCGGTAGCCCTCCACGAACAGGGCGCGGGCGCGGCGGACTTCGTGGTGGACGAGTCCGGCGAAGTCGGCGCCGGCCGACATCCGCTCGCTGCGGAAGCCTTCGGAGCAGCCGAACTTGGCGAGGTCCTCGGCCGGCAGGTAGGTGCGTCCGTTGCCGGCGTCCTCGCGAACGTCCCGGAGGATGTTGGTGAGTTGCAGGGCGAGACCGAGGGTGTCGGCGTACTCGCCGGCCCGCTCGGCCTCGCGCGCGCCGGGGGCGGTGCCGAACACGCCGAGCGAGAGGCGTCCGATGGCGCCGGCGACGCAGCGGCAGTAGACCTTGAGGTCGTCCCAGGTCTCGTAGCTCTCGCCGCGCACGTCCATCAGGACGCCGTCGATGAGTTCGTCGAGTCCGCCCAGGGGGATCGGGAAGCGGCGCGCGGCGTGGGCGAGGGCGACGGCGACGGGGTCGGTGTCGTCCTCGTCGATCTCCTCGGCGCGGATCCGGTCCAGGAGGGCGCGGGTCTCCTCCAGCCGGACCAGCTTGGCGTCGGGCGCCAGCGCGCCGTCGCCGATGTCGTCGACGCGGCGCGAGAACGCGTACAGCGCGGACATCGCCTGCCGCTTGTCGCCTGGCAGCAGCCTGATGCCGTACGCGAAGTTGCGTGCCTGCGAGCCGGTGACGGCCTCGCAGTAGCCGTAGGCCGCCAGGACCGGCGCTGACGGTGTGGACGCGTGTGTGGGGCCCTCCACGTTGGGGCTCACCCCTTTCTCGGCGCTGTGCGCAGGACGGCGGCCACCTCGCGGAGCAGGCCGCTCCCGGTGGGCTTGGGCGGGCCGGGAAGTACGTCGAAACCGGCGTCGGTGACGGCTCGCAGGGCGGCGCGCCCACCCCCCACGAACCCCGCGAGCAGCAGTCGGAGCCTGCCGTGCACGCTGCCCACGAGGGGGGTGCCCTCCTTGAGGAGGTCTCGGGCGCGCACGGTTTCGAAGGCGATGAGGGAGCGTACGGACGCTCCGGCGGTCGGGGCCTTGAGGTCGACCTCCGACACGTGGAAGCGGCGCATGTCCTCGGCCGGGAGGTAGATCCGGTCGCGGCCGAGGTCCTCGGCGACGTCCTGGAGGTGCTCGGCGATCTGGAGTGCGGTGCAGACGGCGTCGGAGCGTCGGATCCGTTCGGGGGTCGCGGTCCCGGTGAGGGCGAGCACGAGGCGGCCGATGGGATTGGCGGACAGCTCGCAGTAGGAGAGCAGGTCCCCGTACGTCTCGTAGCGCGCGACCCGCTGGTCCTGGCGGTTGGCCTCGATGAGGCCGAGGAAGGGCTCGGGGGTCAGTTCGTGCGCCCGGACCACGGGCCGCAGGGCCTGCAACAGGGGGTGCCGCGGGGGGCCGTCGACGCCGGCGAAGACGCGCTTCAGGTCGGCCTCGAAGGCGTCGAGCATGGCGAGCCGGTCGTCCGAGGCCTCGGGGTCGAGGCCGAGCAGGACGGCGTCGTGGCCGCCGGGGGCGAGGTCGCCGTCGCCGATGTCGTCGACGAGCCGGGCGTAGCCGTACACCGCCGTCAGCCCGTCGCGCCAGGCGCGGGGCAGGAAGGCGGGGGCGACGGGGAAGTTCTCCGTGCGGGCCTTGTCGAGGGTGAGGCTCGTGTGTGCGTCGGACGTCGTGGGGACCGGGTGCCGCCGATCACGGATGCCGCGCCCGGGGCTCACCGCCCGCCGCCCGGGGCGGGGACGGCCACAGTGTTTGGGGGCCGGAGAATTCCCGTAGCCATTGCCGTCACGTCTCCCGTTCTACACTGCCGAGCCAAGTCATCCTATTTCGGACACGCCGCCGGACTTTACCCGGGGGTGCTCCCGGCCATTCGGCTGTGGGGAATCGTCCCCTCTTGACGTGATTGAGAACTGCCCCAGCTTACGCTGTACAACGTGGCGAAGGCCTATCGGGTATTCGCTTCGCGGGCGAATGTCGGAAGGCGGAAATAATCGCCGTCACACCAAGGCCCCCGCCGCGCGGAGCGGCAGGGGCCTGCGGTATTACCGGGCAATGACAGGCGCGTCGTCCCGTCAGTGACTGGTGGCCTTCTCATATGCCGAGACGACTTCCTCGGTGGGCCCGTCCATCAGCAGCTCACCCTTCTCCAACCACAGCACGCGGTCGCAGGTGTCGCGGATGGACTTGTTGTTGTGACTCACCAGGAACACCGTTCCGGCCGTCTCGCGCAGCTCGCGAATACGGGCTTCCGAGCGGACCTGGAACTTCCGGTCACCGGTCGCCAGCGCCTCGTCGATCATCAGTACGTCGTGGTCCTTGGCCGCGGCGATCGAGAAACGCAGGCGCGCCGCCATGCCCGAGGAGTACGTGCGCATCGGCAACGAGATGAAGTCGCCCTTCTCGTTGATCCCCGAGAAGTCGACGATGTCGTCGTAGCGCTCCCTGATCTGCTCGCGCGTCATGCCCATCGCCAGACCGCCGAGGACGACGTTGCGCTCTCCGGTCAGGTCGTTCATCAGTGCGGCGTTGACGCCCAGCAGCGAAGGCTGGCCGTCCGTGTAGACCTTGCCGGACTCGCAGGGCAGCAACCCCGCGATGGCACGCAGCAGGGTGGACTTGCCGGAGCCGTTGGAGCCGATGACCCCGATGGCCTCGCCCCGGTACGCCGTGAAGGAGACGCCGCGCACGGCGTGGACCCGGCGCACGCCCGGGGAGTCGCCCTTGCCCCGGCGCAGGATCTTGCTCAGCGCCGCGGTGGCGCTGCCCCTGCCGGAGCTGCCGGTGTTGACCCGGTAGACGATGTGGACCTCGTCGGCGATGACGGTGGGGACGTGCCCCTTCTTGATCTCAGCCACGGCCGTAACGCTCCTCAGCCTTCCAGAAGTACACGAAGCCGCCGAGGCCGATGAGGACGGCCCAGCCGACCGCGAAGCCCCAGACGTGCGGCGGCAGGTTTTCCGGGCCGTAGCCGTCGATCAGCGCGAAGCGGATCAGGTCCATGTAGATGGCCGCGGGGTTCCACTGGAGGACGTCCGCGATCCAGGCCGGCTTGTCCTTCAGCATCTCGTTGATCGAGAACATGACGCCCGAGGCGTACATCCACGTACGCGTGAGGAACGGCATCAGCTGCGCGAGGTCGGGGGTCTTGGACCCCATGCGCGCGAAGACCAGCGCCAGCCCGGTGTTGAAGACGAACTGCAACGCCAGCGCGGGGATGACCAGCAGCCACGACAGCTGCGGGTAGTTCCCGAAGGCGACCGCGACGATGACCACCACGATCATCGAGTACATCAACTGCTGGAGCTGCTGCATCGAGAAGGAGATGGGGAGCGAGGCGCGCGGGAAGTGCAGGGCCCGCACCAGACCGAGGTTGCCGGGGATCGCGCGGACGCCCGCCATCACCGAGTTCTGGGTGAAGGTGAAGACGAAGATGCCCATCACCAGGAACGGGATGTAGACGCCCTTCTCCATGCCCCGGCCCGCATCCAGGATCAGGCCGAAGATCAGGTAGTAGACGAGGGCGTTCAGCAGCGGGGTCGCCACCTGCCAGATCTGCCCGAGCTTCGCCTGGCTGTACTGCGCCACCAGCTTGGCCCGGGAGAAGGCCATGATGAAGTGGCGTCGGCCCCAGAGCTGCCGCACGTACTCGCCCAGACCGGGCCGGGCACCGCTGACGGACAGGCCGTACTTCCCGGCCAGCTCCGCGGGGGCGAGCCCCGCGTCTTCGGACGGCGGCTTGCTCGTGGCGAGGGCGCCGTCGTGGGTTGTGTCACTCACAAGTTGAAACTTTCCGTCTTCAAGATGCGGCAGAAGGGGGGATCGGACCCGGAGTACGAGGCCCTTGATCAGGCCCCATGCTTCCAGACGCGAGCTTGTCAGATGACAGGTGGTCGGCCGAGCCGGGTCAGCCGCCAGACCGTACGCCACTTCATGGGGCGTCGGGGACCACACGGGGTGGTCCAGCCCTCCTTGAACCCGCCGAACCAGGCCTTGAGGGCCGGTCCCGACGGCTTGCGCAGGAGCGTCAGGGCCATCCAGACGCCCAGGTAGAGCGGTACCAGCGGGGCGGGCAGGTTCCGGCGGGCCAGCCACACCCGGTTACGAGCCACCATACGGTGGTAGACCGCGTGCCGGGACGGGGCCGTCGTCGGGTGCAGCAGCACCATGTCCGCGCGGTAGTCGATCCGCCACCCGGCGTCGAGTGCGCGCCAGGCCAGGTCGGTCTCCTCGTGCGCGTAGAAGAACTCCCCCGGCAACCCTCCGACCTGCTCGAACACCCTCGTGCGAACGGCGTTGGCGCCGCCCAGGAAGGTGGTCACGCGCGAGGATCGCATGGGGTCGGAGGCCCGCAGCCGGGGCACGTGGCGCCGCTGGGTCTCGCCGGTGTCCGGATCGGCGATCCGGAAGCTGACGATCCCGAGCGAGGGGTCCTCGGCGAAGGCCTGCCGGCACAGTTCGGCGGTGTCGCCGCGCTCCAGCAGCCCGTCGTCGTCCAGGAAGAGCAGGGCGTCCACGTCGGTGCCACCGGGGCCGAAGGCCTCGATGCCGACGTTGCGGCCGCCCGGGATGCCCAGGTTCTCGGGGAGGTCGACCGTACGGACCCCCTCGGGCAGGCCGGTGACCTTGACGCCCTGGCCGACGACGACGACCTCGACGGGGGCGCCGTCCTGGCGCGCCACGGAGTCGAGGAGCGCCTTGAGCTCGTCGGGACGGTTGCCCATGGTGATGATCACGGCGCCCAGCCGCATCGGCGTCGTCACTTGAGCCTGCTGGAGGCCAGGACCGACACCAGGTGCAGCAGGGTCTGGAGCAGCGCGATGCCCGCCAGTACGGCGACGCCGAGCCGGGTGTAGAACAGGTCGCCCCGGAGCTGGTCCACCACGGCCAGCAGCAGGATGAGCAGGGAGGCCTCGATGCCCAGGATCAGCCGGTGGAACTTGAGCGCGGCGGCGGCCCGGCGCGCGAGCGCCATGCCGGACGAGCGCGGCTCCGAGGCCTCTTCCTTGACCGGCGCCTTGCCGACCTGGTGCCGGGCGACGCCGACCAGGTCGGTCTCGGCCTTGATCAGGATCGCGCCGAGCGCCGCCAGCGTGCCCAGGAACGCCCACAGCCAGTCGATCCGCCCGGTGCCCCACAGGTCCGAGGCGCGCAGGCCGAAGCCGACCAGCACCGCGGCGTCGCACAGGTAGGCGCCGACGCGGTCCAGGTACACCCCGGAGAGCGAGAACTGCTTCTTCCAGCGGGCCACCTCGCCGTCGACGCAGTCGAGCAGCAGGTAGAGCTGGACCATGAGCACGCCGAGGACGGCGCCCCAGATGCCCGGGATCAGCAGGGCCGGGGCCGCGAGGACGCCGGCCACGGTCATCACGTAGGTCAGCTGGTTCGGCGTGACCTTGGTGGTGACCAGGACGCGGGTGATGCGCAGCGAGATCTCGCGCATGTAGAGGCGTCCGCCCCAGTGCTCGCCGCTGCGTCGGTCCTTGACGCCCGGCGGGTGAACGACGGGCCGGAGTTCAGCTACGGATGGTCTGGACATAGTCGGCGTAAGCGTCCCTGATCTCGGCTGCGGACAGGTTGAGGTGCTCCAGGATGGTGAAGCGTCCCGGTCGGGTCTGGGGGGCGTACTCGACGGCCGCGACGAACTCGTCCACGCTGAACCCGATCTCCTCGGGCAGCACGGGCAGCTCGTGGCGGCGCAGCACCTCGACGAAGAGCGCGGAGTGCTCCTTGGCTCCCCGCAGGTGCATGGCGAAGGCCGCCCCGATGCCGACCTGCTCGCCGTGGAGCGCGGAGCGTCCCGGGTAGAGCAGGTCGAAGGCGTGGCTGATCTCGTGGCAGGCGCCGGACGAGGGGCGGGTGTCCCCGCTGATCGACATGGCGATGCCGGAGAGCACGAGGGCCTCCGAGAGCACGGTCAGGAACTCGTCGTCGCCCACCGCGCCGGGGTGGCGCAGCACGGACTCGCCGGCGGTGCGGGCCATGGCTGCGGCCAGGCCGTCGACGGGCTCGCCGTTGAGGCGGTGCGAGAGCTCCCAGTCGGCGACGGCCGAGATGTTGGAGATCGCGTCGCCGATGCCCGCGCGGACGAAGCGGGCCGGGGCGTCCTTGATCACGTCGAGGTCGATGACCATCGCGATCGGCATGGGGACGCCGTAGGAACCGCGGCCGTTGTCGTTGTCCAGGATGGACACCGGCGAGCAGATGCCGTCGTGGGAGAGGTTGGTGGCGACGGCCACCATGGGCAGCCCGACCCGCGCCGCGGCGTACTTCGCCACGTCGATGATCTTGCCGCCGCCCAGTCCGACGACCGCGTCGTAGCGGCGGCCCTTTATGTCGTCGGCCAGCTTGACCGCCGAGTCGATGGTGCCGTCGACGACCGGGTACCAGTCGGCGTGCGGCAGGACGGGCTCCAGCTTGGCGCGCAGCACCTGGCCGGATCCCCCGCTGATCGCGATCGCGAGCTTGCCGGACGCGGAGACGCGCTGGTCGGCCAGCAGGCCGGCCAGGTCGTCCATCGCGCCGCAGCTGATGTCGACGACGACGGGCGAAGGGATCAGCCGCGTCAGTACTGGCATGCGATGGTCCGGCCCTTGGCGAGGTCGTCGTGGTTGTCGATCTCGACCCACTTGACGTCGCCGATGGGGGCCACGTCGATGGTGAAACCGTCGTTGACGAGCTGCTGGTAGCCGTCCTCGTAGTAGAGGTCGGGGTCGCGCTCGAAGGTGGTCTTCAGCGCCTGCGCCAGCTCCTCGGCGGCCTCCGGCTCGATCAGGGTGACACCGATGTACTCGCCGGTCGCCTCCGACGGCTCCATCAGCTTGGTGATCCGTCGCACGCCCTGGCCGTCGGCGGTGATGACCTTCATCTCCTCGTCGGCCAGCTGCTTGACCGTGTCGAGGGCGAGGATGATCTTCTGGCCCTGGCCGCGGGCGGCCAGCAGGGTCTTCTCGACGGAGACCGGGTGGACGGTGTCGCCGTTGGCGAGGATCACGCCGCGCTTGAGGACCTCACGCGCGCACCACAGGGAGTAGGCGTTGTTCCACTCCTCGGCCTTGTCGTTGTCGATCAGCGTGATCTTGACGCCGTACTTGGCCTCCAGGGCCTCGCGGCGCTCGTACACGGCCTCCTTGCGGTAGCCGACGACGATCGCGACCTCGGTCAGTCCGACCTCGGCGAAGTTGCCGAGGGTCAGGTCGAGGACCGTCAGGCTCTCCTCGTCCCCCTCGGGACCGACGGGCACGAGGGCCTTGGGCAGGGTGTCGGTGTAGGGACGCAGACGGCGTCCGGCACCGGCAGCGAGTACAAGGCCGATCATGCTGGTTCTCCTTCGTCATGTACGGCGGGTGCTCCGGAGGAGACCCAGAACCGGATGCTCTCCGCGAGCACCACGAGTGCCACGAACACGGCCGTGACCGTGAGCGCGACGGGGAAGTCCGCGGGGCGCTCGGCCAGGACGGCGGCGAGTGCCGCGGTCAGCAACACCCGGCCCTCGTGCCCGCCGATCGTCCGCACCAGCCAGTGCGGGGGCGCCCCGGTGCCACCGCGGATGCGGTAGACCGTGTCGTAGTGATGGTAGGCGACCGCCGCGACCAGTCCGAATGCCGCCGGGAGGGCTCCCGGGACATCCGCCTTGGCCGCGAGGATCAAGACGGTGGTGTACTCGGCGGCCCGGAAGACGGGCGGGACGAGCCAGTCGAGGGCGCCCTTGAGGGGGCGGGCGACGGCGGCGCCGGCGAGTACCGCGTAGAAGACGGCGGCGATGACGACCTGACGGGCGCCGAACTCGTACGCCCGGGCCGCCCAGAGCAGTGCGACCGAGCCGACGACGGCGGCGGCGATGCCCGCGCCGGGTGCCATCCGGCCGACGATCCGGCCGGTGAGGACCGCGATGGGGCCCGAGTCGGCGAGGTCGGCCAGCGCCTGCGCGGCGCGGTCGGTGCGCTTCGCCTTGCGGGTCAGGGAACGCAGCACGCGGCCCGCGGTGGTGTACAGCGCGCCGAAGGCGCAGCCGATGAGCAGGGCGTAGAAGACGATCCGGGGGGTGGTGACGGCGGTCAGCACCGCGATCATCGCCCACCGCTCGCCGATCGGCAGGATGATCATCCGGCGGACCCAGACCGTCCAGCCGACGCTGTCGAGCCGGTCGGAGAGGGCGGCGGTGGGGCTCGTGTTCGCCGTGGCGTCGTGGTTCGCCTCGTTGAAGGAGAAGTCGACGATGTGCCGGCAGGTCATCAGGATCATCGCGCCGAGGGCCAGGGCCCAGACGTCGTCGCCGTTGCGGGCCGCGCCGAGCGCGAGGCCCGCGTAGAAGGAGTACTCCTTCGCGCGGTCGAAGGTCGCGTCGAGCCAGGCGCCCAGCGTCGAGTACTGGAGCGAGTAGCGGGCGAGCTGCCCGTCGGCGCAGTCCAGCACGAAGGAGAGGAGGAGCAGCACGCCGGCCGCGACGTAGCCCCAGCGGTCGCCGGTGGCCGCGCAGCCGGCCGCGACGAGCGCGGTGAGCAGCGAGGCGGTGGTGACCTGGTTGGGGGTCAGGCCGCGGCGCGCGCACCAGCGGGCGACGTAACGCGAGTACGGGCTGATGAAGAAGGTGGTGAAGAAGCCGTCGCGGGACTTCACGGCGGTCCGCAGCCGCACGGCCTCGTCGTCCACGGCGGCGACGGCGGCGACGGCGCCGTCGCGCTCCGGCCCGGGGGCGGGGACGGCGGCGACCAGGGTGCCGAGTTCGGGCCGTTGCACGGTGGTGCCGGCCGCCTCGACGGTGGCGGCGAGCCGGTCGGGGTAGGGGCCGGCGCCGTCCTGCGGGAGGGCCGCGGCCAGGTCCAGGGCGGCGCGGGCGCCGGCCTGGACGGCGAAGGCGCCGGTCACGGCGCAGGCGTCGAAGCGCGGGTCCGTGAGCGCGAGCCGCAGGGCGTGCACGTGTCCCACGAACGCGCTGTCGACGACGGCCACCCGCTGCTCGGCCGGTACGTCGGCCAGTGCGGTGGCGGTGTCCTCGGGCCTGGTGACGGAGCGGACGTCGAAGCCCAGTGTGCGCAGCTCGTCGGCGAGCGGTGATCCGGGGACCGGCAGGCCGGTGAGGATGACGGTCGGCAGACGAACCCACTCCTTGCAGCGAACACGAGGCGGCCGCCGCGTGGGGCGGCGGCACGTCGGCAGAGGCTATCGGATGAATGGAAGCGGGGGTTCACCACCCGTTTGCGCTCCGACAAGCCGAATGTTCCCGGGCCGGGGGGCCCGGTGGCGATCATCATCGACGAGAACGCTCGGGGATCACAAACCGCGTGGCTGTTAGGCTCCTCGCAGACGTGTACGACTCTCGCGCACACGTCCCGATCGGAATCGGACGAGAAACCGGACGAGAAAGAGGTGGGTTGATGACCGTCGCAGAGGTCACCGCCGCGGGCAGCGACGCACTCCGACACATCCCCGTCCTCCTCCGGGCGTCCGGCCGGGCCTGATCACCCGTATCGGCCCGTCGGCCGGAGCCCCCGTTCAAGGGTTCACGTTGACCGACCACACCGGTTCCGTTCCTTCCGTTCCTTCCGGCGCCTCCTCCGCTCCCGACTTCGGCGACCCCGATTTCCTCGAGGCGTTCCTCACGCTCCACCGCGGCCTGCCCCGGCAGTCCCCCGGTTCCGACGCCACCACCCGGCACCTGCTGTCCCTGTGCGGGCCGCTGCCCCAGCGACCCCGGGTCCTGGACCTGGGGTGCGGTCCGGGTCGCGCCGCACTGCTGCTCGCCGCCGAGGCGGGCGCGGATGTGACCGCGGTCGATCTGTACGAGGGCTTCCTCGACGAGCTCCGCGAGGCCGCCGAGGCGCGCGGGCTCGGCGACCGCGTGCACGCCGTCCGCGCGGACATGGGGGCGCCGCCCTGCCAGGACGGCTCCTTCGACCTCGTCTGGGCCGAGGGTTCCGCCTACCTCATCGGCTTCGACCGCGCGCTCGCCTCGTGGAGGCGACTGCTCGCACCCGGCGGCGCCCTCGTGGTGACCGAGTGCGAGTGGACCGTGGAGGAGCCGTCCGCGGGAGCGCGCGCCTTCTGGGACCCCCAGTACGCGCTGCGCTCCACCGCCCGCAACCTCGCGGCCGTCCAGGTCGCCGGGTACCGGGTGATGGGTGTCCACCACCAGCCCGACTCCGACTGGGCCGAGTACTACGACCCGCTCGGCGAGCGGGTGCGCGCGTCCGGCTCCCCGTCCCCGGCCGCCTCGACCGCTGCCGCGACGGCCGCGACGGCCGCCGTGCGCGAGGAGCTCGACGTACGGGCACGGCACGGCCACGAGTACGGGTACACGGGCTACGTCCTGCGCCCGGTGACCGCCGGGGGCGACGGCGCCTGGCCGGCCCGTCCGGAGACCGCGGCCGACGCCGCGGCGGTGCGCGAAGTCAACCTGGCGGCGTTCGACACCCCCCTGGAGGCGGATCTGGTGGACGCCCTGCGCGCGGACGCCTCCTGGCTGCCGGGGCTGTCGTACGTGGCCGAGCGCTTGGACGGGTCGGTGGCGGCGCACGCCCTGCTGACCCGCTGCGAGGTGGCGGGGACGCCGGCGCTCGCGCTCGCTCCCGTGGCGACCGACCCCGCGCTCCAGCGCTCGGGCGCGGGCAGTTCGGTCGTACGGGCGCTCCTCGCGGAGGCCAGGAGGCGCGGGGAGGCGTTGGTGCTCGTCCTCGGGCATCCGGCGTACTACGCGCGCTTCGGTTTCGTGCCGGCGTCCCGGTTCGGGATCCGGGCGCCTTTCGAGGTTCCCGACGAGGCGATGATGGCATTGGTGCTGGACGACACCGTTCCGGTTCCGGCGGGCACGATCGCCTATCCGGCCCCGTTCGGCGTCTGAATCGGCGGCCCGGCCGGCGCGTGAGCGATCCGCCCCCCGCCGCTTAGCACGCGGCGGGGGGCGGACATGCGCTGATGTCCGAAGTGGGGACAAGCCGCTTTTGTACGGCAGACTTGAGGGCCGAAGTCCGAAGCGAAGGATGGGTATGCCGACCACACCAGCCACCGCCGCGAACAGCGCGTCCCCCGGCACCGGGACTCCAGAAGCGATCATGCTCGAACTGGTCGACGAGTCGGGCAACACGATCGGCACGGCGGAGAAGCTCTCCGCCCACCAGGCCCCCGGTCTGTTGCACCGCGCGTTCTCGGTGTTCCTCTTCGACGAGCAGGGTCGGCTGCTGTTGCAGCGGCGCGCCCCGGGGAAGTACCACTCCCCCGGCGTCTGGTCGAACACCTGCTGCGGTCACCCCTACCCCGGGGAGTCGCCGTTCGCGGCCGCCGCCCGGCGCACCCACGAGGAGCTGGGGCTGTCGCCCTCGCTGCTCGCCGAGGCGGGAACGGTGCGCTACAACCACCCCGACCCCGCGTCGGGCCTGGTGGAGCAGGAGTACAACCACCTGTTCGTGGGACTCGCCCAGGCGGCGCTGCGGCCCGATCCGGAAGAGGTCGGGGAGACCGCGTTCGTCACCGCCGACGAGTTGGTGAAGCGGCATGCCGAGGCGCCGTTCTCGGCGTGGTTCATGACCGTGCTCGATGCGGCCCGGCCCGCGATCCGCGAGCTGACCGGGGACGCCGCGGGCTGGTAGGCCGGCCGGCGGTCCGTGCGCCGGCGCACGGACGCGGCGCCTCCCGCGCACCCGGGTCACACGTGCGGGGCGGCGGTCGGCGGGTGGGCGGGGACGGTCAGCGGCAGCGCCGCCCAGATCACCTTCCCGCCCGTCGAGGTGTGCTCGACGTCGCAGATCCCGCCGGCCTCCAGCGTGATCTCCCGGACCAGCAGCAGACCCCGTCCACCGGTCTGGCCGAAGTCCGCCTCCAGCGCCTTGGGGCGGTACGGGTGGTTGTCCTCGACGGCCACCCGTACCCACGCGCGGCCCACCGCGACCTCGACCGCGACCTCGGGCGAGAGCAGGGCCGCGTGCCGCACGGAGTTCGTCACCAGTTCGGAGACGATCAGCAGCAGGGAGTACACCAGGTCCTGATGGGCCGGCACCCCCTGCCGGCCGAGCAGGTCGCGGACGGCCCGGCGGGCTTGAGGAACGGATTCTTCTACCGCGGGAGCGGTGAATCGCCACACTCCCTCGTACGCGAGGGGGTCGGCCGGAGCCTCCGGCTCACCCCCCTTCGCCGGCGGGGTGTTCCCGCTGTCGTCCATCTTCCGACCCCCGTCTTCGCGCTCGATCGTCTCCACGCGACAAGAGTGGGCACCGGCCTGGTCCGGACCGCGTAGCTGACCATAAGTCAGCGCCAATCGGACGCTTTCTGACCGATGGCGTATGACAGAGTCAGTTCCGCGACCGTTCCTGATCTCCCGAGGCGCTCTTCTCGGACGTCTCCCGCGTCCCGCCCGCCGCAGCCTGCCCCGCTGCCCGCCCGTCCTCCCCGACCGGGCCGGGCGGCCCGGACCGACTCCCCCTCCCCCGATCATCGGATCGACGGCCCGGGATAGCATCCGGCGCATGGACGCAGCCCTCCTTCACAGCGTGGCCGGCGGGGTCGCCACCGTCGTCGTCTCCCACCCCGCCAAGCGCAACGCCATGACGGCCGACATGTGGCGGGCCCTGCCGGGCCTGTTGTCCGGCCTGGCGGCCGACCCCGCCGTACGGGTCCTCGTGCTGACCGGAGCCGGGGCGACCTTCTGCGCGGGCGCCGACATCTCCTCGCTGACGGGATCCGACGATCCGCAGGCGTTGGCCGTCGCGGCCGAGGAGGCCCTGGCCGCCTTCCCCAAGCCCACGCTCGCCGCCATCCGCGGCTTCTGCGTGGGCGGCGGCAGCCAGCTGGCGGCGGCGTGCGACCTCCGGTTCGCCGAGGAGGGCTCCTCGTACGGGGTCACCCCGGCGAAGCTCGGCATCGTCTACCCGGCCTCCTCGACACGGAGGTTGGCCAGCCTCGTGGGCCCCGCGACCGCCAAGTACCTCCTTTTCTCCGCCGAGTTGATCGACGCCGATCGGGCGCTGCGCACCGGGTTCCTCGACGAGCTGTTGCCGGCCGGTGAACTGGACAAGCGGGTCGCCGAGTTCACCCGGATCCTGGCGTCGCGCTCCGCACTCACCCAGGGCGCCGCGAAGGAGTTCGCGGACGGTCGCGGGGACCGGGACGCGTACTGGTCGGATCAGGCGGCCGGAAGCGGTGACACCGCGGAGGGCGTGGCCGCGTTCCTGGAACGCCGGGCCCCCGCCTTCACCTGGACGCCTCCGCCGCGTTGAGCCCGCGCAGCATCGCGACGATCTCGGCCGGGGCCTTCTCGGGGGAACCGGCGTCGTAGGGAGGCTGCGGATCGTACTCGGTCATCAGCTGCACGATCTGCGCGAACTCGTCCCCCGCGATCCGGCCGAGCAGCGTGAGCCCCATGTCGATGCCGGAGGACACCCCGGCGGCCGTCACGTACTTCCCGTCGAAGACCACCCGCTCCCCGGTGGGTTCGACCCCGAACGCCGGCAACCGGTCCAGGTACAGCCAGTGGCCCGCGGCCCGCCGCCCGTCGAGCAGGCCGGCGGCGGCCAACAGGAGCGAGCCCGTGCACACGGACGTGGTCCACGTCGTGGTGGCGTCCACCCCGCGCAGCCAGTCGAGCACGGCCGGGTTGCGCATGTGCGTCTCGGGGTGCGGCCCGCCGGGAACGACGATGACGTCCGGGCGGGTCACCTCGCCCAGCGACTTGTCGGCGACGAGCGCGAGGCTCCCGTTGTCGGTGCGCACGGGCCCCGGGTGCTCGGAGACGAAGACGGTCTCGGCCCCCTGGAGGCGACCGAGGGTGTCGAAGGGTCCGATGGCGTCGAGGGCGGTGAACCCGTCGTAGAGCAGTACGGCGATCTGCATGGCTCCTCCTGAGCGGTGATCGTCCGGGCGCGGGGTCCCGCACCCGGCAAACTCGTGGTCGTGTCGGTGCCTCGTGGTCCTGCCGGGGCCCGCGCGGTCCACGCCCGGGCCTGCGCGGTTCACGGCGGGACCCGCGCGGTTCACGGCGGGGCCGGCCGGCCGAACCGGCGGCGGTACTCGGCCGGGGACTGGCCCAGGGTCCTCACGAAGGCCCTGCGCAGCGCCTCCGGCGTGCCGTAGCCGCAGGCCCGCGAGATCTGCGCCACGCCCTCCGCGCCCTCCTCCAGCAAACGTCGCGCGTGCTCCACCCGCACCCGCTCGACGTACCGTCCGGGCGTCACCCCCGTCTCCGCCTGGAAGGCCCGTGCGAAGTGCCGGGGCGACAGGGCGGCGCGGGCCGCGAGGGCCTCCACGCCGAGGTCCTCGCCCGGGTGCTCGGCGATCCACTGCTGGACGTCCCTCAGCGGTTCCCGCCGCGCCGTCTGCGCCGCCAGTTGCGCACTGAACTGGGCCTGGTTGCCGGGCCGGCGCAGGAACACCACCAGGTGCCGGGCGATCACGAGCGCCGTGTCCCGCCCGTGGTCCTCCTCCACCAGCGCGAGCGCGAGGTCGATCCCGGCGGTGACCCCGGCGGAGGTGGTGACCCGTCCGTCCCGCACGTAGATCGGGTCCGGCTCGACGGTGACGGCCGGATAGGCCCGGGCCATCTGATCGCACACCACCCAGTGCGTGGTCGCCCGGTGCCCGTCCAGCAGCCCCGCCTCGGCCAACAGGAGCCCCCCGGTACACACCGACACCAGACGCCCCGCGTGACCCCCGTGCACGCGCAGCCACTCGGTGATCCGGGGTTCGAAGTCACCCGTGTACCGTCCGCCGGGCACCAGCAGCGTGGTCCCCGCGTCGGGCCGGGCGCTCTCCAGATCCCCGTCCGGCACGAGCGTCAGGCCGCTGCTCGTACGGACGGGCGTTCCGCCCGGGGAGACGGTACGGATCTCGTAACCCCGGCGCCCGGGGAAGCGCGCGACCGCCGCGAACACTTCCACGGGACCGGTCACGTCCAGGCTCTGCACGCCGTCATAGAGGACGACCAGCACGTTTCGCGACGACATGGCTCCATGGTGTGACCCGGCGGCCGATGGCCGCAATGACGGGCATCCCACCTATCCGGACACCTGCGGTCAGGATGCGATCCTGTCCGGACCGTCCTGGCCCGACCTCGCCCCCGCCCGAACCGTCCGGAGCAGTCCCCTGAACACCGTCCTCGCCGAATCCCTCTCGATCGCGCTGCTGCTCTCCGTGCTGGCCTTCGCCGTGGTCCGCCCGCGCGGTCTGCCCGAGGCGACGGCGGCGGTGCCGGCGGCCGGCCTGCTCATCGCGCTCGGGGTGGTGTCGCCCGCCGACGCGTGGACCCAGGTCCGGGAACTGCTGCCGGTGGTCGGGTTCCTCGCCGTGATCCTGGCCCTCGCGCAGTTGTGTGCCGACGAGGGGCTCTTCCGGGCCGCCGGGGCGGCCGTGGCCCGTCGGTCCGCCGGGCGCGGGCCCGTCACCCTGCTGGGCGGGGTCTTCGTGATCGCCTCGGTGGTCACGGCCACGCTGAGCCTGGACGCGACGGTGGTGCTGCTCACCCCGGTGGTGCTGGCGACGGCGGCCCGGCTCGGCGCCCGGCCCCGGCCCCACGTCTTCGCCACCGCGCACCTCGCGAACACGGCGTCCCTGCTGCTGCCCGTGTCGAACCTGACCAATCTGCTCGCCTTCGCGGCGAGCGGGCTCGACTTCACCCGGTTCGCCGCGCTGATGACCCTGCCGTGGCTGGTGGCCATCGCGGTGGAGTACGCGGTGTTCCGGCGCTGCTTCCGCGCCGACCTGGGCGCCCCGCCGGAGCACGTGCCGGAGGCGGCCGAGGTCGCGCCGATGCCCCGTTTCGCCCTGGTGGTGCTCGCGCTGACCCTGGCCGGCTTCGCCGTGGCCTCCCTCGCGGGTGCGAGCCCGGTCTGGGCGGCGCTGGCCGGCACGGTGGTCCTGGCCGTACGGGCGCTGTGGCGCCGCGAGACCACCCCGCGGCGGGTCGTGGCCTCCGCGGCGCCCGCGTTCTGCCTGTTCGTGCTGGCGCTGGGGGTCGTGGTCGCGGGGGTGGTGAACCACGGGCTCGGCGACGGACTGGCCGCGGTGCTGCCGGCCGGCGACTCCCTGCCGGCGCTGCTCGCGGTCGCGGGGGTGGCCGCCCTGCTGGCGAACCTGATCAACAACCTGCCCGCGGTGCTGGCCCTGCTCCCGTTGGCCGCCCCGGGCGGGGCGGGCCCGGTGCTGGCGGTCCTGATCGGCGTCAACATCGGCCCGAACCTCACCTACGCGGGCTCGCTGGCCACGCTGCTGTGGCGGCGCCTGCTGCACACGCACGGACACCGGGTGACCTTGGGCGACTTCACCCGCCTGGGCCTCCTGACCACCCCGACGGCGATCGTGGCGGCGGTCACCGCGCTGTGGGCGGGCCTACGGGTCCTGGGCACCTGACGGGCGCGCCGCGCCGATAGGATCGACAGATCATGACTGCAACCCTCGTCGCCAAGAAGCTCACCGCCGCGCACGGTGAGCGCACGCTGTTCGCCGATCTCGACCTCGTCGTCGCCCCCGGGGACGTCATCGGCCTCGTCGGCGTCAACGGCGCCGGAAAGTCGACCCTGCTGCGCCTGCTCGCCGGTCTGGACGCCCCCGAGACGGGCGAGCTGCGGCTGTCGCCGCCGGCCGCCGCCGTGGGGCACCTCCCGCAGGAGCCCGAGCGGCGCGAGGGCGAGTCGATCCGGGAGTTCCTCGCCCGCCGCACCGGTGTCGCCGACGCGCAGGCCGAGCTGGACGCGGCCACGCAGGGGCTCGTGGACGGCGCCCCCGGCTCCGACGACGCGTACGCGGAGGCCCTCGACCGGTGGCTGAACCTCGGCGGCGCCGACCTCGACGAGCGGGCCCAGGAGGTGGCCGACGACCTCGGTCTCTCCGTCGGGCTCGACCTTCCGATGACGGCGCTGTCCGGCGGGCAGGCGGCCCGCGCCGGTCTGGCGTCCCTGCTCCTCTCCCGCTACGACGTGTTCCTGCTGGACGAGCCCACCAACGACCTGGACCTCGACGGTCTGGAGCGGCTGGAGCGGTTCGTGAAGGGCCTGCGCGCGGGCACCGTCGTCATCAGCCACGACCGCGAGTTCCTCGCCCGCACCGTCACCAAGGTGCTGGAGCTCGACCTGGCGCAGCAGCAGGTCAACCTGTACGGCGGCGGCTACGACGCCTACCTGGAGGAGCGCGAGCGGGCCCGCAGCCACGCCCGTGAGGAGTTCGACGAGTACGCGGACAAGCGCTCCGCGCTGGAGGGCCGGGCCGCGATGCAGCGCGGCTGGATGGACAAGGGCGTCAAGAACGCCCGCCGCAAGGCCACCGACAACGACAAGATCGGCAAGAAGTTCCGCAGCGAGGCCAGCGAGAAGCAGGCCTCCAAGGCCCGCCAGACGCAGCGCGCGATCGAGCGGCTGGAGGTCGTGGACGAACCCCGCAAGGAGTGGGAGCTGCGGATGGAGATCGCCGCGGCGCCGCGCTCCGGCTCGGTGGTCGCCACCCTGCGCGAGGCGAGCGTCCGGCGGGGGGACTTCACCTTCGGCCCGGCGCACCTGCAGATCGACTGGGCGGACCGGGTCGCGATCACGGGGGCCAACGGCGCCGGGAAGTCCACCCTGCTCGCCCTGCTGCTGGGCCGGCTCACCCCCGACTCCGGCTCGGCCACGCTCGGTTCGGGCGTCCTGGTCGGCGAGGTCGATCAGGCCCGCGGGCTGTTCCTCGGCGACGAACCGCTGTTGGAGGCGTTCTGCGCGGCGGTCCCCGAGACCGAGCCCGCCGAAGTCCGCACCCTGCTCGCCAAGTTCGGCTTGAAGGCGGTGCACGTGCTGCGCCCGGCCGCCACCCTCTCGCCCGGTGAGCGCACCCGGGCGGCCCTGGCGCTGCTCCAGGGCCGCGGGGTGAACCTGTTGGTGCTGGACGAGCCCACCAACCACCTCGACCTCGCCGCCATCGAGCAGTTGGAGGCGGCGCTGGAGTCGTACGAGGGGACCCTGCTGCTGGTCACCCACGACCGCCGGATGCTGGAGGCGGTCCAGGTGACCCGCCGGCTGGAGGTCGCGGACGGCAAGGTCGCCGAGCTGTAGTACGGCGGAGCGTCCCCCTGACGGGGCCGGGCGCCCCGTCGCGGCCCGGCTCCCCGCCCGCGCGCCTCACCGCGCGGGGCCCTGCCCGGGGGCGCGTCGTTCGCGGGCCATCTTCCGTGCGACGAACCCGCGCGGGAGGTGGCGTACGGCGAGCGCGTACGCCTGATAGCGCCGGCCCGTGATGCTGAGCGGCCGACGGCGGGCCAGGTCCCGCAGGGCCTTGGCGACCACCGCGTCCGGCTCCAGCCACACGGCCTCGCGCAGGGCGCTGACGTCCATCCCGGCGCGCTGCTGGAACTCGGTGCGGGTGAAGCCCGGGACCACCGCCAGCACCCGGACCCCGTACGGCTCCAGGTCGACGCGCAGCGACTCGCTGAACGCGGTGACCCAGGCCTTGGCCGCCCCGTACGTCCCCGTCGGGAGCAGTCCGGCGACGGACGAGACGTTGAGCACCGCGCCCCGGCGGCGCTCGCGCAGCCCGGGCAGGACGGCGTGGGTGAGGCGCAGCGGGACCTTGACGAGGAGGTCCAGCATCCGTTCCTCGTCCGCGATCGGGTTGTACGGGAAGGGCGCGGGCAGCCCGAAGCCGGCGTTGTTGACCAGGATGTCGACGGGGCGGTCCCGGTCGGCGAGCCGCTGCGCGACGCCCGCGCACTCCTCGGCGTCGAGCAGGTCGGCGGGCAGCACCTCGCAGGTCACGCCGAACTCCCGGCCGAGGTCGGCCGCGACGGCGTCGAGCCTGCCCTTGTCGCGGGCCACGAGCACCAGGTCGCAGCCCTTGGCGGCGAAGCCGCGCGCGAAGGCCGCGCCGAGGCCGGCGCCGGCCCCGGTGATCAGAACGGTGGTCAAGGGAGCGTCACTTCCGTGTCGTCGAACGGTCGGGTGGAGCGGGTCGGGCGAGGTCGGGTCAGGGGGTGAAGCCGGTGGTCGACGGTGAGGCGTAGGCCTCCGCGACGTCGACGAGGAAGCGGGCCTCCTCCTCCAGATCGCCGCCCTCCCCGGAGGCCTGGATCGCGGCCGGCAGTTCCAGGACCGCCGTGTCCCCGGGCTGCCGGCCGGGCAGTCCCGCGAGCTTGGTCTGTCGGGCCTCCTTGAGCACGCACGCCAACGCGGCGGCGGTGCGCCGCTGTTCGGGGATCTGGCTGCCGGCGACATGGCTGCGGGCGAGCTCCGGTATGCCCGGGGCCACGTACTCCCCGAGGATCAGGATGGCGTCGCGCGTCTCGATGACCTTGCGGTACACGAGCAGATGGCGTGGCATGGGCGGCCACAGCAGTTCCATGACCCGCCCGGCCCGTGAGGCCGAGAGCACCACGTGCGGCACGGCCTGGACCAGGTCCCGCCACAGGGGCCACAGCCGCCAGGCGGTGGCGATGTCGGTGGTGGTGCGGCGCAGCACGAAGAGGGTCGGCACCAGGATCGCGGCGGCACGCAACAGTCCGTGCAGGTTCATCATCAGCGGCAGGGCGGGCATGGCCCAGGTGTTGGCGAACAGGGCCTTGAGGAGGTACGCGAACCAGAACAGGCCCGCCAGCGCGGTGCCCAGCCCGAACAGCCGCAGGCCCAGGGCGAGTCCCCGGCTCTCGGTCCGGCGGCTGTAGCGCCGGCAGACGTACACGCAGACGGTGTTGGCGACGAGATGGGCGCAGATCAGCACCAGCCAGTAGGCGAGGGAGGGCACGGGGTCGCCGACCGGCGGCATGGTGTGGGTGCCGTGTGCGGGCGCGGCGGCGTCCAGTGCGACGAGGGTCGCGAGCCAGGCCGAGGTGCCGATCCAGGCGGCGAGTTGGAGTCCCCGGCCGCGGGTGGCGGCGGCCACGAAGTAGAGGACGGCTCCTGCGGAGAGGACGCCGATGAGGTTGCGCACCAGGCCGACGGAGTGGGCGTAGGCGGGGTCGCGGCTCGTCGCGTAGGCGACGACGGCGGGCAGGTTCAAGGTCATCGCGGCGGCGGCGGTGGCGACGGCGAGCCACAGGCCGCGCTGTTGTGGGGAGCGCAGGGCGCCGGGGGCCCGCAGCAGGACGGCGAGCCACAGGATCACCACGCTGGGGACGGCGAGCCAGTCGCCGACGGCGGTCAGTTCAGCCGCCATCGCGCGCACCCCGTTCGTACCCCATGGCGGACTCCAGCCGGGCCAGGGCGCCGCGGTGGACGGTGCCGGACTGCGGGCCGGGTCCCGCGGCGCGCATGCGGATCATGCTCGCGAGCATCTCGGCCTCCTGCTCCTGGCGGGTGGTGTAGTTGGTGCGGCCCAGGACCACGGGGGCGCGGCCGTCGCTCTCCTCGCCCTCCAGCGAGTGGTGCCCGAAGAGGATGTGTCCCAGTTCGTGGAGCACGATGTGCTCCCGGTGCAGCGGGGTGGTCTGGGCCTCGTAGAAGACGTAGTCGACGCGGGCGGTGCCCACCCACAGTCCGCAGACCCCGGACTCGGCGGCTTCCTTGGGCAGCGGGTGCAGTCGGATCGGGCGGCCGCGCTGCTCCGCCATCCGGGCGCACAGGCCGTCGAGTGAAAAAGGATGCGTCAGGTCCAGATGGCCGAGAATGATCTCGCACCGTTTGCGCAGACTGAGATTCCCATAGGGCATGTCTTCCCTCTTCGGACCCTTTCTCGGGCAGCGTTCATAGGCGTGCGTGGGCATGGGCATTACATCCTGTGCCATGGGACGGCCCCGAGGAGTTCGGCCCCTGAGGGGAAATGCGGAAGCCCGTCCGCGCGTCACGAACGGGCGTTCCACCATCCCTACAGATCAGTTGAGGCGCTTGGCAAGGTATGTCCCCCTGTGGAGAACCTATTCGGCCATCCTCGACGTGATCTCACGCACTGCCGCCCTCAGCGGCCTCGGCGCTCCTCCTTGCCGGTGAGGCCGGCCCGGCGCAGGGCGTCGGCCATCGCGCTGTTGGCGGGCGCCGGCGCCCCGGATCCCTGGCCGGCGCCCTGCCGCTGACCGCCCTGACCGCCCCGGCCCTGACCGCCGCCCTGGCGCTGACCGCCCTGGCCCGCCTGGCCGCTCTGGCCGCCCTGCCCCGCCTGGCCCCGTCGGCCCTGGCCCCCCTGCGGGGCCGCGCCCCGCTGCTGCGGCGGTCGGCCGCCGCCCCGGCGCTCCTCGCGGTCCCGGGGCGCCCCCGGGGAACGGTCGGCCTCGTCCTCCAACCGCAGCGTCAGCGAGATCCGCTTGCGCGGGATGTCCACGTCCATGACCTTCACGCGGACGATGTCGCCCGGCTTCACCACGTCGCGCGGGTCCTTGACGAAGGTCTTCGACAGCGCGGAGACGTGCGCCAACCCGTCCTGGTGCACGCCGATGTCGATGAACGCCCCGAAGGCGGCCACGTTGGTGACCACGCCCTCCAGGATCATCCCCGGGGCCAGGTCGCCGATCTTCTCGACGCCCTCCTTGAAGGTCGCCGTCTTGAAGGCGGGTCGCGGGTCGCGGCCCGGCTTCTCCAGCTCGCGCAGGATGTCCGTGACGGTCGGCAGGCCGAAGGTCTCGGTGACGAACTGCTCCGGCCGCAGGGACCGCAGGACCGCGCCGTTGCCGATCAGGGACGCCACCTCGCCGCCCGCCGTCTTCCCCATCGCCCGGACCACCGGGTAGGCCTCGGGGTGCACGCTGGAGGCGTCCAGCGGGTCGTCCCCGTCGCGGATCCGCAGGAAGCCCGCGCACTGCTCGTAGGCCTTCGGGCCCAGCCGGGCCACGCCCTTGAGGCCCTTGCGGTTGCGGAAGGGGCCGTTGGCGTCGCGGTGGGCCACGATGTTCTCGGCGAGGCCGCCGCTGATGCCCGAGACGCGTGAGAGCAGTGGCGCGGAGGCGGTGTTGACGTCGACCCCGACGCCGTTCACGCAGTCCTCGACCACCGCGTCGAGGGAGCGGGAGAGCTTCACCTCGGACAGGTCGTGCTGGTACTGGCCGACGCCGATCGACTTCGGGTCGATCTTGACCAGTTCGGCCAGCGGGTCCTGAAGGCGCCGGGCGATGGAGACCGCGCCGCGCAACGACACGTCCATGTCCGGGAGTTCCTGCGAGGCGAACGCGGAGGCGGAGTACACGGACGCGCCGGCCTCCGACACCATCACCTTGGTCAGCCCCAACTCGGGGTGGCGGGTGATGAGGTCGCCGGCCAGCTTGTCGGTCTCGCGGGAGGCCGTGCCGTTGCCGATGGCGATCAGGTCGACCGCGTGCTCCTTGGCCAGCCGGGCCAGCTTCGCCAGGGACTCGTCCCACTTGTTGGCGGGGACGTGCGGGTGGATCACGTCGGTGGCCACGACCTTGCCGGTGGCGTCCACGACGGCCACCTTGACGCCGGTGCGAAAGCCCGGGTCCAGGCCGAGCGTCGCGCGGGTGCCGGCGGGCGCGGCGAGCAGCAGGTCGCGCAGGTTGGCCGCGAAGACCCGTACGGCCTCGTCCTCGGCGGCGGCGCGCAGGCGCGTCCGCAGATCGATGCCCAGGTGCACCTGGATCTTCGTGCGCCAGGCCCAGCGGACCGTGTCGGCCAGCCACTTGTCGCCCGGGCGGCCCCGGTCGCCCACGCCGAAGCGGCGCGCGACCATGCCCTCGTACGTGGAGGGGCCGGGCGTGTCGCTCGGCTCCTCCGGCTCCAGGTCGAGGCTGAGGACGTCCTCCTTCTCGCCGCGGAGCATGGCCAGGACCCGGTGCGAGGGCAGCGCGGTGAGGGGTTCGGCGAAGTCGAAGTAGTCGGCGAACTTGGCGCCCGCCTCCTCCTTGCCCTCGCGGACCTTCGAGGCGAGCCGGCCGCGCCCCCACATGCGCTCGCGCAGCTCACCGATGAGGTCGGCGTCCTCGGCGAACGTCTCGGTGAGGATGGCGCGGGCACCCTCCAGGGCGGCGGCCGGATCGGCGACCCCCTTGTCTGCGTCCACGAACGCGGCGGCGGCGACGGCCGGTTCGACGGTGGGGTCGGCCAGCAGTCCCTCGGCGAGCGGCGCCAGGCCGGCCTCGCGGGCGATCTGCGCCTTGGTGCGCCGCTTGGGCTTGAAGGGCAGGTAGATGTCCTCCAGCCGGGCTTTGGTGTCGGCCGCGTTGATCCGGGCCTCCAGCTCGGCGTCGAGCTTGTTCTGCTCCCGCACGGAGTCGAGGATGGCCGCGCGGCGGTCCTCCAGCTCGCGCAGGTACCGCAGGCGCTCCTCCAGGGTGCGCAACTGGGCGTCGTCGAGCATCTCGGTCGCCTCCTTGCGGTAGCGAGCGATGAACGGCACGGTGGAGCCGCCGTCGAGCAGCTCGACGGCGGCCCTGACCTGCCGCTCCCGTACGCCGAGCTCCTCGGCGATCCTGCCTTCGATGGACATCGTCACGGTGCGGTCCTGCCTGCCTTCGTACGTCTGCATGGGATGCGTGGAAGGCTGCCAATTGTGGCAGGTGCCGGTGACGGACGCCGGGAGCCGTGTCGCGGGCCGGTCGCCGGCGGGCCCTCAGGCCTTGCCGATGAGGTCGGGGGGGAAGGCGCCGGCGGCGAACGCCTTCGCGGCGAGGGCTCCGCCCAGCTCGCCCAGGCGGGCCAGGCCGCTCGCGCCGAGGTGTTCGTACGGGGCGGCGTCCAGGCGGTCGGTGTCGGATTCCAGTGCCTCCCGTACGGCCTTGCCGTGCGCGGTGAGTTCGTTGTCGGCGTCGAGGATGCCGCGTCCGCGCAGCCGGTCGGCGGCCGCGTCCAGGTCGGCGGGTTCCCAGCCGCGGGTGGCCCTGAGCCACTTCGGGGTCATGCCGCGGCCGGTGGCGGTGTGGCTGATCAGGGCCTCGACGGGGTCGAGGCCGGCGAGCAGCAGGGCGGCCAGGTGGCCGTCGCCGCGGTGTTCGCGCAGCAGGGTGGCGGCGTGCCACAGCCGCAGGTGCGGTTCCTCGGGGACGGGGAGGTCGGCGTGGGCGGAGTACAGGACGCGCGCGTGTCGGGTGCATCCCTCGGCGGCGCGCAGGGCGAGGTCGGCGGTCTCGGCGAGTTCGGCGGACTCGATGGTCTCGGCGCCGAGGAGGCGGCGCAGGGTGGCGTCGGCGGCGCGGAGCCGGGCGGCGAGGGCCTGCTCGGGGGTGAGGGTGTCCCAGACGGCGGGCAGGTGCCGGGCGACGAGGTCGTGGCGGTAGTTGTAGAAGGTGGCGGTCACGGTGCCGGGGCCGACGGCGCCCATGGCGGCCGACCGGCCGGCGAGGTTGACCGCGACGCGGTCGGTGACCCCGAGGGCGGCGAACTCCTTCGCGAGGTCCGGGGAGAAGTAGATGAGGGCGTGCAGCGGGTTGACCACCGCGTGCCAGCAGTGTCGGGCGGCGCGTGGGGGAAGAGTCATACCCGGCAGGTTACCGACTGCTTAGTATGGCGGAAAGTGGTCGGTTGCGAGTCCGGTGCCGGACCCCTCCCGGCCACCTCCCCCGCGACCCCCGCCCCGCGCCGCCCCGCATCTTTCCGGACTTTCTCGCGGAGCGGGCCGGCGGGCCGGGCCGGCCGCCGTACGCGCCCCGCCACGGCGGGGTGGCCGTGCCGAGCTGGGGCGGTCGCCGTCGGGTGCGCGGCGCCCGACACGCCGGAGGTCGGAACCGACTGCCTGTGACGGCCGAATGGCGATCATGTGACAGCAGGGGCCATGGACATGACGTGGGGCACCGCGCGTGAATACGGTCGAACGACGAGACCCCTGAACGGCACTGTCTCCCCTACCCCTTGGAGCTCTTCGTGCATCGGAAAGTCATCGCCCCGAGCGTGCTCGCCGCCTCCCTCCTGCTGGTGATCCCGGCGTCCGCGGCGAGTTCCGTCCCGGGCGCCGCGGGTATCGGCGATACCTACTACCCGGCGAGCGGCAACGGCGGGTACGACATCTCGCACTACGACCTGCGCCTGCAGTACCAGCCGAAGACGGACCTCCTGGAGGGCACCGCCACCCTCCTGGCGACCGCCCGGCAGGACCTGTCCCGCTTCAACCTCGACTTCGGTCTCAAGGTGAGCGAGATCCGGGTCAACGGGGTGAAGGCGAAGTTCGCCACCTCCGGCACCCAGGAGCTGGAAGTGACGCCGGCCCAGCCGCTCCAGCGGAACAAGCAGGCCAGCGTCGTCGTCAAGTACGCAGGAAAGCCCTCGGAGTTCAAGGTCGACGGCTGGTCGGCGTGGCAGCGCACCCCGGACGGCGGGGTGGCGGCGCAGGAGCCCGACTCGGCGATCTGGTGGTTCCCGAGCAACGACCACCCGCTCGACAAGGCCACCTTCGACGTCTCCGTCAACGTCCCGGACGGCACCCAGGCCATCAGCAACGGCGTGCTCCAGTCGCAGAGTTCGAAGCTGGGCTGGACCCGCTACAACTGGCGCTCGAACAAGCCGCAGGCCACCTACCTGGCCACGCTCGCCATCGGCAAGTTCGACATCACCACCGACAAGACGGCGAGCGGGCTGCCGATCCTGAACGCGTACAGCAAGGACCTCGGCGACAACGACGGCGCGGCGCGCGCCAGCGTGGAGCGGACCGGCGAGGTCGCTGAGTGGCTGGAGGGGGTCTTCGGCCCGTACCCCTTCAACGCGCTGGGCGGCTACGTCCCGAACGTTCCCAGCGGGTTCGCGCTGGAGACCCAGACCCGGCCGTTCTACAGCCCGAAGCAGTTCGCCAACGGCTCGAACGTCTCGGTGGTCGTCCACGAGCTGGCGCACCAGTGGTACGGCGACAGCGTGTCCGTGGACAACTGGAAGGACATCTGGGTCAACGAGGGCTTCGCCCGGTACAGCCAGTGGCTGTGGTCGGAGAAGGAGGGCGAGGGCACGGCGCAGGAGCTGGCCGAGTGGACGTACGCCTCCCGCGCCGCCGAGGACCCGTTCTGGCAGGTCAAGCCGGGTGACCCGGGTGCGGAGAACCAGTTCCACGGCGCCGTGTACGACCGTGGCGCGATCGCCATCCAGGCGCTGCGCAACGAGATCGGCGACGAGAAGTTCTTCCAGATCCTCAAGGGGTGGCCGACCGAGCGCGCCTACGGCAACGCCAAGGTCGGGGACTTCGTCCGCTACGCGGAGAAGATTTCCAAGAAGCCCCTCGCGCAGCTCTTCGAGACCTGGCTGTACACCGCCGGCAAGCCGGCCTTCGCCCCGTCGGCCGCCGCCTCCCCGTCGGCCCGGTCGCTGAAGGCGCCGGCCGTCAAGCCGGTGGAGCCGAAGTCCTGGAAGAAGATCGCCGCGACGAACTCGATCCACGACCACTGAGTCTCATCCTCGGATCCCGGGATCGCCCGGCTGTCCCCGGGTCCTGCTCGACCGATCCCCGGGGATCCCGCTCGGCCGCTCGCGCCGGCGTCCCTCAGTGGGCGCCGGCGCGTCGGCGTGCCCGCGCCTCCCGGGCCAGGGGCAGGTAGCGCAGCCGTTCCGGGAGCAGCGGTACGAGGAGCCGTACGGCCGTGCTGAACCGCCGGAGCCGGCGCTCCTGGGCCGGGGTCCACTCCAGTCCGACGGCCGCGCGGGCCTCGGGGGGCATGTAGCCGGCGGTGACGAAGGCGCGGAAGCGCAGGAACACCGCCCGCAGGACCGGCCAGGTCAGGCGCAGCAGGAGCCGGACGGCCGGCGAGCCGCCCTCGGGACGGGGCAGGGGCACGTCGGTGGCGACCAGCTCGCGGGAGACCGGGGTGGACTCGATCTCCTCGGCCAGCATCCGGCGGTAGTAGACCCAGTACTCCTCGATGGTCTGCGGCATGTCCCGGTCGTGGATGCCGAGGATCCGGCCGACCTGGAGCCATTCGCGGTAGAGCCGGCGTTCCTGGGCGGGGGTGAAGCGGCGCAGCAGGTACCGCCCGGCGTACAGGTAGACCGGGAAGCCGGTGGCGTGCACCCAGGAGTAGCAGGCGGGGTCGAGCGAGTGGTAGCGCCGGCCCCGGGTGTCGGTGCCCTGGATCTCCTTGTGGAGGCGGCGTACCCGACGGCCCTCGGCGGCGGCCTCGTCGCCGCCGTACACCCAGAGCTGGACCGAGCGCAGCGAGCGTTCGCCCCGCCCCCAGGGGTCGGTGCGGAAGACGGAGTACTGGTCGACGCCGGCGCCGATGGCGGGGTGGGCGACCTGCATCGTGAAGGCGGCGGGGAGCATCAGCAGCGCCCGAACGTCCCCGGCGATGGTCCACAGCACTCCGCCGGGCGCGGGCGGCTCGGGGTCGGGGCGGCGCGCGGCCGTCGGTCCGGCGGGGGATGTGGGGTCCGTCTGCTTCATGACACAAGTATGCGAGCACCGGACGGCCGTCCCCCGGACAGAAAGTCTCTGCATGGGTGTTACCCAGAGGTAACTGGTGCTGCTTGTATGACGGCGTCGATCTTCCCCCGCAGGAATGATGGAGACCTCCATGCTGCAGATCTCGCCCCGCTCTCGTCGCGCCGTCGCCACGGCCGTCGCCGCGGTCGCCGCCGGCGCGCTGGCCGTCACCACCGCGCCGGCCGCCACGGCCGCGGAGAGCGCCGCGACCCCCCGGCTCGACGTCCTGACGTACAACGTGTTCCTGATGAGCAAGAGCCTGTACCCCAACTGGGGCCAGGACCACCGGGCGGCGGAGATCCCCAAGGCATCCTTCTACCAGGGCCACGACGTGGTCGTGCTCCAGGAGGCCTTCGACAACGGCGCCTCGGACGCGCTGAAGGCCAACTCGGCCGCGCGGTACCCGTACCAGACCCCGGTCGTGGGCCGGAGCAAGAGCGGCTGGGACGCCACGGGCGGCGCCTACTCCGCCACCACCCCGGAGGACGGGGGCGTCACCATCCTGAGCAAGTGGCCGATCGTCCGCAAGGAGCAGGTCGTCTACAAGGACGCCTGCGGCGCCGACTGGTGGTCCAACAAGGGCTTCGCCTACGCCGTCCTGAACGTGAACGGCGCGAAGGTGCACGTGGTCGGCACCCACGCCCAGTCCACCGACCCGGGGTGCGGCGCGGGTGAGGCGGCGCAGATGCGCAGCCGGCAGTTCAAGAACATCGACGCGTTCCTGGACGGCAAGAACATCCCGGCGAACGAGCAGGTCATCGTCGCGGGTGACATGAACGTCGACTCCCACACCCCCGAGCACGCCTCGATGCTCGCGGACGCGGACCTGGCCGGCGCCGACTCGCGCACGGGCCACCCGTACTCCTTCGACACGGCGCAGAACTCGATCGCGACCTACCGCTACCCGACGGACCCCCGCGAGGACCTGGACTACGTGCTCTACCGCAAGGGCAACGCCCGCCCGGCGGCCTGGGAGAACAACGTGGTGAAGGAGCAGTCGGCGCCCTGGACCGTCTCCAGCTGGGGCACGTCGTACACGTACACCAACCTGTCGGACCACTACCCGACGATCGGCCGCTGAGCGCGGTAACCCGGAAACACGACGCGCCCTCTCGCCTCCGGGCGGGCGGGGCGCTTTCGTGCGTTCTGGATCACACGAAGGCTGCCCTGCCCCCTACCCTGTCGGTGTCGAGCTGCAAGGAGAGGGGCAAGGCACATGTCCACCGATGACACCCCGGACCCGTACCGCGAACAGTTGGCCTTCGGCCAGAGACTTCAGATCCTCCGCAACCGCCGCGGGCTCACCCGCGATCAACTCGGTGGCCTCGTCGGCCGGTCCGGATCGTGGGTCAAGGCCCTTGAGACCGGCCGACTGAAGACTCCGGCTCTGCCGATCATCCTTCGCGTCGCCGAAGTACTCCGTGTCGGAAACCTCTCCGACCTCACGGGAGATCAGTCCATCCACATCGCACTGTTCACCGGGCCCGGACACCCGCGGTTCGCCGCAGTCCGCGAGGCCCTCAACACACTGCAGCTCGGTGGTACTCGCCAGGCTCCGTCTGCCGAGCACCTGTCCGCCCGCCTGTCCCGAGCGTGGCAGGCCCGGCACTCCGCACCGAACCACCGCGACGTCATCGGGTCACTGCTGCCGGACCTCATCCAGGACGCGCAGGCCACGGTCCGAGCGGCGGACACGGTCGCCGACCGGAAGGCCGCTCAGGCTTCGCTGGCACAGGTCTACTTCCTTGCACAGTTCTTCTGCGCCTACCAGCCCGATGCTCCTCTCGTCTGGCGTGTGGCCGAGCGCGGCATGATGGCCGCCCAGGACTCCGAGGACCCGCACGCCATCGGTCTCGCCGCGTGGCTGACCACGCAGGCCCACCGCGAGAGCACGCACCTGGACGCTGCCGACGCCGTCACCCTGGAGACGCTTCGCTACCTGACGCCTCTCCTTCCCGACGCCGGTGCGGACGTGCGGGCCGTGGCGGGGGCACTGACCGTCGAGGCCGGCCTCACTGCCGCGCGTCGGGGCGAGACGGGCACGGCATGGAGGTACTGGGACAGCGCGCGCGCCCTTGCCGAGTCCCTACCCTTCGACTACTTCCACCCCGTGACGAGCTTCTCCCGGTCGGTCATCGGCGCTCACGCGGTGACCGTGGCCGTCGAGTTGCACGCGGGCGGGGAGTCGGCACGGCAGGCTGCTCGCGCGGAGGCGGAGACAATCCCGTCCCGACCGCGCCGGGCCCGGCACCGGATCGAGCAGGCACGCGCCTACCACCTTGACGGCCAGCCTGGCGTGGCGCTGGCCACGCTCGCGCAGGCCCACGAGGCCGCGCCCGAGACGATTCAGTACAACGGGCATGCTCGCCGCATCATCCTGGAAGAGGCGGAGGCGAAGTCTCCGCAGCGCCGTCGACGGGCCTCCGAACTCGCCGTCCGGTTGGGCGTGTTGACTGCGTAAGCAAGGGGGCACAATCTGTGTCCCTGCTCTCCCGGTGCCGGCCCTACCGTCGTCCTACCACCCACTGACGACGGTAGGGAGCACTCCCATGACACCCGACGACACGCAGCACTTCGAGGAACTCGCCGCGCGGGCCCTGACCTCCTACGAGGATCGGCCCGACGCCGTGAGCGTGGCCCGTCTCGTCGACGATCTGATCACCGCGGGGCAGGCCCTGTACGCCGCGGTGACGGCGCTGTCCGCCGATCAGCGAACGGAGCGGGTGGGAGCGGCCCTGGTCGAGTGGACGTACTTCATCGACGTCGGCCCGGTTGGCGCCGGCGGTGACCACGCGAACTGGAACCACGCCCGGAACCTGGCCCGCATCGCGCGCGTGCTCGCCGCGGCGCTCACCGTGCGGCGGTCGAGCGGGGTCCGGTGACGGAGCGGCTGCGGCAGGTCGTGTCCGTCGCGATCGTCGCCGGTCTCCTCGCCGTGATCCTTCTCGGCATCCGCTGAGCCCCGCCCACCCCGGCGGGCATCCTCGCACCCTTCACACCACGTTGGGAGAAGAACATGGGCAAGCACAACGGTCCGCCGGCGGACAAGCCGTGGACACCCCCGCCCACTCCGGCGAGCCCGGACGGGCGCGCCTCCCTCCTGAAGGCGGCCGGGTATCACCCGGAACTGATCGTCGGAGACGGCCTCAAGGGCGCCCCCGGCGGGGCGCCGTTCGATCGGGTCGTCAGCACGCCCATGGGCGCTCACCCCGTCTCGGCGCGCGGCGGCGGCGTGGAGGGAGCACGTCGTGTCGACATTCCCTCACCCTGGTCCGGTGGGCGCCGGCGCCCACCGGACACGGCCGTCCGGGTCAGCGCGTGTCGTACGAGGCCTCGTACAGCCCCTCGATCAGCTCTCCGTACTTCTCGCGGATCACCCGGCGGCGCAGTTTCAGTGAGGGCGTCAGCTCACCGGTCTCGGGGCCCCACTCCCCGGTCAGCAACCGGTAGCGCTTGATCTGCTCGGTGCGGTTGAGGCGGGCGTTGGCCGCCGTCACCGCGCGGGCGATCTCCTCGACGACGGCGGGGTGCTCGGCGAGCGCGCCGAGCGAGGGGGCTTCGATGCCCCGGGCCGCCGCCCAGACGGGTGCCAGCTCGGGGTCCAGGACGAGCAGGGCGACCAGGTAGGAGCGGCCGTCACCGTGGACCAGGGCCTGGCCGATGAGCGGGTGCTCCTTGACGGTGTTCTCGACCAGGGCGGGTGACACGTTCTTGCCGTTCGAGGTGATGATCAGTTCCTTCTTGCGGTCGGTCAGCCAGAGGAACCCGTCCTCGTCGAGCCGACCGATGTCCCCCGTCGGGAACCAGCCCTCGGGGTCGGCCGCGCTCTCCACCGTCCCGTCGGGCCGCAGGTAGCCGCCGAAGACCGTGGCGCCGCGGGTGAAGATCTCGCCGTCCTCGGCGAGCCTGAGTTCCAGGCCCTCGATCGGGCGGCCCACCGAGCCGAGCCGGAAGTCGTCCGGGCGGTTGACCGTGCACACGCCGGCGGTCTCGGTGAGTCCCCAGGCGTCCATGATGGTGATGCCCCAGCCGGCCCAGAAGCGGACGACGTCGATCGGCATCGGCGCGGTGGCGCTGGCCGTCCACAGGAGCCGGTCCATGCCGGCGAGCCCGAGCAGCGGGTCCAGTACGCGTTCCTTCGCGGCGGCGTACGAGGCTTCGAGCGCGGCCGGGACCGCCTCGCCGCGCTCCCGGTGGCCGGCGCGCGCCCGGGCCATGTCGTTGGCGGCCTCGATGGCACGGCGCTGCTCCTCGGGCAGCCGCGCGAGGACGGCGCGTACGGAGGCGGCGAGCTTCTCCCACACCCGGGGTACCCCGAAGAACTGCACGGGGCGCAGTTCGCGCACGGCGGCGGCGACGGCGGTGGGATCGGCGCAGAGCCGCACGTGCGCGGCGCGCAGGAGGGGGAGGTAGATGCCGAGGACCCGTTCGGCGATGTGCGCGAAGGGGAGGTAGCAGATGTGCTCGGCGTGCTCGGGCAGGTCCACGTTGCCGTCGAGGCGCACGGCCTGGAGCATGATGTTGCGGTGGGTGAGGCGGACCCCCTTGGGGTCGCCGGTGGTGCCAGAGGTGTAGACGACGGTCAGCGGGTCCTCGGGACGGATCTCCTGCCAGGCCTTCTCGAAGGCGTCGGCGCGGTGCAGCCGGGCGCCGCCCGCGTACAGGGAGCCGTAGGTGGCGTGGGGGCCGGCGTCGGCGGCCTCGACGACGACGAGCCGTTCCAGGGGGACGGTGTCGTCGGTCAACAGGGGTTCCCAGCGGGCGAGTTCGCGGGCTCCCTCAACGACGGCGAATCGCGCCCGGCTGTGCCGGGCGATGTGGGCTATTTGCTCGGGCGCGGAGGTTGCGTACACGGTGACGGGGACCGCGCCGAGGTGGACGAGCGCCAGGTCGGTGAGCCAGTGCTCGGGGCGGTTGCCCATCATGAGCAGGACGTGTTCGCCGCGCTCGACGCCCAGGGCGGCGTAGCCGGCGGCGAGGACGGCGACCTTGCGGCGGACCTCGCTCCAGTCGAGGGTCTTCCAACCGGATCCCTCGCGCCACGAGAGGGCGGGGAGGTCGCCGTGCTCGGTCGCGTTGCGGGCCAGCAGGGAGGGGAGGGTGAGTTCCTCGGGTCGTCCGGGCAGTCGCAGGTTCGTGGTCATGGGCAGCTCCTGGCCGTTTCACATCGTTGGTGCGACAGCAATACTGTTGAACCTCGGTACCGAAAGGGCTGTGCCGAAGACAGGCTGTGCATGAACGGGTCGTGCCAAACAGGCTGTGCTGATCAGAGAGCGAGGCGGCGACCATGACCACCCAGGCACCGCAACCCACGCTCACCGTCGACGAGCTGGCCGCCCGGGCGGGTGTGACCGTCCGCACCGTACGTTTCTACAGCACGCGCGGGCTTTTGCCCCCTCCCGTGATCGGCCCCCGTCGGGTGGGCCACTACGGGCCGGAGCACCTGTCCCGATTGGCCCTGATCGAGGAGTTGCAGCACCAGGGCATGACCCTGTCGGCGATCGAGCGGTACCTGGACGCGCTGCCGGACGACCTCAGCCCGCACGACCTGGCGATCCACCGGGCGTTGGTGGCCACCTGGGCGCCCGACGCGGCGTTGGAGTCCTCGCGGGAGGAACTGGAGAAGCGGGCCGGGCGACCGCTGACGGACACCGACCTGCGGCGGCTGACCGCCATGAACGTACTGGCGCCGACCGCGGCCGGTTTCCGGGTGGACGTGGGGCTGTTGCGGCTCGGGGTGGCCCTGCTGGACGTGCCGATCGCGTACGAGACGATCCTGGCCGCCCGCACGGTGTTGCTGGAGCACGCGCGGACCGCGGCGCACGAGCTGACGGCGCTGTTCCGGGACGAGGTGTGGGGTCCGTTCACGGAGGGCGAGAGCGATCCGGAACGGGTGGAGTCCATGAAGGCGCTGTCCGCGCACATGCAACCCATGGTCGTCCAGGCGCTGGTGACGGCCTTCCAACGCTCACTGAAGCAAGAACTTCGGGCGGCCTTCGTACCGGAGGGGTAGGTTCTGGCCCATGGCGATCATCCACAAGACCACGATGAGCCCCGGCAAGCTGGAACTCCTGGGTGCCTGGCTGCCGGACCGGCCGTGGTACCTGCCCACCGGCGCCGAACCCGACCTGGCGCGGGCCGGCGGTTTCCGGCTCGACGATCCCGCGGGCGAGGTGGGCATCGAGTTCATGGTGGTCACCGACGACTCGGGCGAGCGCCCGACCGCGTACCACGTGCCGCTCACCTACCGGGGAGCGCCGCTGGACGGCGCCGACGCCGCGCTGATCGGCACCTCCGAGCACGGGGTGCTCGGGACCCGTTGGGTGTACGACGGGGCCCACGACCCGGTGCTCGTGGCCGAGTTGCTGGCCCTGTTCCAGGGCCGTGCGGTGCCGCAGCGACAGAGCGAGTCGGACACTCCCGACCCGTCCGTGACCGCCCGGTTCGACGGCCCGGGGCTGCCGGCGCTGCTCCCGGCGGAGCGGCCCGAGGTCTCGGACTCCGCGCGGGGCACGGACGTACGGGTCGCCGGCCCCGGGCAGGCCCGGCTCGCGTTCGCCCGGGTCCTGACGCCCCTGGCCCCGGACGCCGGCCCGGCCGGGGCCGCCGGCGGGGTCACCGCGGGGTGGAGCGCGCCGGACGGCGCCGCGCACCGGGGCGTGTTCGCCTCCCTGCACTCCCCCGCCCGCGGGAACGCCCACGACAACCCCGACGGGAACGCCCACGAGGACGCCTGACCCGAACGGCGCCCGCGCCGCGCGTCCCCCGGGGCATCGGCCCCGGGGGACGCGCGGCGGTCGGTCAGTCGGCGTACGTCTCGCCCCGCTCGGCCTTCGCGACCAGCGACGCCGGCGGGGTGAAGCGCTCGCCGTACGTCGCGGCGAGTTCCCGCGCGCGGGCGACGAAGCCGGGCAGCCCGCCCTCGTAGCCGTTGACGTACTGGATCACCCCGCCGGTCCAGGCCGGGAAGCCGATGCCCATGATGGAGCCGATGTTGGCGTCGGCGATCGAGGTCAGCACGCCCTCGTCGAGGCAGCGGACGGTGTCCAGCGCCTCGGAGAAGAGCATCCGCTCCTTCATGTCCTCGAAGGGGATCTCGGCGCCGGGCTTGGTGAAGTGCTCGCGCAGGCCGGGCCAGATGCGGGCCCTCTTGCCGGCCTCGTCGTACTCGTAGAAGCCGCCGCCACCGCTGCGCCCGGGGCGGTCGAACTCGTCGACCATCCGGTCGATGACCGTGTCCGCCGGGTGCTCGGCCCAGGTGCGGCCCTCGGCCTCGAAGGCCTTGCGGGTCTCGTTGCGGATCTTGCGGGGCAGGGTCAGGGTCAGCTCGTCCATGAGGGAGAGCACCTTGGCCGGGTAGCCGGCCTGGGCGGCGGCCTGTTCGACGGAGGCGGGCTCGATGCCCTCGCCGACCATCGCCACGCCCTCGTTGATGAACTGGCCGATGACGCGCGAGGTGAAGAAGCCGCGCGAGTCGTTGACCACGATCGGGGTCTTGTTGATCTGGCGGACCAGGTCGAAGGCGCGGGCGATGGCCTCGTCGCCGGTGCGCTCGCCCTTGATGATCTCCACCAGCGGCATCTTGTCGACGGGCGAGAAGAAGTGCAGGCCGATGAAGTCGACGGGGCGCGAGACCCCTTCCGCCAGGCCCGTGATGGGCAGGGTGGAGGTGTTGGAGCAGAGCAGCGCGTCGGGCTCGATGACGTCCTGGGTCTCCTGGAACACCTTGTGCTTCAGCGAGGTGTCCTCGAAGACGGCCTCGATCACGGCGTCACAGCCGGCGAGGTCGGCGGCGTCGCCGGTCGGGGTGATCCGCGCCAGCAGTTCCGTCCGCTGGGCCTCGGTGGTCCGACCCCGGGAGACCGCCTTGTCCAGCAGCTTGCGCGAGTACTCCTTGCCCTTGGCGGCGGCCTCGACGGTGACGTCCTTGAGGACCACGTCGATGCCCGCGCGGGCGCAGGAGTAGGCGATGCCCGCGCCCATCATCCCGGCGCCGAGGACGGCCACCTTCTGGACCGTGCGCGGCCCGATCCCCTGCGGGCGGCTGCGGCCCGCGTTGACGGCCTGGAGGTCGAAGAAGAACGCCTGGATCATGTTCTTGGCGGTCTGTCCGGTGACCAGCTCGGTGAAGTAGCGGGCCTCGATGGTCAGCGCGGTGTCGAAGTCCACCTGGGAGCCCTCGACGGCGCAGGCCAGGATGTTGCGCGGCGCCGGGTAGGGGGCGCCGCCCAGCTGCTTCTTGAGGTTCGCGGGGAACGCCGGGAGGTTGGCGGCGAAGCGCGGGTTGGACGGGGTGCCGCCCGGGATCTTGTAACCGGGTACGTCCCAGGGCTGCTTCGACTCGGGGTTCGCGTCGATGAAGGCGCGCGCCTTGGTCAGCATCTCCTCGGGGGTGGCGGCCAGTTCGTGGACGAGGCCGTTCTCCAGGGCGCGCCGCGGGGTGTACTGGGTGCCCTGGAGCAGCACCTTGAGGAGCGCGTCGGCGATGCCCATCAGCCGCACGGTGCGGGTGACGCCGCCGCCGGCGGGGAGCAGGCCGAGGGTGACCTCGGGCAGGCCGATCTTGGAGCCGGGGGCGTCGAGGGCGATCCGGTGGTGGGAGGCCAGGCAGATCTCGTAACCGCCGCCCAGGGCGGCGCCGTTGATGGCGGCGACGACGGGCTTGCCGAGGGTCTCGATGCGGCGCAGCGAGCGCTTGATCTCGGTGCCGGTGTCGAAGGCGAGACCGGCGTCCTCGGGGCGGAGCCGGATCATGTCCTTGAGGTCGCCGCCGGCGAAGAAGGTCTTCTTGGCGGAGGTGAAGACGATGCCGCGGATGGAGTCCTTCTCGGCCTCGGCGCGGTCGGCGATGGCCGCGATGGAGTCCTTGAAGGCCTGGTTCATCGTGTTGGCGGACTGGTCGGGGTCGTCGAGGACGAGGGTGACGACGCCGGTCTCGTCCTGTTCCCAGCGGATCGTGGTGGACTCGCTCATGTTCGCTACTTCCGTGTGGGCCGTGTCGGGGCGGGGTCTGGGATACAGGGACGGTTCAGAGACGTTCGACGATGGTGGCGACGCCCATGCCGCCGCCCACGCAGAGGGTCACGAGGCCGTAGCGCTTGTCCTGGCGCTCCAGTTCGTCGACGATCGTGCCGAGGATCATCGCGCCGGTGGCGCCCAGCGGGTGGCCGAGCGCGATCGCGCCGCCGTTGACGTTGACCTTGTCGAGGGAGACGCCCATGTCCTTGACGAAGCGCAGCACGACGCCGGCGAAGGCCTCGTTGATCTCGATGAGGTCGATGTCGTCGATGCTCAGGCCGGCCTTGGCGAGGGCCTTGCGGGTGGCCGGTGCGGGGCCGGTGAGCATGATGGTCGGCTCGGAGCCGGACACCGCCGCGGAGACGATCCGGGCGCGGGGGGCGAGTCCGTTGCGCTCGCCCGCCTCGCGGGAGCCGATGGCGACGAGGGAGGCGCCGTCGACGATGCCGGAGGAGTTGCCGGCGTGGTGGACGTGGTCGATCTTCTCGACCCAGTGGTACTTCTGCAGGGCCACGGCGTCGAAGCCGCCGAGGTCGCCGATGTCCGCGAAGGACGGCTTCAGCTTGGCGAGGGTGTCGGCCGTGGTGCCCGGGCGGACGAACTCGTCGTGGTCCAGGACGACCAGGCCGTTGCGGTCGGTGACGGGCACGACCGACTTGGCGAAGCGGCCGTCCTTGATCGCGGTGGCGGCGCGCTCCTGGGACAGGGCCGCGTACTCGTCGACGTCGCGGCGGGAGAAGCCCTCGATGGTGGCAATCAGGTCGGCGCCGATGCCCTGCGGGACGAAGCCGGTGTCCCAGTTGGTCATCGGGTCGGCGAACCAGGCGCCGCCGTCGGAGGCCATCGGGACGCGGGACATGGATTCCACGCCGCCGGCGAGGACCAGGTCCTCCCAGCCGGAACGGACCTTGGCGGCGGCCATGTTGACGGCTTCGAGGCCCGAGGCACAGAAGCGGTTCTCCTGGACGCCGGCGACGGTGTCCGGCAGCCCGGCGGCGATGGCCGCGATGCGGGCGATGTCGGATCCCTGGTCGCCGACCGGGCCGACGACGCCGAGGACGATGTCGTCGATGGTGCCCGGGTCCAGGCCGGGGTTGCGCTCGCGCAGGGCGTGGATGAGGCCGACGACCAGGTCGATCGGCTTGGTGCCGTGCAGGGAGCCGTTGGCCTTGCCGCGGCCTCGCGGCGTGCGGATCGCGTCGTACACGTACGCTTCGGTGCTCACTGGTCAAGCCTTTCGAGGGTCTGGAGGGGTGGGTCGGGGAGGTCGGCCGGAGGGGGACGTCAGGCCAGCAGCGAACGGCCGATGATCTCCTTCATGATCTCGGTCGTGCCGCCGTAGATGGTCTGGATGCGGCCGTCCACGAAGGCCCGCGCCACCCGGTACTCGGTCATGTATCCGTAGCCGCCGTGCAGTTGGAGGCAGCGGTCGGCGACCCGTTTCTGCAGTTCGGTGGCCCACCACTTGGCCATCGAGGCGTGGACGTGGTCCAGTTCCCCGTTGGAGTGGTCGGTGATGCAGCGGTCGAGGAAGGTACGGGTGACGGCGCACTCGGTGGCCATCTCCGCGATCTCGAACCGGATGTGCTGGAGCTTGGACAGCGGTCGGCCGAAGGCCTCGCGTTCCTTGACGTACGCGGTGGTGATCTCCAGCAGGTACTCGGCGGCGGCGATGCCGGCCATGGCTATGCCCATCCGCTCCTGCGCGAGGTTGGTCATCAGGTGGACGAACGCGCCGTCGAGTTCCCCGAGGAGGTTCTCCTTCGGGACCCGGACGTCGTGGAAGAACAGCTCGGCGGTGTCCTGGGCCTTCTGGCCGATCTTGTCGAGGTTGCGGCCGCGCTCGAAGCCCTCCGCGCCCCGCTCGACGACCAGCAAGGACATGCCGTGCGCCCCGCCCTCGGGGGTGGTCTTGGCGACCACGATCACGAGGTCGGCGAGGATCCCGTTGGAGATGAACGTCTTGGAGCCGTTGAGCACCCAGTGGTCGCCGGCGTCCTCGGCGGTGGTCCGGATCCCCTGGAGGTCGGAGCCCGCGCCCGGTTCGGTCATCGCGATGGCGGTGATGATCTCGCCGCTGCAGAAGCCCGGCAGCCAGCGGCGCTTCTGTTCCTCGGTGGCCAGCGAGGTCAGGTAGGGGCCGATGATGTCGTTGTGCAGGCCGATCGCGAGCCCGGCGGCGCCCGCCCGGGTGAACTCCTCGGCGATCACTGCGGCGTAGCGGAAGTCGGCGTTCCCGCCACCGCCGTACTCCTGGGGGACGGCGAGGCCCAGCAGGCCCTGCCGGCCGGCCGCCAGCCAGGCCCCCCGGCCGACGATGCCGTCCTTCTCCCACGCGTCGTAGTGCGGCAGCACCTCCTTGTTCAGGAAGGTGCGCACGGTGTCGCGGAACGCCTCGTGGTCGGCGTCGAAGATCCGGCGCTTCATGGATGGGCTCCTCACAGCCAGTTCTTGACGGTTTCGATGAGCCGGGCCGGCTCGGGTCCGACGGGCGTCACGTTGAGCATGGTGACCCCGGCGGCGCGGAAGGCCTCGACGCGCTCGCGTACGTAACCCTCGGGGCCGCACAACGTCATCAGCTCGCAGAACTCGTCGGGTACGGCCGCCGCGGCGTCGCGCTTGCGTCCGGAGAGGTAGAGCTCCTGGATCTTCCGGGCCTCCTCCTCGTACCCGTAGGCGACGGCGAGGTCGTTGTAGAAGTTCTTGCCCGGCGCGCCCATCCCGCCGACGTACAGGGCGATCTGCGGGCGCGCCAGGTCCCGTACGGCGGCCGCGTCCTCGCCGATGGCGAGCAGGCCGCCGGCGACGGTCTCCAGCGGGCCGAGTTCCGGGGAGCGCTCGGCCGCGCCCCGGGCGAGGGCGCTGCCCCACACGTCCGCGGCCTTCTCCGGGAGGAAGAGCGTGGGGAGCCAGCCGTCGGCGATCTCGGCGGTCATCGCCACGTTGGCGGGGCCGAGCGAGGCCACGTACACGGGGACGCGGTCGCGGACCGGTCGGGTGAGGATCTTCAGCGGCTTGCCGTGTCGGCCGCCCTTCTCGGGCGGGAGCGGCATGTCGGTGATCCCGCGGTGGTCGATCGTCTCGCGGCGCCAGATGCGGCGGCACAGTTCGACGGTCTCGCGGGTCCGGCCGATCGGCTTGTCGTACGGCTTCCCGTGCCATCCCTCGACCACCTGCGGGCCGGAGGCGCCGAGGCCCAACAGGGCCCGGCCGCCGGACATCGCGTCGAGACCGGCCGCGGTCTGCGCGATGAGGGCGGGGGTGCGCGAGTAGACGTTGAGGATCGCCGAGCCGATCTTCATCCGCTCGGTGCGGGCGGCCAGGTATCCCATGATCGTGGGAGAGTCGAAGCCCCAGGCCTCCGCGACCCAGACGGCGTCGAGTCCGGCCGCCTCCAGGGCGGCCGCCTCGTCGGCGGCCCGGCGCGGGTCGCCCGCGTAGTCGAGCATCATGGACAGTTCCATCAGGCGTCCTTCCCCAGCAGGGCCGGCAGGTCCCAGTCCGCCGCCACGGACGCGGTGTGCGCGCCCGGCAGGGCGGGCCCGCCGGTGACGGCCGTGGCGGTCACCGAGAAGCGGGGCGCGGGCGCGGGCTGGGTGATCCCGCCGAAGTCGGTGAAGGTGCCGCGGGCGGCGAGGTGGGGGTGCGTGGGGGCCTCGCCCAGCGACAGGACCGGCGCCACGCAGGCGTCGCTCCCCTCGAAGACGGCCGTCCACTCCTGTCGGGTGCGGGACTTGAAGCGGGCGGCGACGCTCTCGCGGAGCTCGCCCCAGCGGGCCAGGTCCTTGCGGGCGGGGGCCAGGTCCTTGATGCCGAGCAGGTCGACGAAGGTGTCGTAGAACTGCTGCTCCAGCGCGCCGACGGCCATGTACTGCCCGTCGGAGGTCTCGTAGGTGCCGTAGAAGGGGCAGCCGCCGTCGAGCAGGTTGGCCCCGCGCCGGTCCTGCCAGCCGCCGGCCGCCATCATCCCGTGGATCATCGAGGTGAGGTGGGCGGTGCCGTCGACGATGGCCGCGTCGACGACCTGTCCGGCGCCGCCGGGGGCTCCCGCGTGCCGGAGGGCGGCGAGGATGCCGATGACCAGGTAGAGGGAGCCGCCGGCGTAGTCGCCGACGAGGTTGGCGGGGACGGCCGGGGGCTCTCCCGGGTTCCCGATCATGCCCAGCGCGCCGGTGACGGCGATGTACGCGATGTCGTGCCCGGCCGTGTGCGCGAGCGGCCCGTCTTGGCCCCAGCCGGTCATCCGGCCGTAGACCAGTCGCGGGTTGCGGGCGAGACACACGTCGGGGCCGACGCCGAGGCGCTCGGCGACGCCGGGACGGAACCCTTCGATGAGCACGTCGGCCCGCTCGACCAGGTCCAGCACGCGGGCCGGGCCCTCGGCGGACTTGAGGTCGAGCAGGACGGACCGCTTGTTGCGGTTGGTGACGTCGTAGGTCGGGTCGACGGCGAGTCCGCCGCCGCCGGGCCGGTCCACCCGGACGACGTCCGCCCCGAGGTCCGCGAGGACCATCGCGGCGAACGGGCCGGGCCCGATGCCGGCCAGCTCGACGACGCGCACGCCCGCGAGCGGGCCGTTGCGGCCACCGTCGCCGGCCCCCTCGGCGGTCCCGTGCCCGGTACCTGTCGCTGCCATCGAGCCCCCAGCATCCTGGTGCGTGGTGTGACACAACTGATGTAACACCAGCGATGCTAGGAACGCGTTCCACTCAGCACAAGAGCAAGCGCTTAGCCATCTGCCTCGATTCGCGCGTCCAGCTCCCTCGCGTGCCGTTTGAGGGCCACCGTGCGGTAACTCTCCTCCACCCACTCGCACAGCACCTCCGCCGAGGGCGCGCCCTCCTCCCCCAGCGGCACGGAGACCCAGCCCGACCGGCCCAGGCCGTACCCGGTCGGTTCCGCACCGGGAGCGGTCATCGCGTGCCCGTGGAGCGCCTCGTCCTTGAGCTTCACGGAGATGCCGGGCGGCCCGTCCGTGTTGCCCAGGAAGACGAAGATCTTCTTGTTGACCTTCATCACGGCGTCCCCGGGCCCCCAGGGGAACTCCTCGACGACCTCCGGCAACCCGAGGGCAAACCCCCGCACCGCCTCCCACTTGCGCACCGCAGCCTTCACCGACACCTCCAGCACCTCCACTCACCGCAGGCGGCCCCGGGTACCCGCGCGATGCGCGCCCGGCGCGTACCTGCCCGTACGGACAGCCGTTCCTCACGCTAGCCTCAGCCACCGACACCAGCTGGGAGGAGCGGTCCATGAACGAGCGGGTTCGGCACCACGATCCGGAACGGGCTTACGACGTCGTGCTTTTCGGGGCCACCGGGTTCGTCGGGGCACTCACCGCCGAGTATCTGGCGGCGAACGCCCCGGCCGACTGCCGGTGGGCCCTGGCGGGACGGGACCTCGGCAAACTGGAGCGGCTGCGCGAGCGGCTCGCCGCCCTCGACCCGGCCTGCGCGGCCGTGCCCCTGGTCCGCGCCGATTCGGGCGACCCCGACTCCCTGCGGGAGTTGGCCTCCTCCACCCGGGTCCTGGCCAGCACGGTCGGGCCGTACGTCTGGTACGGGGCGGAGCTGGTCGCGGCGTGCGCCGAGGCGGGCACCGACTACGTGGACCTCACGGGCGAACCGGAGTTCGTCGACCGGATGTACGTCGAGCACGACGCGCGGGCCCGGGAGACGGGCGCCCGGCTGGTGCACGCGTGCGGCTTCGACTCGATCCCGGCCGACCTGGGCGCGTACTTCACGGTGGGCCGGCTGCCGGCCGGGGTGCCGCTGCGCGTGGACGGGTTCATGCGCTCCAATGCCATGCTGTCCGGCGGCACCCTGGCCTCCGCGCTCACCGCCATGAGCCGGGGCCCGCAGACCCTGGCCGCGGCCCGCGAGCGGCGCCTGCACGAACCGCGGCGGCCCGAGCGCCGGGTACGGGCCACGGGCGGCCACCCGCACTACAGCCGCGAGACCGGCACCTGGGCGCTGCCCCTGCCGACCCTGGACGTGGCGATCGTGGCCCGTTCGGCGGCCGCGCTGGAACGGTACGGGCCGGACTTCCGCTACCGCCACCACGCCTCGGTCAAGCACCTGCCGATCGCGGTGGGCGGCTCGGTGGCGGTGGCGACGACGGCCGCCCTGGCCCAGGTGCCCGCGGCCCGACGCCTGCTGATGAGCCGCTGGGAGCCGGGCCGCGGACCCGACGCCGAGCGACGCGCCCGCAGCTGGTTCACGGTCCGCTTCGTCGGTACGGGCGGGGGCCGCCGGGTGTTCACGGAGGTCTCGGGCGGCGACCCCGGCTACGGGGAGACCGCGAAGATGCTCGCGGAGTCGGCGCTCTGTCTGGCCCACGACGCCCTGCCGGACACCGCCGGCCAGCTCACCACGGCGGTGGCCATGGGCGACGCGCTCCTGGACCGGCTCCAGAAGACGGGCATCCGCTTCCGGGTCGCGGCCGAGGACTGAGGGCTCGGGGGAGCCCGGGGCGGGCGCGTGGGTCGGGCCGGTCGGTGCGGGCGGCGGGCTCCGGCCGGCACCTGCCTGCCCGGGGTCGGCGGGTCCTGCCGGCCCGAGGGGCGGCGGGCTCCTGCCGGCACTTGCCGGCCCGGGCGGCGGGCTCTTGCCGGCCCGGCCGGCCCGGGCCTACTCCGCGACGGCTTCCCGCAGGGCGCGCCGACACAGGGAGTCGGCGCGTCGGGTCGTCTCCGGAATCCGGTAGCGGGGGCTCAGCGCGAGCGTGTGCGCGCAGGCGTTGTCGAGCGAGACCCGGTGCCCCACCGACACGTACACCGGCTTGATCCCGTCCTGCGTGCGCAGCGCCCGGCCGACGACGGCCCCGTCGGGCGCGAGCAGCGGGGAGGTGTCGCCGCGGCGGGCGCGCGGTTCCTCGTACGTGAAGGTGAACGGGTTCTTCGCGACCCCGATGCTGGGCAGTCCGGTGACCACCCCGAGGTGGCAGGCGAGGCCGAAGCCGCGCGGGTGGGCCAGCCCGTAGCCGTCGCAGACGACCAGCCCCGGGGTGACGGTCAGGGCCTCCAACGCGGCCAGGACGGTCGGCAGTTCGCGGAACGCGAGCAGTCCCGGCACGTAGGGGAAGCTGACGTGCCCCACGGCCGTGGCCTCCTCGACCACTTCCAGGGTGGCGGCGTCCAGGACCACTGCGGCGGCCGCCACGAGGTCGCGCTCGTCGTCGTAGGCGACGTCCACGCCCGCGACGAGGCCGCTCCCGACCGGCGGCCCGGCCTCGTCCAGCACCACGCTCTTGCGCAGTTCGTCCTGTATCGCCCGGGCCTCGGCCTCGTCGGCGGGGGTCTTCGCACTCGTCATGATGGTCCGAGAGTAGCCTGGCGATCATGTTCGTCATGGAGCTCACCTACACCGCGCCCGTCGAATCCGTCGAAGAGGAAATGGACGCGCACATCGCCTGGCTGGACGGCCACTACGCCTCCGGCGTCTTCCTCGCCTCGGGCCGCAAGGTCCCGCGCGACGGCGGGATCATCCTGGCCGGCGGGGTCTCCCGCGCCGAGATCGAGCAGATCGCGACCGAGGACCCCTTCACGGTGGCGGGCGTGTGCACCTACCGGATCACCGAATTCATCGCCACCAAGACCTCGGCGGACCTCACGACGGTCCGCGAGAACCCGGCCACGTAGCGGGGCGGGCGCCCCGGCGAACGGATGGCGCGCCGACCGGATGGCGAGACGGGCGGATGGCGAGACGGGCGGATGGCGGGGCGCGAGGCGGGGCTTCGCGTCGGGCCGGGCGCCGGGGCCGGCGGGCCGAGCTCGCCCGGAAGGGCGTCACCGCCGCTCCAGCCGCGCCACCCGCCCCTTCTCGCCCGACGCCCAGCAGCCGCCGTCCGTCGCGCAGTCGACCGTGTCGTACGAGCCCGCGTCCAGCGCCCGCCAGGTACGACCCCCGTCGAGCGTCACGTCCGTACCCGTCGGGCCCACCGCCAGCGCCGCCGTGCGGAGGTACGGGTGCCAGGCCACGCCGGACCGGTAGGCGGGCGGCGGGGTGGCCGACGGACGCCAGGTGCGGCCCCCGTCGGCGGACACCGCCGCGGCCCTCGGGGAGGCCTCGCCCGTGCGGTAGTCGCCGCCGACCGCGAGTCCCGTCGTACGGTCGCGGAAGGCCAGGGCGAAGACCCCGCGGGCCGGATCGCCGGCCGGCACCGGGGATTCGGCGACCCGCCAGGTGCGCCCGCGGTCCGCCGAGTGCAGGACGCGGGCGACCGTGCTCCCGCCCGTGGCCAGCCAGACGTCGCGCGACCCCGCGGTGACCAGGCACTGGCCGCTCGCCGCGAAGCCCGCCTCGCCGGGGAGGGCCGCCGGCATCCCGGCGTCCGCAAGCACGTGCCAGTTCCGGCCGCCGTCGTCCGTGGACAGGACGCGGAACTTCCCGTCCACCGGGTCGCTCACGGCCAATCCGTGGCGGGAGTCGAAGAAGGTCAGGCAGTCGTAGAAGGCGCGCGGGTCGGGGTTGCGGAAGGCCTCGGTCCAGGTCGCCCCGCCGTCCTCGGTGCGCAGTACGCGGGAGGCCTCGCCCTCGCCGATGGACAGGGCCACCGCGCGCCGCGCGTCGAAGGCCTCGATGTCGCGCAGTTCCCATCCCTCGGCGACCGCACCCGGCGGCGAGACGTCCCGCCAGGCGCGTCCGCCGTCCACCGTGCGCAGGACCGTTCCCTTGGAACCCGCCAACCAGGCCGTGGAGCGGTCGACCGCCGCCAGCCCGCGGAAGCGGACCGCGTCCTTGCCGGTCGCCTTCAACGCCCAGCCCACGCCGTGCGGATCACGTAAGTGCGCGGCCGACGCCACTTCCGACGCAGCCGACGGACCCGCCACCGGGACCGCCGCCGGCGCCGGCGAGGCCGCGACCCCCACCAGCAGGACCGCCGCGCACATGCCAACTCCCAGAAGTCTCATGGCGCCGGAAGCTAACGCACCCCCGATGCCCCGTCCAGGGCGCCTCCCCCGGTCGCGCACGCCTTTACGCGGCCACCCGCGCCCACCCGCCCCGTCCGCGCCCCCACCCGCCCGTCCGCGTCCCTCCCCGGCCGCCGCGACCCGCCTTGCGCCTGCGGAGTGAGCGGGAACCGGCCTTACTGCGACCACCTCGGCACCCTCGGAGCCGGCCCGGCTCCTTGCCCGACACCCGCCAACCGGTCACCCTGTGCGATCACACAGGTGACATCAGGCCAATCGGTGACACAGCTCACGCGATCCCGCGTGCACGGATTCGCCGATTCAGGCGTCTATCCCGTTGCCGGGAGCCACCCCACTCCCCGGCGACGGATCCGCCGCAAGGGAGCGAGCCTTGATCACTGTCATCGAGCAGGCCGTGCAGGCCCGACTGGTCGCCACCGCACCGAAGGTCGAGACCGTGCCCGTCACGCTCTGCTACGACCGGTCGGATCCCTTCGCCGTCCGGATGGCCTTTCCCGCCCCGGCCACGCTGGAAGGCGTCGAGATCTCCTGGGCGTTCGCGCGCGAGCTGCTGGAGTGCGGTCTGCAACGGCCGGCCGGCCACGGCGACGTACGCGTGCGCCCGTACGACGCCGAGCGGACCACGATCGAGTTCCACGCCCCGGAGGGAGTGGCGATCGTCCTGATGACCACGGCCGACCTCCAGCGGTTCCTGGAGCGGGCCTCCGCGGTCGTCCCGCCCGGCCTGGAGCACCTCTACCTCGATGTCGACCACAGCCTGGCCGAGCTCATGCGCGGCTCCCGCTGAGGCGTACCGGTTAATTCGTTTGCGGGCGGCTCCGGCCGTCCGTAGCTTCGTGTACGCCCCATTGCCGTCGAAACGGAGCAGGACGTTGCTCTTCTGAGGTCCGAGACACCGACCACAGTCCCCCTTGGTCACCGCCGTCACCGTTCACCTCATGTGACCCCGTGACCGACCGTTTCGACCTGTCGGCTGTCTCCCCCGCGTTGCACACCATCACCACGCAACCTGGAGGCCTCCATGAGCCACACCCCTGCCTATCTCACCTGCACCGACCTGTCCTTCGTCTGGCCCGACGGGACCCCCGTCCTCGACGACTTCCACCTGACCGTCGGCCCCGGCCGAACCGGCCTGGTCGGAGTCAACGGCTGCGGCAAGTCCACACTGTTGAAGCTCCTCGCGGGTGAACTCCACCCGACGGACGGCCGACTGTCCGTCGCCGGAACCGTCGGCCACCTCCCGCAGGACGTCACGCTGGACACCGCCCTGCGCGTGGACGAGGTACTCGGCATCCGCGACACCCGCACCGCGCTCCACGCCATCGAGGCGGGCGCGGCCACCGAGGAGAACTTCACCGCCGTCGGCGACGACTGGGACGTGGAGGAGCGGGCCCTCGCCACCCTCGACCAACTCGGCCTCGGTCGGATCGGCCTCGACCGGACCGTGGCCGAACTGTCCGGCGGCGAATGCGTCCTGCTGCGACTGGCGTCCCTGCTGCTGGCCCGCCCGGACGTCCTGCTGCTCGACGAACCCACCAACAACCTGGACCTGCGCGCCCGTCGCCGCCTCTACGCGGCGGTCGAGTCCTGGTCGGGGGTGATGGTCCTGGTCAGCCACGACCGGGAACTGCTGGAACGGGTCGACCAGATCGCCGACCTGCGTGACGGCGAAGTCCGTTGGTACGGAGGGAACTTCACCGAGTACGAGGAACTCCTCGCCGCCGAACAGGAGGCGGCCGAAAGGATGGTCCGGGTCGCGGAGGCCGACGTCCAACGCCAGAAGCGCGAACTGTCCGAAGCACAGATCAAGTTGGCCCGACGCAAGCGCTACGGACAGAAGATGTACGACTCCAAGCGCGAGCCGAAGATCGTCATGAACGCGCGCAAGCGCGCGGCCCAGGAATCGGCGGGCAAGCACCACACCCTGCACGCCGAGAAGCTGGCGGGCGCCCGCGAACGGCTGGACCAGGCCGTGGAGGCGGTCCGCGACGACGACGAGATCCGGATCAAGCTGCCCGCCACACAGGTCCCGCCGGGCCGGCGCGTGCTGACCCTGAGCGACCTGCGGCTCGTCCACGGGGCGTCGGTCACGGGCGAGTGGGAGCTGCGCGGACCCGAACGGATCGCGCTCGTCGGCGGCAACGGATCCGGCAAGACCACCCTGCTGCGGACGATCGCCGGACAGCTGGCGCCGGTGTCGGGGGAGGCGCTGACGCACGTGCCGACGCGCTTCCTGCCGCAACGGCTGGACGCGGAGGTACTGGACGACGAGTGCTCGGTGGTGGAGAACGTGGCACGGTTCGCGCCGCACGCCACGAACAACCTGATCCGGGCACGACTCGCGCACTTCCTGTTCCGGGGCGCCCGCTCGGACCGGGCGGCCGGCACCCTGTCGGGCGGCGAACGCTTCCGCGCCGCCCTGGCGGCCCTGCTGCTGGCCGAACCGGCTCCGCAGCTGCTGATGCTGGACGAACCGACGAACAGCCTCGACCTGGCGAGCGTACGACAGCTCACGGACGCCCTGGCCTCGTACGAGGGCGCGCTCTTGGTGGCCTCGCACGACGTGCCGTTCCTGGAGTCGATCGGCATCACGCGGTGGCTGCTGCTCGACGGCGAACTGCGGGCGACGACGGCCGAGGAGGTCAGGGAATCCCTGTGGCACACCTGACCGGCCGGTCCTTCCGGATCCCCCCGCCGGCCGGCCCGCACCGCACGCGAGCGGTGGCCGCGGCGGGCGGCCCGCCCCCTCGGGGGCCCGACGGCCGAAACGACCGGATGCCCCCGGAGCGGTTTCCCGATTCGCACTCATGAAGCCGCTCCCGGAGCGGCGCCAGGAGGCCCGACCGCCGGACCCGCCCCTCACACCCGGCGCCGCGGGGGCGCCCCCTGCGGGTGCCTGCCCCCGTACCGCCGTCCGGGCGCCGGCGGTACGGGAGCCGGAACGAGAGCGTCACCGTGACCCACCCCCCACGTTTGACCGCAGGCTTCGAAGGCCCCGCACGCCCACGAGCGGGCGCGAGCGTCCACGGGCGCGTGCCGGTGCGATCAGGCGCGCGGGTGCGATCAACTCGCGATCGAGCATCGCGGACGGCGTCCGAAGCGACTCCCCGGAGCGGGAGGGCGTGCGTCGCGCACGTACCTCCCGCGTCAAACCGGAGGGGGTGAAGCCTTCAGTGGCGTGATTTGCCTTGCCTATTTCGCCCCTCAAGACCCTTCCAGCACCCCTCAGAACTGCATAGATAACTGGACGCAACCGGACATATAACCGCCTGGGGCTTGGCTGGCCTTGATGTCGCGCTTAACCTACGACTCCGTAGGCTACGGAACCGTAGGTAATTCGCTGTCCCCCCAGGAGCACCCGTGACAATCACCTCTCCCCACCTCGGCAGCTCGGAGGCGTGGACGGACGCCAAGCTGCTGTTCGCGCTGGAAGAGGTGGTCGAAAAGGAGCTCAACCGCCACCTGAAGGTCACCAAGGACTGGATGCCCCACGACTACGTTCCGTGGAGCGACGGCCGGAACTTCCCCGCCCTCTTCGAGGACGGCGAAGCATGGGACCCCGAGCAGTCCAAGGTCACCGACATCGGCAAGATCGCCCTCGTCGTCAACCTGCTGACCGAGGACAACCTCCCCAGCTACCACCACGAGATCGCGTCGCTTTTCGGCCGCAACGGCGCCTGGGGCACCTGGGTGCACCGCTGGACCGCCGAGGAGGGTCGCCACGGCATCGTGATGCGCGACTACCTGCTGGCCTCGCGCGCCGTGGACCCGGACAAGCTCGAGGCATTCCGGATGCAGCACATGTCCGAGGGCTTCGAGTCCGACAACCGGCACTCGATGCTGCACTCCGTGGCGTACGTCGCCTTCCAGGAGCTCGCGACCCGCATCTCCCACCGGAACACCGGCCACCAGTCCGGTGACCCGGTCTGCGACCGGATGCTGGCCCGCATCGCGCAGGACGAGAACCTGCACATGGTCTTCTACCGCAACCTGCTGGGCGCCGCCTTCGAGCTGGCCCCGGACCTGACGATGCAGGCCGTACGGGACGTCGTGGTCGGCTTCCGGATGCCCGGACACGGCATGCCCGGCTTCGAGCGGATGGCAGCGCAGATGGCGATCGGCGGGGTCTACAACCTGCGGATCCACCACGACGACGTACTGAGCCCCGTGATCCGGTTCCTGAAGGTCATGGACATCGACGGTCTGGGCCCCGAGGGACAGAAGGCTCAGGAAGAGCTCGGGCTCTTCATGGACGGCCTGGACAGCGAGGCCCGCAAGTTCGACGAGCGTCTGGCCGCCCGCGCGGCGCGCATCGCGGCCCGCAAGGGCTGACCGATTTCCGCTCGCTCGGGCGAGTGATGCCGATTGCCCTGGCAGAGCACGGCTCTGCCAGGGTTTCGCGTCATGACCTTGCTCCAGGTGGAAATCGACCAGCTGACCCGACTGACCCGGGCGTTGGACTCCTCGCTGGTCTCCCTGCGGGAGGCGCGGAAGGCGCTGGACCACGTCCGGGCCGACCAACTGGGCACCCGCGACCTCGACGCCGCCTGCGACGAGTTCCAGGAGAAGTGGGCCCACGGCACGCGTCAGCTGACCAAACGCGTGAAGAACGTACGGGAGGGCGTGAACCGCAGCGCCGCCGAGTACGCGGAGCTGGACAAGGCCATCCGCGACGCCTTCCGCCAGGCCGCGGCCCGTGGCTGACCACCCCGCGCTGGGCTTCGACCCCGCACCCGGTCACCCGGCCTCCGTCCTGGCCCTGGCCAAGAAGCTCGGCGCCTCCGCGACCTCCCTCGGGGAAGCCGGCCGGGTCGTCGGAGCCCTCGTCTCGCACAGCGCGAGCTGGCAGGGCGAGGCCGCCACCGCGTTCCGCGCCTCCCTGTCGAGCGAACTCCCCCGCTACCTCAACGCCGCCCACACCTCCCTGACGGAAGCCGCCCGACACCTCACGTCCTGGCACGCAACCCTGGTGGCCCACCGCGCCCTGGCGGCCCGCTACGAATCCCAGGCCGCCGCCGCCACGACCGACGAGGCACGCGCCGACGCCCGCCGCCTGGCGCACGAACTCGCCTCCGACCACGCGGCGTCGGCCCGCGCCATCGCCAAGACCCTGAACGCGGCGGCCGCGAAACTGGCCCCGAAGGAACGGGGCATGCTGGCGTCGCTGTGGAACAAGATCACGGAAGACCCGGGCGACGCCCTGTCGAACGCGTCGGCCATCCTGGGCGCCGTGGGGGCGGGCGTGGCCCTCTTCTGCCCGCCGGCCGGACTCGCGGTGATGCTGGTCGCCGGAGGCCTCTCCCTGGCAGCCCTCGGAACACACCTCGCGGACCCGAAGTTCCGAAAGCCGCTGACCGACGGCATCAGCAAGGGCGAGTTCGACGCGGACTTCTGGAAGAGCGGCGTGACGTTGCTGGGCGACAGCCTGGGCGCGGTACCGGGCGTGGCCGCCGTCGCGACCGGCGCCAAGGCCGGAACGGTCGCCGCCCGCGCCGCGATGGCCGTCCCCGAAGCCAGCGCCCTCTCCGGCCTCTCCCCGGGCGCGGGTACGTTCGCCCGCACCACGTGGACTGCTGCCGAGGACCTCAGGCAGGTGGAGAACCCCCTCTCCACCTGGGCCCTGCGCTCGTCAACTCCCGAGGTCAGGGAGCGGGTCGGCGCCGGTGTGGCAGCGGTGGGTGCGGCGACCGCGACCCTTGGCTACACGACCGACGACGAGACGATCGAGCAAGGTTCCACGGCGGTCGACGGCGCCCGGGCCGCGGTGGAGGACGGCCCGTCCGCAGTCGCCAAGTCGGCCCACTTCTGGACGGCGATCAGGACATGACGAGCGACACCGACGTGCCTCCCCTCTGGTTCCGGCTGCCGCCCGGCTTCCATGACATCGGTCCCGGCGACCGGGCCGCGCTCGATGACATGGCAGTCGCCCTGGACAGCCCCGATGCGCGCAGGGAACTCGGCCGGCTCATGGACGGCTTGCGCGAACTCGCCGATCACCAGGTGGTGCACACCGCCATCGGGTTGCATCCGGACGAGACCGACGGGGTCGCCACGTCCCTGTTCTCCTTGACCGTGAGGCCCTCTCCCGAAACCCTGCCGCGACTGAACGTGGCGCGAACCGCACTCGCGATCACTCGATCCGTCCTGTGGAGCAGTTCGACCAGCCGAGCCATCGATCTCCCCTCGTCGCTCCCCTGCTGTCTGGTCACCGGCACCATCACGCTGCCCGAAACGGGGCAGGAGATGTTTCAAGCGAGAGTGGCGACAGCGCACGCGTGCGCGCCACACGTCCTCGTCTTGGACCTCACCAGCGCGGCGACCCACTACGCCGAGGCATACGGCGACATCCTCGAAGCGATCGCCCATACCCTCACCTTCTCGGACCCCACACCGAGCAGTACGAGTGGACCGCGGACTTCACGCATCCTGGAGGTGCTCTCGTGATGCCTTTGCTGACGAAGGTCGCATGGGACCATCCGCCCACTGCCGCCGGTTACAGGCGGCTGGTGGTACGGCGAACCAAGTGGGTTGCCTGGTTGGGCGGCTCGATGCTCGTCTCCGTCGTGTGTCTCTGGTTCGGGCTGGTCCCGCAAGCGAGGCTCGCGTTCATCGTCGTCATCGTGTTCGTCGTCCCCTACGTCCCCGTGGTGCTCATCGCCTACTTCCGGCGCCACCGCGTGGCCGCGGTCCTGCGGTCGTATGCGTGGCGCGAGCACGTTTGCTCCTATGCGCCTCGTGCCACCGGCATTCAGGCGACCATCAGCATCTCGTTCTCGGAGACGTACTCGGCCTCCTACCGACTCATCCCGTTTCCGCTGGATCTGGCCACCATCGAGAACAGTCATCCGGATCGGATCTGGTTCGCGGGCGACCCTCGTTTCGGCGGAGTCGTGTCTCCCGTCGGCGGCCACTACCCGGTCCGCGCCGTACCCGCCAAGGTGCCCGCCGAGGGCCGGCCGGGTGGGGATGACGTGCTTGCTTCGCGGGTGGGGTTGCGGCGGCGGAGTGGGAAGGGGACGCAGACCTGATCAGCGGCGGGGGCGGAGGGCGAGGCGTTCGGATTCCGAGAGGCCGCCCCAGACTCCGAAGCGTTCGTCGTTCGCCAGGGCGTACTCCAGGCACGCGACGCGTCCCTCGCACGCCCCGCACAGCCGCTTCGCGTCGCGCAGCGAGGAGCCCGGCTCCGGGAAGAAGAAGCCCGGGCCCGTCTGGGCGCACAGCGCGAGTTCGTACCAGGCGGGGGCGGCTACTGCGGTGGTGGGCCGTTCACTCGTGTTCATCGACATGACGGAGATACTCATCGCCACCGATGGACGTCCGATCAACGCCCGATCAACACCGGTGCATCGCGCACGCTCTACGGCTGGTCACGCAGCCACCGGGCCAAGGCGGCGAAGTCCCGGTCCGTCAACCCCGTACGGGGGTCGACGCGATGCAGCAGGGCCGGGGCCGGGTGGTGTGCGGCCACCCACGCCCGGTCGGCGGGGGTGATCTCGTCGTCGACCCAGAGGAAGGGGCGTCCGGCCGCCCATCCCACCAGGGCGCGGGTCTTCCAGTGCAGTCCGGCCCGCTCGTCCTCGTCGGCCCGCTCGTCTTCCTCCACCGGATCCGACCAGGCCACGACGGGCAGGACCGGGAGGCCGATGCGTGGCGCGACGTACTCGTTCGCGTCACCCATCCACGTCGTCGCCCACACCAGGTCGCACCCCAGCGCCGTGAGGCGCGCCCCGTGCCCGGGGTCGAGCCGGGCCGGCAGGGGGTTGCTGCCCGGAAAGTCGCCTCCGGGGTCGCACTCGTTGCCCTGTGGCGCGGGACCCTGCCGGTATCCGGTGCCGCCGAACGGGATGAGGGGGCCGTCGACGTCGAGGAAGAGCAGGGCGCGTCGCGTGATCAGGGTCATCGTCGCACCGTATCCGTCGGCCGTGAGGCCAGGCGGGCGGGCGGGGACCGTCCGGCGGGGGGCCGGGCCGGCGCGGGCAGCGAACCGGCCAGGCGGAACCGGGCAGGCGGGACCGGGCAGGCGGGACCGGGCCGGCCGCCGGGCGGTCAGTCCTCGTGTTTGGCCCGGCTCGGCTGGACGCGCTTGGGCTCGCCCGGCATCTTCGGGTAGTCGGGCGGGTACGGCATGTCGCCCAGCCCGTGCTCGTGTTCCTGCCGGGCCGCGAGTTCGAGCACGGCGTCCAGGGTGAAGGCGTGCTCGTCCATGTCGGCGTGGAGGTCGCCGAGTTCGGCGAAACGCGCCGGCATCGTGACGATGTCGAAGTCGCGCGGCTCCGCGTCGTCCACCTCGTCCCAGCGCAGTGGGGCCGAGACCGGGGCGTGCGGGCGCGGACGGACGGAGTACGCGGAGGCGATGGTCCGGTCGCGGGCGGTCTGGTTGTAGTCGACGAAGATCCGCTCGCCGCGTTCCTCCTTCCACCAGGCCGTGGTGACCTTGCCCGGCATCCGGCGCTCCAGTTCCCGGCCCAGCGCGATGGCACAGCGCCGGACCTCCGTGAACGTCCAGCGTGGTGCGATCGGTACGAAGACGTGCAGTCCGCGCCCGCCCGAGGTCTTGGGCCAGCCCCGCAGACCCAGTTCCTCCAGCAGGGCGCGCAGTTCGTGGGCGGCGGCGACCGCGTGGTGGTAGTCGGTGCCCGGTTGGGGATCCAGGTCGATGCGCAGTTCGTCCGGCCGCTCGGTGTCATCGCGGCGCACCGGCCAGGGGTGGAAGGTGAGACAGCCCAGATTGGCGGCCCACAGGACGGCGGCCGGCTCGGTCGGGCAGATCTCATCGGCCGTACGGCCGCTGGGGAAGGCGATGTGGGCCGTCGGGATCCAGTCGGGGAGATTCTTGGGGGCCCGCTTCTGGAAGAAGGACTCGCCGTCCACGCCGTCCGGGAACCGCTCCAACGTGGTGGGGCGGTTGCGCAGGGCGCGGGTGATCCCGGGCGCGACGGCGAGGTAGTACTCGGCGACGTCCCGCTTGGTGAGGCCGCGCTCCGGAAAGTAGACCTTGTCGGGGCTGGACAGCCGGACCGTCCGCCCTCCCGCTTCCAACTCGATGGCATTGCCCGCAGCACCCATGTGCGCCACGTTATGCGGGCCCGGCCGGGCGCGCATACCGGGCAGAGCCGGACGTACCACCGCAGAATCGAAGACATGGATCTGCCGGTGATGCCCCCTGTGAAGCCGATGCTCGCCAAGTCCGTGGCCAAGATTCCACCCGGCATGCAGTACGAGGCGAAGTGGGACGGCTTCCGGGCCATCGTGCACCGTGACGGCGATGAGATCGAGATCGGCAGCCGTACCGGAAAGAGCCTGACCAGGTACTTCCCCGAGCTGGTCACACCTCTCAGGGAGAATCTGCCGCAGCGCTGCGTCGTGGACGGCGAGGTCGTGATCATCCATGACGGGCGACTCGACTTCGATCGGCTGACCGAGCGGATCCATCCCGCCGCCTCCCGTGTGAAGCTCCTCGCGGAGACGACCCCGGCCGGTTTCGTCGCCTTCGATCTGCTCGCGCTCGACGACCGGGCCCTCCTGGACACCCCGCTCTCCGAACGTCGCGAGCTCCTCACCCAAGCCCTTTCCACCGCTCGACCCCCCGTCCACCTCGCGCCCGCGACCACCGACCTCGCACAGGCCCAGGAGTGGTTCGAGCTGTTCGAGGGCGCCGGGCTCGACGGGGTGATCGCCAAACCCCTCGATCTCCCCTACCGGCCGGACGCCCGCCTCATGTTCAAGATCAAGCACGAGCGTACGGCCGACGTCGTCCTCGCGGGTTTTCGTTTCCACAAGAGCGGTCCGATTGTCGGATCGCTGCTCCTCGGCCTGTACGACGACCACGGCGCCCTCCAACACGTCGGCGTGTGCGCCGCCTTCCCGATGAAGCGCCGCGCCGAGCTCATCGACGAACTCGAACCGCTGCGCATGCCTGACCCCGACGGTCACCCGTGGGCGGCGTGGGCCGAGGAGTCCGCGCACGAGAGCGCCCGGTTGCCCGGCGCGCAGAGCCGGTGGACCGGCAAGAAGGACCTGTCCTGGGTGCCGCTGCGCCCGGAGCGCGTCTGCGAGGTGAAGTACGACCACATGGAGGGCGACCGGTTCCGGCACACCGCGCAGTTCCGCCGCTGGCGGCCCGACCGGACGCCGCAGAGCTGTACGTACGGCCAGTTGGAGGAGGTCGTCCGCTACGACCTCGCCGAGGTGCTCGGAACCGAGGCGCCCCCCGGCACCAGAGAGTGACGCACCCCCACCCCCAGACTCACCCCCACCCCCAGACGCACCCCCACCCCCAGACTCACCCCCACCGCCAGTCTCATCTCGCCTCCACCCTCACCCTCCCCCTCACCCCGCCGTCAGCTTCTCCCATTCGGCGCGATCCGGTCCGACCGCGTTCGGCGCGTAGTCCGGCCGCTCCGCGAGCCAGCGCGCCACGCGCGCCCTGATCTCCGGGTCCGCGTAAGCCCGTTCCGGCGGGTCGGCCAGGTGGCGCACGCGGGCCCGGGCCCGCATCACCTCCGGGTCCTCCAGCGCGCAGTCGAACAGTGCGGCCACCTCGCGGGCGGTCCCCGTCCGACTCGCCCTGGTCGCGAACCGCTCCCCGATGGCCGTGTCGGCCACCACCTGGAAGTCGAACCACGGCTTCAGCGTCCGAAGCGCCCAGGCGTGGTAGTCGGCGGCGAACCGGTACGACCCCGGCTCCTGGTGCGCCGTACGCGCCACCCGACTCGCGGCCCACAGGGCGAGCGACGTCCCCTGTCCGAGCGTCGGGTTGGTGTGGGTGATGGCGTCCCCGACGGGCACCAGTCCGCTCACCACCGGCCCCTGCTCGTCGGCCGGCGCGGACCAGCGGTTGTCCAGGCTCGCGGCGGCCAGGACGTCGGACAGCGGTTCGCCGCCCAGGCCCAGCCAGGCGGCCCCGGGAGGGAAGGCGCGGGCGGCGGCCTCGAACACCTCGGGGTCGCGCAGCGCGGCGCGCGTGGGGTCTCCCGTGTGCACGAACAGCGTGACGGCGAAGACCCGGTTGTCGGCGGGGAAGACGGCGCACCCGGCGAACGCCCCGCCGGTGACCGCCCAGGGGCGGCGCGGCCCTTCGTCCATGCCGTCGGGCAACCGGTACCAGCGGCAGAAGTACGCCAGCCCCGTGCGGTGCCGTTCCACGACGACGGGCCGGCAGCCCGCCTCGGCCAGGAAGCGTTCGACACCGCCCCGGCGCCCGCCCGCGTCGACCACGAGGTCCCCCGAGAACCTCCCGGTCGGCGCGGTCACCCCGGTGACCCGGATCCCGTCGGGCCCGACGACCGTGGTCAGCCCGGTGACCGGTTCCCCGTGGCGGGCGACCACCTCGGACTCGGCGCGCAGGGCGCTGGCCAGCGCGCTCTCCAAGACGATGCGCCGGGCCTGGAGCATGACGAGGTCCTCGTCGCCGGGGCGGGTGGGCGGGCGGGTGTCGAACCAGTCGAGTTCGTGTCGTTCACGGGCCCCGAGCCGCAGCATCTCCGCGTGGACGTCGGGCAGTTCCACGCGCAGCACGTTGCGTGCGGCGCCGAGCAGCGCGTGCGGCTGGGTGGCCTGGGGCACGGTCGGGCGGCGCCAGCCGAAGAAGTCCCGGTCGAGGGCGGTACCGGGGGCGCGGGTGTCGCGTTCGAAGAGTTCCACGGTGTGGCCGCGCCGGGCGGCGAGCAGCGCGGTCGCCTGTCCGCCGATGCCTCCGCCGATGATCAGGACATGTGCCATGGAGCCCCCCTGAGCCAAGGAACCGTACGACGATCACACGGATCAGAGCCTGCACGGCCGGCAGGTGACCGAAACCCGCACACATGTCCCCATCGCACCGCACGAGCGCGTGCACCAGCGCAAGAGGCGCGGAATTCGGTGACGGTCGAGATCGTCGCGGGGCCGCGCGGCGGAGGCGAGGGAAGGTCAGCCCGTTTCGCCCCGCCCGGCCCGCAGCGCACGGCGGGTCTCCTCCTCGATCAGGTCGGTGTTGATGGCGACGGCCGCCCGTACTCCTTGTGCGGCGGCGCCCGCCACCTGCTCCATCGGGGCCGTCACGTTGCCCGCCGCCCACACCCCGGGCAGCGCCGTCGCCCCGGTCCGCGGGTCCGAGTCCACACAGGTTCCGAGCGCCCGGCCGTCCCGCTCGACCGTGGCCACCGGCAGCCCCAGGCCGGTCAACACCCCCGATCGGGCGGTGAACCGCGGAGCCACCACCAGCGCCCGACAGGCCACCGACCGGCCGCCCGCCAGCACGACTCCGGCCAGCCGGTCGTCCGTACCCACGTCCAGGCCCGTCACCTCGCCCTCGACCACCTCGACCCCCCGGGCGGCGAGCAGCTCGCGCTCGTCCGGTCCCGGCGCCCAGGCGTGGCCCAGCAGTGTCACCCGGTCGCTCCACTGACGCCAGAGCCCCGCCTGGTGCACGGCGATCGGCCCGGTGGCCAGCACGGCGAGGGGCAGGTCCCGTACCTCCCAGCCGTGGCAGTACGGGCAGTGCAACACGTCCCGCCCCCAGCGGTCCCGGAGCCCCGGTACGGGCGGCAGTTCGTCCAGCAGTCCGGTCGCGACCAGCAGCCGGCCCGCCCGTACGACCGAGCCGTCCCCGCACCGGACCAGGAAACCCCCGCCGGGTACGCGGTCGGCGGCGACGACGGTACCGGCGGCCCCGGACCGGATCCGGGCCCCGTACCCCAGCACCTCCGCCCGGCCGCGGGCCAACAACTCGGCGGGGCTCGTGCCGTCGTGCCCCAGGTACCCGTGCAGGTGCGTGGCGGCGGCGTTGCGCGGGCTGCCGGAGTCCAGCACCAGTACCGAACGCCGGGCCCTGGCCAGGGTCAGCGCGCCGGCGAGCCCGGCGGCCCCACCACCCACGACCACGACGTCGGCGTCGCCCACCCCACCGAGCCCACCCGTCACACCCGTCACACCCGTCACGCCCGCCACATCCATCACGCCCGTCCTGTCCAGCCTGCCCGCCCGTGCCCCGCTCCGGGGATGGCCCCGAGCGTCACCCGCACGCGCCCCGCTTGACAAAAGTTCTTGCCGAATCGGCAAATGGATCCATGGTCCCGGACCCCGCCGAACCCACTGGACGCTCCACACCCACCACACCCAGCGCCGCCGCGTCGTCCCCCGAGCCCTGGGTACGCGCCGCTCCCCGGCCGAACGCCGTCGTCGGCGTCGGCCTCGTCGTGCTCGACGCCGACGGCCGGGTCCTGCTCGGCCTGGCCCACGACGGCCGCTGGGAACTCCCCGGCGGAAAGGTGGATGCCGGGGAGGGCTTCGAGCAGGCCGCGGCGAGGGAACTCCCCGACCACCCGATGACCGACCGCCCGACACCCGACCGCCCGACACCCGACCACCCGACAGCGGAACGCCCACCCCGCCCCTGACCCGCCGCCCCTGACCCGTCTGCCCGACCCGCCCCGCCCCGCCCCGCCTCCCCCCGATCAGGTCGCCGCCCCCGCGGTCGGCCTCGGCGCGAAGTTGCCGTCGCCCAGGTCCTCCGCCAGCAGCCGCTTGGCGATCGCGTCCGCGGCTGCCCGCAGTTCCGCGCTGCGCGGCCGGCCGCGGTCCTTCTCCAACCGGTCGCCGAGCCATGTGCCCCAGGCGCGCGAGATGACGCCCGCCTCCCGCTCCCCCGCCGGGGTCAGCGAGACGAAGTCGTTCTCCCGGGTCAGGTACCCCTCGTCCACCATCCGTTCGAAGACCGGCAGCAGCACTTCCGGCGGGAGCGAGCGGCGTGCGGCGACCAGGCCGAGGCTCGCGTACCCGACCGTCCGGGTCAGCAGGTCCACCTGCATCACCGCCCACGCCCCCGCGATGTCCAGGCGGGTGTCCGAGCCGCCGACGATCCCGCGCGCCGTGTCCGGCCCCATGCTCCGTACGAGTTTGCCGACGGCCAGCTCCAGCAGCTTCGCCGAGTCCCCGGAGGCCGTGGCCGGCGAGCCGAAGCCGTCGCCCATGTCCGTCGAGCCGGCCCGGGCGCTGTCGCGCAGCCGGACCTGCTTGAGGAAGAGGGCGACGACGAACCCGAACAGCGCGACCGGCACCGTCCACAGGAACACCGTGTGCAGGGCCTGCGCGTACGCCTCGATGATCGGCGCGGCCGTCGCCGGATCCAGTCCGTGCACTCCTTGGGGGCTCTGCGCGGCCTTCGCCACCTGCGCCGGGTCCGCTCCGGTGGCCCGTGCGGCCTCCGGGATCGCGGTCTCCAGCTCCGGTCCCAGTGTGTTCGCGTAGATGGTGCCGAAGACCGCGGTGCCGAAAGCGCTGCCGAGCGTGCGGAAGAAGGTGACGCCGGAGGTGGCCGTGCCGAGGTCCGCGTAGTCCACGGTGTTCTGCACGGCGATCGTCAGGACCTGCATGGACAGGCCGATGCCGGTGCCGAGCACGAACATGTACAGCGATTCCAGCCAGGCGCCGGTGCCCGGCTCCATCAGCGAGAGCAGGTACAGGCCCAGTGCCATCACGGCGCAGCCCACGACGGGGAAGATCCGGTACCGGCCGGTCTTGCTGACGGCGTTTCCGCTGAAGACGGAGGCGATCAGCAGGCCGATGACCAGGGGCAGCGTGCGGACGCCCGAGACCATGGCGGAGTCCCCGTCCACGTACTGGAGGTACGTCGGCAGGAAGGTCATCGCGCCGAGCATCGCGAACCCCACGACGAAGCTCAGGACGGAGCACACCGAGAAGACGGGGTTGCGGAAGAGGCGCATCGGCAGCATCGGCTCCGCGGCCCGCGTCTCGACCAGGCAGAAGAGGGCCAGGGCGACGACACCGCCCGCGAACAGGCCGATGATGACGCCCGAGGTCCACGCGTACTCGTTGCCGCCCCAGCTGGTGGCCAGGATCAGGGCGCTCGCCCCGATCGCGACCAGGGTGATGCCCAGGTAGTCGATGACCGGCTTGCCCTCGGCGCGTACCGACGGGATGGTGCGGGCGGCCGCGATGACGACGAGGATCGCGATGGGGACGTTGACGTAGAAGCACCAACGCCAGGTCAGTTGGTCGGTGAACAGCCCGCCCAGCAGTGGTCCGATGACGGTGGCGACGCCGAAGACCGCGCCGATCATGCCCTGGTACTTGCCGCGCTCGCGCAGCGGGACCACGTCGGCGATCAGCGCCATCGCCGTGACCATCAGGCCGCCGGCGCCGATGCCCTGTACGCCCCGCCACACGATCAGCAGGGTCATGTTGCTCGCGAGACCGCACAGGAAGGAACCGGTGATGAAGATGACGGCGGAGAGCTGGAAGATCAGCTTCCGGCCGAAGAGGTCGCCGAACTTGCCGACCAGTACGGTCGAGACCGTCTCCAGCAGCAGGTACGAGGTGACCACCCAGGACATGTGGTCCCCGCCGCCGAGGTCGGCCACGATCGTGGGCAGGGCGGTGCCGACGATCGTCTGGTCGAGCGCGGCCAGCAGCACGCCCAGCATGATCGTGCCGAAGACGACGTTGCGCTGCCGCCGGTCGAGCACGGGGGGCGCCGCGGCGACGGCGGGGGCGGTGGTCACATCTCGCACTCTCACAGCGCGTCCCGCACGGCGCATGCCGCGCTGGGCCGTACGGCCGACCCCGGCCCCCCGGAGTCCGGGCCTCCCGCCGGCGCCTCGTCAGCGCAGGTACGCCAGCCCCGGGTGCTCCGCCGCGTACCCGTCGAGGAGGCGGCGGGCCACGCCCACCGAGTCCACGAGCGGGTGCAGGGCGAAGGCCTTGACGGCGCCCGCCCGCGAGCCGCTCGCCGCGGCGGCGAGGACCTCCCGTTCCACCGCCTTGACCGAGGTCACCAGGCCCACCGCGTGCAGCGGCAGGGGGGCCACGGCCACCGGGTGCGCCCCGTTGGCGTCGACCAGGCAGGGCACCTCGATGACCGCCTCGGCGTCGAGCACCGACAGGGTGGAGCCGTTGCGGACGTTCAGGATCAAGGTGGCCCGCTCGTCCCGGGCGATGGCCCGCATCAGCGCGAGCGCGACCTTCTCGTAGCCGCCGGACTCCAGGTCGCTCTCGTCGCGCGCGCCGACGCCCGCGGCCTCGCGGTTCTCGGCCATGTACGTGGCCTCGCGTTCGGCCCGGGTGCGGTCCCAGGCCGCGAGCGCCGCGCCGACGGGCCGTCCGGGCAGGGCGGCCTCGGCGTAGAACCCGCGCTGTTGGTCGCGCAGGAAGGCCCCGCGGGTCTGCTCGACCTCCTGGTAGGCGCGTACGGTGTCGCGGTTGAAGTAGTAGTAGTGGAGGTACTCGTTCGGGATCGCGCCGAGCGAGCGCAGCCAGTCGGCGCCGAAGAGCCGGCCCTCCTCGAAGGACTCCAGGGCCGCGTCGTCGGCCAGCAGCCGGGGCAGTTCGTCGCGTCCGCCGACGTGCAGCCCGCGGACCCAGCCCAGGTGGTTGAGGCCCACGTAGTCGATCCAGGCCTCCTCGGGTCGGGCTCCCAGGAGGCGCGCGACGCGCCGGCCGAGGCCCACCGGGGAGTCGCAGATGCCGATCACCCGGTGTCCGAGTTCCTCGGCCATCGCCTCGGTCACCACACCGGCCGGATTGGTGAAGTTGATGACCCAGGCCTCGGGGGCGATCCGGGCGATCCGGCGCGCGATCTCGCGCACCACGGGCACGGTCCGCAGGCCGTACGCGATCCCGCCCGCGCCCACCGTCTCCTGCCCCAGCACTCCCTCGGCCAGGGCGATCCGCTCGTCGGCGGCGCGTCCGTCGAGGCCGCCGACGCGAATGGCCGAGAAGACGAAGTCGGATCCGCGCAGGGCCTCGTCGAGGTCCGTGGTGGCCAGGACGCTCGGGGCGTCCGGTACGCCGGCGGCCTGGTCCGCGAGCACCCCGGCCATGGCGGTGAGCCGGCCGGAATCCTCGTCGTACAGGGTCACGTGCGTCACCCGGCCCTCGGCGTGGTCGGCGAGCAGGGCGCCGTGGACGAGCGGTACGCGGAATCCGCCCCCGCCGAGGATGGTCAGCCGCACGTCCCTACCGCCCTTCGCCAGCGCCACGATCGGTGACACGGATGCGGTGGCGCGCCCTGCGCGTCCCCGATCCGCGGCATCCGGGACGCGTCACACGATCAAGGACCCCAGTGTCCCCCGCCGGCGCCCCGCCGGGGATCACTCCGCCGGCGACGGCACGGCGCGCAGGCGCGCCCCCTGCTGGTGCGGGAACGTCGCCCCGCCGCGGATCGGCCCGGGCGGCAGACCCTGCGGGGTCGACAGGACGAGGGTGATCCGGGTCAGGCCCATCCCCTCCAGCATGCGGCTCGATTCGGCCACCATCCGGCAGCGCACCAGGCCCCACCCGGGTTCCGGGTGGCGCACGGTCCTTACGGCGCCGTCCTGTTCGGCGGCGGCGGCCCCGTGGGTGCTCAGCCAGTGCGGGACGCCGTACCGGTAGGCGGCCTCCATGAACGGGTCACGGGCCACTTCCTGACGGATGCTGCGCAGCCCCTCGTCGTCCGGGGCGCCGGCCAGGGCGTTGGCGAACTGGGCCAGGAGCGGTACGCACCAGGCCGGTTCGTGGTCCTCCAGCACGGCTGCCGCGTCCGGGTGGAACAGCACGAAGCGCAGGAAGTTGTCGTCCGGCAGGGCCGTGGGGTGCGGGCGCACGGACTGGAAGAGCCGGTCGAAGGCGGAGTTGGTCAGGGCCACGTCCCAGCGGTGGTCCACCAGGAAGCTCGGGTAGGGCACGGCCTCCATCAGGGCCGCGTAGTCGCACAGGTAGTCGCGTTGGGCGGGGTCCTCGGGCAGCCGGTTCTCCTCGGCCGCGCGCCAGGTGGGCGGCGGGTCCCGGTCGACCATGACCCGGAACAGCCAGAAGCACTGCCGCTCGCTCATCTCCAGGGACTCGGCCAGGGCGAGCAGCTTCCGGTCGGTCCACTCCTTGACCAGGCCCCGTTCCCAGTTTCCGTACGCGCGCACGCTGATGCCCAGCCGTGCGGCGATGTCCTCCTGGCTCAACCCGAGTTCTTCGCGGCGCCGGCGCAAAATCTCCTTGCGTCGCTCCGACCGCACTGCGCCACGGGCGGGGTCATCGCCCGCCAGGCGCTCCTCACCGGTTCGGGCGAGGCCATCGGACGGGCCCACCGCTGCGAGATGTGGCACCGAGAGCTCCCCCTCCTCACGGTCTGGATCTTCATTTCCGTGTGGCGATCCTGCTACCGACTTCATTCGAGTGTCAACTATTGTGGCAATTCCAGCCTCCTGGCAGCTCATTCCCGCCACAGCTGTGGCAAGTTCTGGCCCTGCCGCGAGAGACCGGATAGATTCCCTGAGGCCGACTCACGTGCCTGTACCGACCTCGCGCGATCTAGGAGAACCACTGGTGACAGACGGCTTCCCGGCTCCCGTCGCGGTGGCCAACGTGTCTCTGGCAGCCACCGTCACGCGGGTAGCCGAACTCGCGGGCAAAATGGGTCGCGACCTGAACCAGGTCTTCGACCTGCGCAAGCTCTCGGACGCCTCCGGCGTCCCCACCGACGTGGTCAAGACCCTCCTCGACGGCCGGCGCGCCGGCGAACCCGATCTCCAGGCCCGCTTCCTCCAGCGACTGGACCTGCTGCGGCGCACGCGGGTGAAACCCAACGGCCGCCGCTACACTCAGCAGGAGATCGCGGACGGCGCGGGCATGTCCCGTCAGCAGGCGGGAGCCCTGATCAACGGCGACCGGCGGCCCACCATGGAGCACTGCGACGCCATCCAGCGCTTCTTCGGGGTACACGCGGGGTTCCTCACCGCCCACGACGCCGACGCCCTGACCGACGCGCTCCAGCGGACCGAACAGCAGTTGCTCCAGGACTTCGCCGGACGCGAACGGCAAACCGTACCGGCGGAAACCGCTTCGGCGGGCGATCCGCTGGCAAGACTCCTGCAGAACCACGGAGTGCGGGGCATCGCCTGGCGAGCCGCCCAACTGCCCAGCGACAAGCACCGGGACAAAGTGACCGAATGGCTGGACATGCTCCTGGAAAGCGTCAAACCGAACGAATCATGACCCAGTCGAAAGTCTGGATCTGATCCTTGAGTCCTGATCCGGATCCGCGCCGACGGGGAGAACGGTGAGCATAGGCAGAGAGCAGCGGCGGTTGTGCGGGGAACTCGTGGCCGGCCTCAAGCTGACCACCCCCGTGGAACCCGTGGACCTCTACGCCGCCCTCTGTGAGGGCATGAGCAGACACCGCGGCCGCCCGGTGCAGTTCCGGATGGCCCCGTTCCCCCAGGGGACGGCGAGCGGTCTGTGGCTCGACATGGCGGACCGCGATCTCGTGGTCATCGAGGAACGCACGGCGCCGGACCACCAATTGGTGATCCTCGGCCACGAGCTGTGGCACATGAAGGCCGGGCACTGCAGTCACCACGTCGACGGCGCAGCCGTCGCCGCCCGGATGTTGACCGACGAAGCCGACCTCGGCGAGACGGTTCGCCGGGTCGCCGCGCGCACCCGCGCCGACGTCCGGGAAGAGACCGACGCGGAAACCTTCGGCCTCCTCCTCGGCAGCCGGTGCCGGACGTGGCTGGCCGGTTCCTCCGGCCAGCGCGCGCCCGCGCAGCGCGACCAGTTGGCGGGCCGCATCGAGACCTCCCTCGGCTACCGGGGGCACAGGAACGAGCATTGAACGGACAGGACTACTACATTCCGGCCGTCGCGATGGCGATCTCCTTCGTCTTCAAACTGCCGGCACTGCGGACCAACTGGCGTGACCCGTTGCTGCGCTCGGTCTGCTTCCTGCTGCTCCTGGCCGGATCCGTCTTCACCTTCGCCGCCCCGCCCACCATCGGAGCCGTCAACCGCTGGACGGGAATCACCAACTTCTCCGCCCCCTTCGTCTACTGCCTGATGACGGCCTTCAGCGCGTCCTGCCTGGTCCTCCTCCTGAACTGGCGGGGTGGACCGGCGCGGGAGATCCGGCGCGTCTCCCGCCGGTGGATCACCGGCTACGCCCTCGTGATCGCCGTCATCATGATCCTTTTCGCCGTCGGCTCCACCCCCGCCGAACGCCTGCGGGACTTCGACACCCACTACGCGAACACCCCGTACATCGGCGCGATGATCGCCCTCTACCTGGTGGCGCACAACGTGGCGGCCATGACCATGGTGACGATGTGCTGGCGCTGGTCCCTCCAGGTGCGCGGCTGGCTGCGCGCCGGCCTGGTCATCATCGTGTGCGGGTACGCCTTCAGCCTCACCTACGACGCCGCCAAGATGTCCGCGGTCGTGGCCCGCTGGACCGGGCACGACCTCGACTTCCTGAGCACCTACGTGGCCCCGCCGCTCGCCGCGGTGGGCGCGCTCATCAGCGCCGTCGGTTTCGTGGTGCCGCTGCTGTGTCAGCGGATGTCGGACAGCCTGCACGCCTGGTCGACGTACCGCCGCCTGGGCACGCTGTGGCACGAGGTCCAGCGCACCGCGCCCGCCGGCACTCCCGGCGTGCGGATGTCCTGGTGGTCCCCGGCCGAGATCCGGGTGATCCAGCGGGAGTCCGACATCCACGACGGTTTCCTGCGCCTCGGCCCCTGCTTCGACCGTCGGCAGCGGGACCTCGCCTACGAACGGGCCCGCGCGGACGGGGCGGACGAGGTGACGGCACGCGCCGTGGCCGACGCCGCGATGGTCGCGGCGGCCGTGCGCGCCGACCTCGGCGACCCCGGGGGCACCTGCGCCGGGGACGAGGGCGAACGGGTGCTGATCACCGCCGACGGGGCGCGTGACCTCGTACGGATCTCCCACGAGCTGCGGCACTCCCCCGTGGTGGCGGCGGCGCGCCGGGAGGCGTCCCTGTCCGGGACCGGCCCGTAGGCCGGACCCGGAAGCCCGCCGCTACCGGGAAGCCGTCACCGACAGGGTGGGGAAGAGGTCCTCGAAGGGCCCGGCCGAGTCGGTGCCGTCGCGGCCGTAGGGCGCGTCGAAGCTCCACACCATGAACAGCAGCATCACGATCAGCGCGCTGAACAGCCCCGCCAGCAGCAACTCCCGCCCGGAGCGGCGGATCTGGAGGGTGAAGATCAGCCCGACCGTGACCACCCCGCCGACCAGCAGCCCGAACCACACGACGCCCGGCAGTGTGGACTCGTCGCTCTGCAGCCGTGAGTGGCGGGCGTCGTCGGCGGTCGCGATGTGGTCGAGCAGCGGCTGGTAGGCCTGTGCCTGGAGTTCGGTGGTCGGGCTCTGGTGGGTGACGTCGCCGCGCAGGGTGCCGAGCAGCCGCGCGCCCTCGGCGGAGGCGGCCTCGCCCGAGGTCAGCAGCGGCCAGTCCACCGCGATGGTGTGGGCGACGTACGCGTTCACCTCGCCCCGGATCCGGTCGCGGACCGGGGCCGGGTAGACGTCGGCGCGCTGGGTCACCTCGTACAGCGACTGGGCCTCGCGGCGCACGCTGTCCTCGGCGGAGCCGCGCGCCTCCCAGACGCCCGCGATGGCGAGGCCCAGGACGATCGCGTAGACCACGCCGACCATCATCGTCATGTACTCGATGACATCGGGGGTCTCGCTGGTGTCCTCGTCGGCGGCGACCCGGCGGTGCCGGATCGTGGTGATGGTGAGGACGAGGGCGCAGACGAGCGCCATGGCGATGGCCAGGACCAGCCATTCGGACACGAGGGATCTCCCGTTCGGGGGTCGGTGGGGAAGGGCCGCGCAGCCGCGGGGCGGCTAGTCGCGGCCCTTGGAGCGGGGGCGCAGCGCGGCGGCGGCGAGCACGGCCGGGGTTCCGACGACGACCATGAGCATCATGGCGGACAAGCCGTCGGGGCCCCGCCGTTCGGACGCGACGGGGTGGTAGGGGCGCATCCGGAAGGCGCTGGTGAACTCCGTGGCCGTCCTCGCCCGGGCCGCGGCCGGAGCGGGCGCGGGCGTGGCCACGGGCGCGGCCGGCGGTACGGGCCCGTCGGGGGCCTCGGGCGACGGTGCGGACGGCGCACCGGGCTCGGCCGCGGTGGGCGGCGGCCCGCCGGGGAGCCCCGGGGCCGGGACGGCGGCGCGCGGGCTCTGGGGGAGGCCGGGGGCCCGGCCCGGGTGGTGCGCGGTCGGCCCACTGCCCGGCAGGGTCACCCGTACGGGCGGCCGGACGGCGGGCGGCGCGACGGACGGCAGGGACGGTGGCCGGACGGCGGGGGGCCGACCGGCCGGCGGCCGCGCGTGCGCGGGCCCGCCCGGTACGCACATGTCCACCCGGGCGCCGCGCCCGTGGCCGTCCCCGGCGACGGCCACGTGCCCGTGCAGCGGGCAGAGGGCGCCCACCAGGCCCGCTCCGGCGACGTACTGCCATGCGGTCACCACGCGGCACGACCTCCCGATCCGTTCGTCCAGTCAAGACCAGCGGCAACGCGGGTCACGGCTGAAGAAACGATCACGGCGCGGCTTCGACACGCGGCAGACAGGTCAAGATCCTTGTGCGAAGGGTCGCCCCGGGCCTTCGACCGGCCCGCACTCACCCACCCGGCCCATCCCGCCACCGCGCCGGCCGTCGTCACCGTGGCGACCCGGCTGGTGGCCTTCCTCGTCCCGGCCGGTCGGTAAGACCGCGACGCGCCGCGGACGCCCGCCCGTACCCCTGGAAACCGGGCTGGTCCTTCCCCCCCGCGCTCGGCCCTGTTCCTGTGGTTCCTGGTGTTGGGCGCGGCCGTGTGACGCGCGCCGGCGACCCGCGCACCGTCACATAGGCTGCCGCCATGACCGCTTGCGCCGTCCTCCCGGAGCCGCCCCCCGAACCGCCCGTCGCGGTGTGGACGGCGGTTCGGCGGCCGGCCCGGTTCCTCATCTCGTGGTGGCCTTGGCGCTGTTGGGGCTACCTCGCCACCGGCTTCGTACTGGGCTACGGGGTGCTGCTCGCCCTGCTCGGGCTCGTCGGGCTGGGACTGCTGCTCGCCGTCGTCGGCGTCGGACTGCTGCTGCTGACCGGGGCCGCGACGCTCGGCGTGCCGCTCGGGCGGTTGGAGCGGCGGCGGCTGCGGTTCGTGGAGCCGGCGCCGGTCGCCGATCCGCACACCAGGCTCGCCGGCGCCCGGCTGTCCGCCCGGCTGCGCACCCGACTGCGGGAACGGTCCACCTGGCGGGAGCTCGGGTACTGCTTCCTGCTGGGGCCGGTCTTCGGGGCGGCCGGCTTCGGGGTGCTCACCCTGCTCGCGTTCTCCCTGATCCTCGTCGCGACCCCGGCCGTCGTTTGGGCCATCGCCCCGGACCAGGTCATGCTGATCCCCGGCCGGGCGGTGTCCGGCCCCCTGGAGGCCTTCTGCGGCACCGCCGTCGGACTGGTCGGGTTCGCCGTGTCCGCCTACGCCGGGGCGCTGCTCGCCGGGGCCCAGGTGAAGACCGTACGGCTGCTGCTCGGCCCGCGCGAGGAGGACGCCCGGGTGTGGGAGCTGACCCGCTCGCGGGTCCGACTCGTCGACGCCTTCGAGGCCGAACGCAGGCGCATCGAACGGGACCTGCACGACGGGGCGCAGCAGCAGTTGGTCGCCCTGAGCATGACGCTGGGGATCGCCGAGATGGAGCTGCGCGAGGTCCCGGCGGCCGCCGGCGCCGCCGCGCTCGTGGCCCGGGGCCGGGGCGAGGCGCGGCTGGCCCTGGAGCAACTGCGCGATCTCGTCCGGGGGATCCATCCGCAGGTGCTCACCGACCACGGTCTCGCGGCCGCCGTCGCCGAGGTCGCGCAGCGCCACCCGGTGCCGGTGACGGTGGATCTGGACCTGCCCCGGCTGCCCGACTCGGTGGAGATCACCGCGTACTTCACGGTCACCGAGGCACTCACGAACGCGGCCAAACACAGCGGGGCCGCGCACATCGGCATCGCCGGTAGGGTCGAGGCGGACCGGCTCACTCTCACCATCACCGACGACGGCCGTGGCGGGGCCGATCCCGGCGCGGGGGCGGGCCTGGCGGGTCTCGCGGACAGGGTGGCGATGTTGCAGGGCAGACTGGTGGTGTCCAGTCCGGTGGGCGGACCGACCGAACTGCGGGTGGAGGTGCCGTGCTCCGGCTGATCCTCGCGGAGGACTCCGTGCTCCTGCGGGCCGGTCTCACCGAGCTGTTGGCCCGCGGTGGCCATCGTGTGCTCGCCGCCGTCGGCGACGCCGATCAGCTGGTGCGGGCGGTGGCGGCGGAGCGGCCCGACGTGGTCGTCACCGACGTGCGGATGCCCCCCGACTTCCGTGACGAGGGGCTGCGGGCCGCGCTCGAACTGCGCTCCCGGGACGCCTCGTTGCCGGTTCTGGTGCTGTCCCAGTACGTGGCGACCGCGTACGCGACCCGGCTCCTCACCGCCGAAGGCCGCGAGGGGGGCGCGGGCGGGCTGGGCTACCTGCTCAAGGACCGGGTCGGCGAGGTGGCCGAGTTCCTCGACGCGCTGCGGCGGGTGGCCGAAGGACAGACGGTCGTCGACCCCGAGGTGGTGCGCGTCCTGCTGAGCGCCCGGACGGCGGACCTGCCCCTGTCCCGCCTCACCCCGCGCGAGCGCGAGGTGTTTTGGCCCTGATGGCGGAGGGATTCAACAACCAGGCCTTGGCGGCCCGTCTGTTCGTCACCGAGGCGGCCGTCGTCAAACACGCGAGCAGCATCTTCATGAAGCTCGACCTCGACCCGACGGAGGGAAACCGTCGCGTCCTGGCCGTACTGGCCCACCTTCGGGGCGCACGGGCCTGACCGCCCCGCCCACGCCCGCCCCCGCGCCCGCGACGACAAGGGAGCGGGACGGGAGGGACATCGAGCGGGCCCACAGGGAGAGCGCCAACGGCAACGCCAGGTACCCGAAGCGGCCCGCCGGGGCCAACAGGAAGGCCAGGGTCAGACCGATCGCGAGGCGGTCGGCGGCGGCGCGCAGCGTCCGGGGCGGACGGACCACCAGCGTGGCGGCCACCGCGAGACCGCCGACCCCGAGCAGACCGATCGTCAGGTACCAGCCCCACGGCCCCAGTTCGGCCAACAGGTGACCTGGCAGCGGGCTGCTCGCCGGGGTCGGAACCTCGGCCCGGCCCGTCGGGAAGGCGAACACCTGACCCCACATCTGCGCCGGCTGGAGCAGCGCGCTCGGCAGTACCAGCGCGGCCGTTCCCGCGGCCGCCACCAGGGCGCAGCGCACCGCGGCCCGCCGGCCCCGGGCGGCCGCGAGGACGGCGACCGCCACCGCCACCGCCGGCAGCGCCGTCCACTTCAGCGCGCACGCCCCCGCGAGGGCCGCGCCGGCGAGCGCGGGCCGGCCGGCCGCGGCCGCCGCCAAGGCCAGGCAGCACAGCCCGATCAGCGGCAGGTCGACACCGCTCACGACCATCGGCAGGGCGAGGACCGGCGAGGCCACCAGGACCGGGAGCAGGCCCCCGGACCGCGCGCCCGTCACCCGACGCCCCGCCCACAGGCAGCCGAACAGGGCGGCCGCGCACCACGGTCGGGCGTCCCCCGCCGGGCCGGGCAGCACGCTCGGGATGCCGAAGGCCGCCATGCCCGGCAGGTAGGGGGTGTAGTCCTCGACCCGCACGGGCCGGTCCACGTACATCCGCCCGGAGTCCAGGAGGAGGCGCCCGGACCGCTCGATGACCGTCACCTCGCTCTGCCCCTGCCCGGTCAGCACCAGCCACAGCAGCGGTACGGCCACGGCGCCCGTCAGGGCCACCGCGACGGCCGCCCCCGGGCGGCGGGCGGCGAGGCCGGCCGCGCCGAGGTAGCCGACGGCCGCGCACCAGCCCCACAGGCGGTGCGGGGCGAGGGTGGAGATCAGCGGGAAGCACAGGGCCCACGCGGCCGCGAGCAGCCACAGGGCCGTCATCCGGGGCGCGGTCCACCAGGAGGCGGGGGAAGGGGTCATGGGTCCATTGCAGCCGCGTGCCCCCGGTGGGGTCTGCACGCCCAAGTGGACACTTCGGGGTGGGGTTTCCCCTACCTCCCTCACCCGTGCCCGGCCCGCCGGCCCGCGCCGGACACGGGTGAGGGGCGCGACCCGTACGGGTCGCGCCCCTCACCCAGGCGAAGACGTGGGCCTCAGGCCTCGGGCGAGCCGCCGAAGCGCTCCCGGTACGAGTCCAGGTCCTCTTCGGTGATCTTCGCGAAGAGCACCGGCGGCACGGTGAACGGCGTGCCGGCCGCAACCGCGTCCAGCGACCTGGCCTGCTCCGGCGTCACCCACGTCGCGGTGTCCTCGGCGAGCGTGAACGCGGAGCGCATGGCGCGCGCCGAGGCCGGGATGAAGGGCTCGGAGACCACCGAGTAGAGGTGGATGAGGTTCATCGCGGTCCGCAGGGTGAGCGCGGCACCCTCCGGGTCGGTCTTGATCTCCAGCCAGGGGGCCTTCTCCTCCAGGTAGGAGTTTCCGGCCGACCACAGGGCGCGCAGCGCCGCCGCCGCCTTGCGGTACTGGAGGGTCTCCATGTGGCCTTCGTACTCGGCGAGCAGCTCGGCGATCTGCCCCCCCAGCTTCGCCTCGGCCTCGCCGGCCGCGTTGCCCGCCGGGACGTCGTCGCCGAACCGCTTGCGCGAGAAGGACAGCACGCGGTTGACGAAGTTGCCGAGGGTGTCGGCGAGGTCCTTGTTGACCGTGGCGGTGAAGTGCTCCCACGTGAAGGAGGAGTCGTCCGACTCGGGCGCGTTGGCGATGAGGAAGTAGCGCCAGTAGTCGGCCGGGAGGATCTCCAGCGCGTGGTCGGTGAAGACGCCGCGCTTCTGCGAGGTGGAGAACTTGCCGCCGTAGTACGTCAGCCAGTTGAAGGCCTTGACGTAGTCGACCTTCTTCCACGGCTCGCGGGTGCCGAGTTCGGTGGCCGGGAACATCACCGTGTGGAACGGGACGTTGTCCTTGGCCATGAACTGCGTGTACCGGACGTCCTCGGCCTCGTACCACCACGCCTTGTAGTCGCGGCCGGCCGGGTCGAGGTCCGCCCACTCCTTGGTGGAGGCGATGTACTCGATCGGGGCGTCGAACCAGACGTAGAAGACCTTGCCGTCGGCCGCCAGCTCGGGCCAGGTGTCGGCGGGGACGGGAACGCCCCAGTCGAGGTCACGGGTGATGGCGCGGTCGTGCAGGCCCTCGGTCAGCCACTTGCGGGCGATGGAGGAGGCCAGCTGCGGCCACTCCTCCTCGTGCTCGGCCACCCATGCCTCGACCTCGACCTGGAGCTTGGACTGGAGCAGGAAGAGGTGCTTGGTCTCGCGGACCTCCAGCTCCGTGGAGCCGGAGATCGCCGAGCGGGGCTCGATCAGGTCCGTGGGGTCCAGGACGCGGGTGCAGTTCTCGCACTGGTCGCCGCGGGCCTTGTCGTAGCCGCAGTGGGGGCAGGTGCCCTCGACGTAGCGGTCCGGCAGGAAGCGGCCGTCGACCGGCGAGTACACCTGCCGGATCGCCCGCTCCTCGATGAAGCCGTTCTCCTGGAGCCGACGCGCGAAGTGCTGGGTGATCTCGGCGTTCTGCCGCGAGGAGCTGCGGCCGAAGTAGTCGAAGGACAGCTCGAAGCCGTCGTAGACCGCCTTCTGGGCGTCGTGCGCCTGCGCACAGAACTCGGAGACCGAGAGACCGGCCGCCTTGGCGGCGAGTTCGGCGGGGGTGCCGTGCTCGTCGGTGGCGCAGATGTAGAGGACGTCGTGGCCGCGCTGGCGGAGGTACCGGGAGTACACATCCGCCGGAAGCATCGACCCGACCATGTTGCCCAGGTGCTTGATCCCGTTGATGTAGGGAAGCGCGCTGGTGATCAGGTGTCGAGCCATCCTCGGATGCTCCATTCGTTTCATTTGTACGGATTTACGCGTGACGAACCGTCGTGACGGATCGTGATGCTGTTCATCGTATCGAACCGCCGAAAGGCGCCGTCCCGCATTTTCCACGGGTGGACCGAACACAAAAGCGAGGACAGTGACCTCTCCGTCACGGCCCTCGCGATGGGGCCCATGCTACAGCCGGAGGGCCGGGGCCCCGACCGGTGGCCGCAAGGTGGACGGCCGCACCCGAGGGGTCCGGGGCGGCGCCCGGCCCCGGCGTTCAGTCCCGGCGTTCAGTCCCGGCCGCCGGCCGCCCCGTCGAGCGCGGTGATCCCGGCGCCGCTCGCCAGCCTCCCGGTCACCCGCACCGCCGCGCCCCGGGGGCCGGCCGGGGCGACGAGAGTGCGCCCGGCGCTGTCCGCGCGGACCGCGCCGGTCGCGGTGATCCCCGTGACCTCCCGGCTGCCGGCGGCGAGCTGGTACCAGCGGCCGGCCGGGGAGCGCCAGCGGGTGCCGGCGAGCAGGTGCTGCCCGAAGCGGCCACAGGCGGCGGTGGCCCGCGCCCGCGCCACGTCCTGCGGCGGACCGGCGGGCGGGCGCAGTTGGACGAGCACGTCCCCGGGGCCGGCCCAGCCGGAGGCCCGGGTGCAGGACCAGACGGCCCGACCGCCTCCGTCGGGGAGGTCCGAGTCGGCGAAGTCCCAGATGTTGACGGCGCGCACCCCCGCGCCGGGGAGTTCCCGCAACCGGCAGGCGACCGGTGCCCAGGCGGCCCGGGCGGCCGCACCGGTGGCCTCGCGCGGCTGCCGGGCGGGCACCGCGCCGGGTCCGGTGGGCAGGGGCGTGTAGGTGAGGTGCACGGGGGTGAGCGCGCCCAGGTCGGCGAGGACGAAGGCGTGCTTCTCCACGATGCGGGCGGAGGAGGTCAGTTCCAGCGCGGGCCAACTGTCGCAGGCGCCCGCGGTACGGGGCACCGCGGTGGAGGCGGTGACCCCGTCGGCGGCGACGGCCAGGGGCTTCGCCGCGTCCCCGGCCCGCGTCAGGTCGCGGGTGCCCGCCTTGGCGATCCACGGCGCGAGCAGGTACCGGGCGGCCGTGCCGGTGCGGCCGAGGCTGAGCGCGGCGGCCGTGGTGACCCCGGACTCGTCGGTACGGGCGAACGCGAGCTCCCGTTCGCGCGGCCCTTCGGCGGCTTCGGCGTAGCGGACGACCCGGTCCGCGTCGAGCAGGAGCACCACGGCCCGGCCGTCGCTGTCCCCCGCGTACAGCAGTTGGGGCGGACGGGCCGGCGGGTCCGTGGGCGTTCCCGGCGCGGCCGTCACCGGCACCTCGCGCGGTCGGGCCGCCCACGTGCCCAGGGCTCGGGCGAGCAGGGCCCGGTCGGTGGTGCGGGCGCCCCGGGCGGGCCAGGCGGTGAAGTCGACCCGCGCGGTGTCGGCCCAGGCCTCGGTCGGCGCCTTGACCAGCCGGGCGGGGTCCAGTGCCCCGGCGGCCACCGGCCCGGCGAGCGGCCGGGCGTCGGGGGCCCTCGACGCGGTGTGGGCCGCCAGGAAGCCGCCGGCGACGGCGAGCGCGGCCGTCGCGGCCCATACGGCCCGGGCCCGGCGACGGCGGCGCAGCAGGTCGGTGGGGCGGGCGCTGACCACGCTGGCGTCGAACTCCGGGTTGCGCAGGGCCCGCAGGAGCTCCTCCGCCGCGCAGGGGACGCCGTCGGGGCCGGCGGTGTCCCCCACGGGCACCGCGACGGCCTCCCGGACGGCGGCCGCCGCGTCGGTGGCGCCGGCCGCGCCGAGCAGTCGTACGACGTTCTCCTCGGACAGGCCGTCCAGCCGGTGCAGCACGAAGGCGGCCCGCACCGGGCCGGACGCCCCGGCCAGCAGTCGGGCGGCCTCGTCGATCCCGCCGGCCGGGGGCCACAGCCGCAGCCCCCACACGAAGGGCGGCGCCGGTGGCCAGGCCAATCGGGCCAGGGCGACGCGGGTCCGGCCGGCCGGGGCGAGGGAGGCGCGCAGCACGCGGATCCGCACGTCCTCCAGCGGGCCGCCCGGCCCGTCGGCCCCGGGACCTCCTCCCCCGGTGCGCGGAAGCGCGCGCTGCACGGCCTTGTGCGCCAGCAGTACGCGGGTGTGCCGCCCCGAAGTCCCGGGGAGCGTCACGTAGGCGAGCCGTACCAGTCGGGGGTACTGCTCGACGATGACCGCCTCGGCTTGCTCCATGGCGGTGGTGCCGAATCGCTGTGATGTGCCCACGCTCCGACAAACGAGTGAATCATGGGATGGTCACACGCGGTGTGCGGTCGCGGCGGCGACGGCGGAGGCGGGAGGCGAACGGCATATGCGTATGCGCCGGTTGAGGGGCGGCTCGATCGAAATTGGTCGCAAGTCGATCACCACTGTGCCGATTGCTTCCAGCTTTCTTCTCTGCGCCCTCCGAGTGCGCCCGCGCTGACAGGCTGGCGGTGCGGGCGCCCAAGGGGATGAGGGCTCAGGGGATGAGGTGGAGCGGTGAACGATGGCGGACCGGAGGAACCCGGTGGTGCCGTGGGACTGCCGAGCCGGCGACGGCAGCCGACTCCGATGACCCAGTGGGATCCGCCCGCGCGCCTGTCGTACTGGGCCTTCCACACCAACCGGCGGCCCGCCTACATGCGGTTCGCCTACCTCCAGCTGGGCTCCGACGCCGCCGCCGAGGACGCCGTGGACGCCACCTTCGACACGCTCATGAACGACTGGCTCCGCATGCTGCACATGGACCGCCTGGACGCCTACGCCTGGACCGTCCTCAAGCAACGGATCGTCGATCGGCAGCACCGGCGCGTCCCCTGCCCCCGGCCGATGGACGTCAGCGCCTTCGAGGCGGCCCTCAAAGAGGCCCACTGCGATCAGTACGAGGTACTGACCGACACCATCCGCTTCTACTCGGCCGTCTCGCGGCTCGCCGAGCGGCAGCGGGACACCGTGATCCTCCGCTACGGGCTCCAGTGCACCCCCGGGGAAGCCGCCTCGGTGATGGGCGTCGACGAGGCCACGGTCCGCTCGCAGCTCGGCCAGGCGCACCGGCGACTCGCCCGCCTGCTCGACGCGTCCGTCGAGTCATGAGGCCGCGCGAGAGTCGGGACCGCGACGCAACCCCTCGCCCGCTGGCCGAGTTCCTGGCCCGGGCGGGCGTCCGCGACCGCTATCCGCACTACGACCTCGGCGCGGCCGAGGCCCGGTTGCTGCGCCCCCCGCGCGCCGGCGCCGGTCACCGGCGGCTCGCCTCCCCGCCGGGCTGGAGCGACCCGGCCCGGGACGTGCCGCTCGACGCCGAGCGGGCCCGGCGCGACCTGAAGTCGGCCTGCCTGGGAGCCGTCTGCGATCCGAACGCGGAGGCCCGGCTCGCCTCCTTCGCCCGCGGCGGGCACACCGACCTGGCCGGTGCGGTGGTCTTCGGCTGCCTGCTGCACCTGTCCGGTCTCCGCGAAGGGGCCCGGTTCTGGTGGCAGTTCGCCGCCGGCTCCGGGCGGGCCCGGACCGCGCCGGCCGCCTACTGCCTCTTCCTCGACCACTCCCGGCGCGGCGAGCACCACGACGCCCGGGTCTGGGCGCGGGAACTGGGCCGCCGGGGCTACCGGCCCACCGGCCACCGGGAGCTGCGCGAGGTCCGGCTCTGCGCCCAGGCCGCCGTCCTGCGCTACGTGGACCAGCTCGACGATCCCGACCTGGGGCCGGTGCCGCTGCCCAAGCCGGGGCTGACGACCGTGCTGGCCGCGTTCCGCCCCTCGCCGGCGCCGCCCGCGCCCGCCGCACCGGGTTCACCGGGCGCCGGCCCGCCGCGCCGGCCGGCCCCGACCACGCCCTCCCGCGCCGGCGGTCCCCTCGGCGCGGCGGACGGCGCCCTCGCGGAGGCCCACCGCGCGCTGGCCGTCGTACGCGTCCTGGAACGCCGCCCGCTGGGCGTGCGGACCTCCCAACTGGGGCGTGAGGCGGGCCTGGCCGAAGCGGAACTCGCGCCGCTGCTGTCGATGCTCTGCGAGGAGGGGTACGCCTGTCGCCCCGGCGCCGGGGTCTACGGCCGCGGCCCGGCCCTGGACCGACTCGCCGCACCGGGCCTCGCGGGCCTCGCGGGCCTCGCGGGACAGCTCCGAAGGGCCCTGGCCCCCGTGCGGGACGGCGCGGGGACCGCCGTGCCCCTCGGCCGGTACCCGGGCGGGGAGGTCGGGATCCCGCGGCCGACGGACGGCGGCGGCGCCGCGCCGGGGTGGGAGTGGGTGGACCTCGACCTCCGGGCCGGCGCGCACGCCGCCGGGCTCGGGACGTGCCCGTTCACCGGGCTCGACCACGATCTCGGCGCGGACGGCACGGCCCGGCCGGCCCCGCCGGCCGTCGTCACCGACAGCCGCGTCCTCTTCCACGCCCTCGACCCGATGGCGTCGGGCACCCCGGTCTCGGACCTGCGCGCCCATCCGCCCGGGGGCGTCTGCCCCGTCGCGCCGATCGAGAGCGGCGCGGCCGGCTGCCTCACGCTGTCGCTGTCGCTGCCCGCGCCGCACGCGCACCGGTTGCGGCGCGCCGGGGACGTGCTGCGCCGCACGGCGGTGCCGGTGCTCCTGGCCCTCCTCCTGTCGGGCGCGATCCCGACGGACTCCCCCGCCGTTCGGGTGGACGTCACGGACGCGGCGAACGCCCCGAGCCCGCCGGCGCCGCCCGTCTCGCCCGCCGGGATCACCCCGGAGACCCTGCGGCACCTGCGCAAGCTCTTCCGTACGCCGGTCGGTGGTGGCGGCGCCGTCCCGGACGGACCCCACCTGGTGAGCGATCCGGTCGCGGCGGCCGCCTACCTCTTCGCCGCCGTACCGGAGGACGCGGAACGGCCGCGACTGGCCCTCCCCCACACCTTCGCGCCGCTCACCCCCGGCAGCCTGACCACGCCGGGCGGGCTGGTGGTCCTGGGAACGGACGAGACCTGACCGGGCCGCCCTACGTCGCGTTGGCGAGCGCGGGGACGAAGGAGTCCAGCGCCGCGTCGAAGTGGCTCCGCGCCTCTGCGAGCCGTCCCACCGGCGCGGAGACCCAGACGTCGTACATGCTGCCGTTCTCGTCCCAGCAGAGGTCGAAGGTGTGCCGGGGGCCCTCCGCAGCGGTGAAGCCGTTCCAGGTGAACTCCCACAGGGCGGCGGGCAGCCCGTTGTGCGTGGTCCGCACGAGGGTGTTGTCGCGGTAGCCGGGGTTGGTGTCGGGGCCGGCCGCGTCGGAGGTCCCCATCGCGGCGAGCGGCCCGCCGGCGACCGGCGGTGTCGACTTGATGCCGATGCGGAAGGCGCCGTCCGGGGAGACGTAGAAGACCCGCCGGTCGTCCGTGCTGCGCCGGTAGCCCTCGGGCACGGCGAGGCTGAAACCCTCCCGGTCGACGACGGTGCGGTAGCCGGCGGGCGCGGGTTTGGCGGGCGCGGAACGTTCGGGCTGCGGGGTCCGGGACCCGACGGGGTTCGGGGCGGCCGGTGGCGAGGGGTCGGCGTTCGCGGGGCCGGGGGAGGCCGACGCGTCGTTCACCGGTCCGGCCGACCCGTTCGCGACCGGGGCGGTGGCGGCGGGGCCCGCCGTACCCGTCCGTCCCCGCGATCCGTCGTCGAGCAGCCGGGTCACGGTCACGGTGGCGACGACCGCCAACACGACGAGGGCCACGACCAGCCCGATCCTGAGGGCCGGGGGGGTGGGAGCGGCGGTGGGAGCGGCCGGTCGCACGACGTGCTCGGTCGGGGAGTAACCGGGCGCGGCGCCCGCGCCGGAGGTCCCGGCGGGCGGGGCGGGGTCGGCGGCCCGGGCGGGCAGGGGCACCTTCCCGGTGGTCACGTACGCTGACAGCAACCGCTCCGCCTCGGCGGCGTCCAACCGTCGCCCCGGATCCCGGTCCAGCAGGCCGCGGATGACCGGCAGCAACGGCCCCGCCTTGGCCGGAGGGCGGATCTCGTCGTGGACGACGGCGTGCAGCACCCCGCCGAGGGAGTCCCGGTGGAAGGGCGATTCCCCGGTCAGGGCCGCGCACAGCAGGGCGCCCAGCGACCACAGGTCGGATTCGGGTCCCGCCGCGGCGCCCCGCATGCGCTCGGGCGAGGTGTACTCGGGCGAGCCGACGAAGGCGCCGGTCTCGCTGATGGTGGTGGCGCCGGCGAGGTGGGCGATGCCGAAGTCGGTGAGGACCACCCGGTCGGTGCCGGCCTCCATCAGGACGTTGGCGGGCTTGACGTCCCGGTGGAGCACCCCGCGGGCGTGGGCCGCGCCGAGGGCGCCGAGCAGGGCGAGCCCGGTGCGGGCGGTCTCGGCGGGGTCCAGCGGCCTTCCGGCGGTGAGCCGGTCCGCGAGGGACCCGCCGTCGACGAGTTCCATCACGATGTACGGCCGCCCGTCGTCCTCCACGACGTCGTGGACGACGACCACGTGCGGATGTCGGACCTGGGCGACGGTGCGCGCCTCCCGCAGGGCGCCCGTGGTTTCCGTCCCGTCCTCGACGTGGAGTTCCTTGACGGCGACCGACCGCCCGAGCAGTTCGTCTCTCGCGCGCCAGACGGTCCCCATCCCGCCCCTGCCCAGCCGCTCCTCCAGCCGGTAACGCCCGGCGATCACAAAGCTGTTGCGCGGATGGTGCTGCGACACGTGTCTCCCCCTCGCCCCGTTGAGGGCCATGATGCCGCACAACGCAAAAAGCCCCACCGAAGTGGGGCTTTCGTGCTGGTGTCCGAGGGGGGACTTGAACCCCCACGCCCGATAAAGGGCACTAGCACCTCAAGCTAGCGCGTCTGCCATTCCGCCACCCGGACCAGGTGGTCGGCCCCGGTTTCCCGCGGCGACATGGACAACAATAGCAGGGGATCGACGTGGTTCCGACCAGGTATTCGGCTCCGGTGGAATCCGACGCGCCGCTCTGACCTGCGGGCATACCCTGCCGGGCCTGGCGAGACGGTACGTCTCACCGGCCTGCCGGGGAAGGGCGGCTCCGCGTCCCGCGCGACGGTCCCGGCCGGCTACGGGCAGTGGATGACCTGACCCGCGTACGAGAGGTTGCCGCCGAAGCCGAAGAGCAGGACCGGGGCTCCGGAGGGGATCTCGCCGCGCTGGACCAGCTTGGACAGGGCCATCGGAATGCTGGCGGCCGAGGTGTTGCCGGAGTCGACGACGTCGCGGGCGACGACGGCGTTGACGGCTCCGATCTTCGCGGCGAGCGGCTCGATGATCCGCAGGTTCGCCTGGTGCAGGACGACGCCGGCCAGGTCCTCGGGGGTGATCCCGCTCTTCTCGCAGACCTTGCGGGCGAGCGCGGGGAGCCGGCTGGTGGTCCACCGGTAGACGGCCTGGCCCTCCTGCGCGAAGACCGGGGGCGAGCCCTCGATCCGCACGGCGTGACCCATCTCGGGCACCGAGCCCCACAGCACCGGGCCGATGCCGGGCTGCTCGCAGGCCTCGACCACGGCCGCGCCGGCGCCGTCACCGGTCAGCACGCAGGTGGTGCGGTCGCTCCAGTCGGTGATCTCGGTCATCTTGTCGGCGCCGATGACCAGGGCGCGGGTGGCGGAACCGGCGCGGATCGCGTGGTCGGCGGTGGCCAGGGCGTGGGTGAAGCCCGAGCAGACGACGTTGATGTCCATGACGGCGGGGCCGCCGCCCATGCCCAGCTTGGCCGCGACACGGGCGGCCATGTTGGGGGAACGGTCGATCGCGGTGGAGGTGGCCACGAGGACGAGGTCGATGTCGTCGGGGGTCAGCCCGGCGTTCGCGAGGGCCTTGCCCGCGGCCTGGAAGGCCAGCTCGTCGACCGGTTCCTCGGGTCCCGCCATGTGGCGCGTCTTGATGCCGACCCGGGATCGGATCCACTCGTCGTTGGTGTCGACCATGGCCGCGAGGTCCTCGTTGGTGATCACTTTGGCGGGCTGGTAGTGCCCGAGCGCCACCACGCGTGAACCGGTCATGAACGGGATTCCCCTCGTCGACAGTCAGGATCACCCAGCTTCGCCTGCTACCGGTCGGTACGGGTGCGCGTGACCCGACAGGATTAAGGCACCTGAATTTGGAGAATTCCGAGGATCCTCCTGCCGGGGGCGTCCTCGACGGCGGATCCGCGAGAATGGGCCCGTCAGGTGCACGACGTGCACGACGAGGAACGAACGGTGGACTGATCACATGGGACGGGTCACCGAACGCCGTCGCGTCGTCCGGATCCGCGGCGGCGTGGCCGGGGCCCGCCCGGACACGCTGGTGGCCGAGGAGCCGCTGGAGATCCGGCTGAACGGCAAACCGCTGGCCATCACGATGCGCACCCCGGGCGACGACTTCGCGCTGGCGGTGGGCTTCCTGGTGAGCGAGGGCGTGCTGGCGCACGCCTCGGACGTCCGGGCCGTCACCTACTGCGAGGGGGCGACCTCGGACGGTTCGAACACGTACAACGTGGTGAACGTGCAGCTCGCGGCCGGGGTGCCGGTGCCGGACATCACCTTGGAACGCAACGTCTACACGACGTCCTCCTGCGGACTGTGCGGGAAGGCGAGCCTGGACGCGGTGCGGACGGCGACCCGGTTCCCGGGGATCGCGGCCGACCCGGTCCGGGTGGGCGCGGACCTCCTCTCCCTGCTGCCGGACCGGCTGCGCGCGGCCCAGAAGGTCTTCGACCGCACGGGCGGGCTGCACGCCGCGGGCCTGTTCTCGGCGCGGGGCGAGCTGCTCGACCTGCGGGAGGACGTGGGGCGGCACAACGCCGTGGACAAGATCGTCGGGCGGGCGTTGCAGGCGGGCCGGTTGCCGCTGTCCGGCTCGGTCCTGCTGGTGTCGGGGCGGGCCTCGTTCGAACTGGCCCAGAAGGCGGTGATGGCGGGGATACCGATTCTGGCGGCGGTCTCGGCGCCGTCCTCGCTCGCGGTGGACCTCGCGGTGGAGACGGGGCTGACCCTGGTGGGTTTCCTGCGCGGGCCGGACATGAACATCTACGCCGGCGAGCAGCGCGTGAGCCTGTAGGCCCTGCCGCCGGCGACCGCCGTGGTCGATGCCCCCGTCGTAGGCGACCCCCTCGTCGGCGCCCCTGCCGTCAGCGTCCCTGGCGGCCACGGCGGGTCGGGGCGGGTTTCGGCTCCGGGGGGTCGATGCGGTGCAGGTCGAGGGTGGCCGGGAGCGGGGTTGCGCCGGGGCCGCCCGCCTCGGCCCACGCGATGATCTCGTCGGTCGCGATGTCGTCCAGGGCCCAGCCGAACCAGGCCGCGCGGGCACCCTTGCGGCGGGCCTCGCTCGTGGGTTGGACCACGATGACGTTGGCCTGGGCGCAGGGGCCGAGACAGTCGCTGGTACGGACGGCGAGGCGGCCCCCGGAGGCGGCGGCGGCCTCGCGGAGCCGGGCGAGTTGGCCCGCGTGGTCGGAGCCGGGGTTCTTGCGGGGGTCCCCGCAGCAGCAGCCCCGGCAGACCACCAGGGTGCAGGGGCGTTCGGCGTGGGCGGCGAGCGGGCGTATCCAGGTCACCGCCGCACGTTACCGGGCCCGCGGCGCGGGGTGTCGGGCCTGCCGGGAGACCTCCGCCACACGGTGGGCGGGGAGTTCGGGGACCGTGTCACCGGCGCGCCGGCGGGCCAGCACCGCGCAGACCATCAGTTGCATCTGGTGGAACAGCATGAGGGGGAGCACGGCGAGGCTCGCGTGGGCGCCGAACAGCACGCCGGCCATGGGCAGTCCGGCGGCGAGGCTCTTCTTCGACCCGGCGAACTGGACGGCGATCCGGTCCTCTCGGCCGAATCCGAGGCTCTTCGCCCCGTACCAGGTGACCAGGAGCATCGTCGCGAGGAGCACGGCCTCCACCGCCATCAGGGCGCAGAGCCGCAGGAAGCTGACCTGGTGCCAGATGCCGGCGACCATGCCCGCGCCGAACGCGGTGTAGACGACGAGCAGGATCGAGCCCCGGTCCACGCGGCCCAGCACCTTCTTGTGGCGCAGGAGGAAACCACCGAGCCGGGGTCGCGTCAGTTGTCCGAGGACGAACGGCAGCAGGAGTTGGAGGGCGATCTTCCGCAGGGAGTCGAGGGAGAAGCCGCCGGCGCTGTTGCCCAGGAGCGCGGCGGCGAGCAGGGGGGTGAGGAAGATGCCGGCGAGGCTGGAGAAGGATCCGGCGCAGATCGCGGCGGGCACGTTGCCCCGGGCGAGCGAGGTGAAGGCGATGGAGGACTGGATGGTGGAGGGGACCAGGCACAGGAAGAGCAGGCCGCTGTGGAGCGGGGGCGTCAGGACGCTGGGGACCAGGGCGCGGGCGGCCAGGCCGAGCACCGGGAAGAGCACGAAGGTGCAGACGAGCACGGTCAGGTGGAGCCGCCAGTGGCGCAGCCCGTCGAAGGTCTCGCGGGTGGAGAGCCGGGCCCCGTAGAGGAAGAAGAGCAGGCCGACGGCGGCGGTGGTGGCGCCCTGCGCGACGGTGGCGGCCTGACCGCGGGCGGGAGACAGGGCGGCGAGGCCGACGGTGCCCAGCAGGGCCAGGACGTACGGGTCCAGGGGCAGCCAGGAGGGGAGGTGGGGGCGTCGCATGGTCGCGGTGCTCATTCGCTCTCGGGGCCGTGACCGCTTCGGGACTCGGCGGGTCGGTGGGGCAGGGGGCATCGGGGCGTGCGGAGGCCCGGCGCGGGGATGCCGGGCTCGTCTCATCGTCGGGCACGGGACGGTCATCGGGAAACCCGTACACCGAACTGACTGTCATCACGAGTACCGATAACGTGGGCTCATGAACGGCATGTACGACCCGGTCCAGTTGCGCACGTTCCTCACGGTGGCCCAGACGCTCAGCTTCACGCAGGCGGCGGGACGGCTGGGCGTCCGGCAGTCCACGGTCAGCCAGCACGTCCGGCGGTTGGAGGACGCCACCGGACGGCCGCTCTTCGTCCGGGACACGCACAGCGTGGAGCTGACGGAGGACGGTGAGGCGCTGTTGGGTTTCGCCCGCACGATCCTGGAGGCGCACGAGCGGGCGGCGGCCTTCTTCACCGGCACCCGGCTGCGGGGGCGGCTGAGGTTCGGGGCGTCGGAGGACTTCGTGCTGACCCGGCTGCCGGAGGTGCTGGAGGGGTTCCGGCACGAGCACCCCGAGGTGGATCTGGAGCTGTCGGTCGAGCTGTCGGGCACCTTGCACGAACGGCTGGACGCGGGGCGCCTGGACCTCGTGCTGGCCAAGCGGCGCGGCCGGGGGGACGAGCGGGGTCGGCTGGTGTGGCGGGACCGGATGGTGTGGATCGGGGCCGAGGGACTGCGGATGGACCCCGAGCGCCCTGTTCCGCTGATCGTCTTCCCGCCGCCGGGGATCACCCGGGCGCGGGCCCTGGAGGTGCTGGAGCGGGACGGGCGGGCCTGGCGGATCGCGTGTACGAGCGGCAGCCTGAGCGGTCTGATCGCGGCGGCCCGGGCGGGGCTGGGGGTGATGGCGCACACCCGCGGGCTGATCCCGCCGGGTCTGGTCCGGGTGGGCGGGCTGCCGGAACTGGGGCCGGTGGAGTTCGCGTTGCTCCAGGGACGCCGGTCGACCCCGGCCGCGGAGGCCCTGGCGGCCGCGATCCTCTCGGGCGGCGACCGACTGAGCCGGCCGGCCTGACCCGCGCGGACACATGGCGGCACGGGGGGCGGTCCGGTGCGGGGGGCCGCTCGCGACGCGGGGGACTCGCGACGCGGGGGGACTCGCGGCGCGGGGCGGGGGCGGTCATGACGCGGCACGGGGCGCTCGCGGTGCGGGGCTCGCGCAGATGTCGTGGAGATCCGCGCCCGTTCCTCCGTCGATCGCCCATCGATCTCCCGTCGATCTCCCGTCGATCTCCACGGACCCCGCGCCCACGGCGCTGACCAGTGGTGATGGCTTCGCAACGGTTGTTCGGACCACCTCCCGCCGGGCCTCCGTGTGGGGTACCGTCACCGGCGCCGTGCGGAGCGAAACTGCGCGGAGAGGAGCGGGCCCTTGCGCGAGTTCACCGTCCCACCCGTGGTCACCGACGCACCGGTCGGCGGTCTGGCCGACGTCGTCTTCCAGCATGCCGGGCAGGATCCGGACCGGGTGGTGCTCGGTCGCAAGACGGAGGGCGTCTGGCGGGACGTCACCTCCCGGGAGCTGGCCGAGGAGGTGCTGGCGCTCGCGAAGGGGCTGTTGGCCCAGGGCATCCGGTTCGGGGATCGGGTGGGTGTGATGTCCCGGACCCGGTACGAGTGGACGCTGTTCGACTTCGCCCTGTGGGCGATCGGCGCGCAACCGGTGCCGGTCTACCCGAGTTCGTCGGCCGAGCAGGCGCACTGGATCCTGTACGACTCCTCGTGCACCGGCTGCGTCGTGGAGAACGAGGACCAGGCCATGACGGTGGGTTCCGTCATCGAACGGCTCCCCCACCTGCGCAGGCTCTGGCAGCTCGACGCCGGTGCGGTGGAGGAGTTGGTCGAGGGCGGGCGCGGGGTCGCGGAGGACGTGGTGCACCGCCATCGCCGCGCGGTGACGCCCGACGCGACCGCGACCGTCATCTACACCTCGGGGACCACGGGGCGCCCCAAGGGCTGTGTGTTGACGCACGCGAACTTCATGTTCGAGGCCGACACCATGGTCGACCGCTGGGAGTCGGTCTTCCGCGCGGGCCCGGGCGAGCAACCCTCGACGCTGCTGTTCCTCCCCCTCGCGCACGTTTTCGGTCGGATGGTGGAGGTCGCCGCCGTCCGGGCCCGGGTGAAGCTCGGTCACCAGCCGGTGCTGGCCGCGGCCGAACTGCTGCCGGACCTGACCGCGTTCCGGCCGACCTTCGTGCTGGGGGTGCCGTACGTCTTCGAGAAGGTGTTCGCGGCGGCCCGTCGCAAGGCGGAGGCGGAGGGGCGCACGGGCCCCTTCGACCGGGCGGTGGAGACGGCGGTGCGGTACGCCGAGGCGCGCGAACAGAAAGCCTTCGGCACCGGACCGGGCCCGTCGGCCGCCCTGCGCGTGGAGCACCAGTTCTTCGAGAAGCTGGTGTACGGGAAGGTCCGCGAGGCGATGGGCGGGCGGGTGCGGCACGCCATGTCGGGCGGGTCGGCGATGTCGCGCCGGCTGGGGCTGTTCTTCGACGGCGCCGGGATCACGGTCTACGAGGGGTACGGGCTGACGGAGTCCTCGGCCGCCGCCACGGCGAATCCGCCGGGGGCGACGAAGTACGGGACGGTGGGCCCGCCGATCCCGGGCGGTTCGGTGCACATCGCGGACGACGGGGAGGTCTGGCTGTACGGCGGGCACGTCTTCTCCGGGTACCTCAACGATCCGCGCGGCACCGAGGAGGTGCTGCGCGGGGGCTGGTTGGCGACCGGGGACCTGGGGCGGCTCGACGAGGACGGGTACCTGACCATCACCGGGCGCAAGAAGGAGATCCTGGTGACGTCGAACGGGAAGAGCGTCTCGCCGACGGCGTTGGAGGAGCGGGTGCGCTCCCATCCCCTGGTGTCGCAGTGCGTCCTGGTCGGCAATGACCGGCCCTACATCGCGGCGCTGGTGACCCTGGACATGGAGGGGGTCGCGCACTGGCTGTCGATGCGGGGGCTGCCCCAGCAGGCGGCGGCGCGGGTGATACACGACCCGGAGTTGTCGGCGGAGGTGCGCCGTGCGGTGGTGGCGGCCAACACCCTGGTGTCCCAGGCGGAGGCGATCCGTACGTTCCGGGTGCTGGCCGAGCAGTTCACCGAGGAACGCGGGCTGCTGACGCCGTCGTTGAAGTTGAAGCGGCGGGCGATCGAGCAGGCCTACGCGACGGAGGTGGCGGCCCTGTACCAGGGATGACGGGGCCGGGGCGAGCAGACCGGCACCTATCTGACGATCCGTCATTTCAATGGGTTGTCGATATTGACGGTGCGTCAGCTCGCGTACAGAATGCGGGGATTCCGACCGGAGGGGATTCCACACATGCTGCGACCCATCCACGCCCTCGCCGCCGCGGCGGCGGCCCTCGCGCTCGTCGCCGCCTGCAACTCCGCCTCCACCAACGGCGCCGCACCGGGCAAGCCCGGGGACGCGCCGAGCACCACGCGCGGGGTCACCGCCGACTCGATCAAGGTCGGCGGCATCGTGTCGATGACCAGTGCCAGTGGGTACAGCAAGAAGGACACCGACCTCGGAGCGAAGGCCCGCTACCTGCGCGCCAACGCGGAGGGCGGGGTCAACGGCCGCAGGATCGACTACATCGGCGCACAGGACGACGGCCAGGACCCCGGCAAGAACACGGCGGCGGCCCGCAAGCTCGTCCAACAGGACAAGGTCTTCGCGGTCGCCCCGATGAGTTCGGTCACCTTCTCCGGCGCGGACTTCCTCCAGCGGGAGAAGGTGCCCACCTTCGGCTGGGGCACCCTCCCCTCCTTCTGCGGACCGGAGTACATCTACGGGTTCAACGGCTGTCTGGTCCCCACCCCCGGCGGCACCATCAACCAGACCTGGCCCGAGGGCATCGCCCGGATCCTCGGCGGGGCGGCCGGCAAGTCGGTCGCGATCATCGCCAATGACAGCGACGCCGGGAAGTTCGGCGTGGCCACCTTCCGACAGGGCTTCGGCAGCGCCGGGTTCACGGTGTCCTACGCGAAGGCGTCGGTGCCCGGCACCGCCGTGCCGAGCGACTGGTCGGCGTACGTGAAGGAGCTACTGACGAGCAACGGAGGCAAGGCTCCCGACGCCGTCGTCTCCGTCATGCAGACCCCCAACAACATCGGGCTGTTCACCGCGCTCAAGCGCGGCGGCTACCGCGGCGTGCTCACGGACCCGACCGACTACGATCCGGGGCTGCTCGCCAAGGACGCCACCCGGCAGGCGCTGGACGGGGTGTACGTCCTCCTCCAGTTCGAGCCGTTCGAGTCGCGGAACCCGGCGATGGACCGGTTCAAGGCCGACATCAAGGCGGCGGCCGGCGGGCAGGACGTACCCCTCAACATGCACATGATGACCGGGTACATGTCGGCGGACCTGTTCCTCTCCATCGCGGGCAAGGCCGGCAGGAACCTGACCGCGGAGTCCTTCCAGAGCGCCGCGCGCACCTTCTCCGACACCGGCACGCTGGTCGGCGACCGGGCGGAGCCCAAGGGCCAGAAGGACAGTTTCGGCTGCGGGGCGCTGGTCCGGCTGAGCGGCGGCGCGTACGAGGTCGCCGTCCCGTTCGCGTGCCACGAGCCCATCCCCTTCAAGTAGGCCCGCGGCATGGGAGATCTGCTCGTCTTCGTGCTGAGCGGCCTGGTCTCCGGCGCCCTGTACGCGCTGCTGGCCACCGGGCTGGTGCTGTCGTACTCGGCGTCCGGGCTCTTCAACTTCGCGCACGGGGCCACCGCCTATCTGTGCGCGCTCACCTTCTACGAACTGCACTCCGGGCTGGGTTGGCCGGCCGTCCCCGCGGCGCTCCTGGTGGTGTTCGGCGTGGCCCCCGGGCTCGGCTGGGGGCTGGACCGGCTGATGTTCCGGCGGCTCGCCCGGGTCGGGGAGACCGCGCAGATCGTGGCGACCATCGGACTGCTGGTGGCGCTGCCCGCGGCCGGCCTGTGGGCGGTGGAACTCCTCGGCGACGCGGGGGCGCCCGTGAAGCCCGCCGAGAACCAGTTCGGGCTGCCGGGGGTGGGGCCGAGCCCCGCGAGGTCCTGGCAGCTCACCGAGGGCGTCGGGATCGACTCCGACCAGCTGATCACCTGGGTGGTGACGGCCGTGGTGGCGGTGGCCCTGTGGGTGCTGATGCGGCACACCCGGCTGGGGCTGATGCTGCGGGCCGCCGTCGACAACCGCTCGCTGACCGAACTGCGCGGGATCAGCGCCGACCGGCTGTCCTCGGTCGCGTGGATGATCGCCTCGGCGCTGGCGGGGCTCGCCGGGGTGTTGGCGACCCCGCTCCTGGGACTGTCCGCGCACGACTTCACCCTGTTCCTGTTCGTGTCGGCGACGGCCGCCGTGATCGGACGGTTCGCGTCGGTCCCGCTGGCGTTCGCGGGCGGCCTGGGGCTGGGGGTGCTGCAGAACCTGGTCGCCGGGTACGCCTCGTTCGCCGAGGGGATCACCGGGTTCCGGACGGCCGTGCCGTTCCTGATCCTGTTCGGCGGCCTGCTGGTGCTGACCCGGCGGGCGCGGACCGCCGCCACCATCGCCGCGGACGCCCCGCCGGTGGACCACCTGGCCGGGGCGTCCTGGGCGCGCCGGTGGGGGGCGTGGGCGGCGGGCGCGGTCCTGCTGTGCGCGGCCTTCTACACCGTGACGACCCCGTTCTGGAGCGGGCTCCTCACCCAGGGGCTGGCCATCGCCCTGGTGTTCATGTCGTTCACCGTGGTCACCGGGCTCGGCGCGATGGTGTCGCTGGCGCAGGCCACCTTCGTGACCGGGGCGGCTTTGGTGGCCGGACTGTTGATGAGCCGGGGATGGCCGTTCGTGGCGGCGTTGGCGGTGGGGACGTGCGCGGCCGCGCTGCTGGGCGCCCTGGTCGCGCTGCCGGCGCTGCGGCTGGGGGGACGGTCGTTGGCCCTGGCGACCCTGGCGTTGGCCTTCCTCGCCGACCAGGTGCTGTTCCAGTTGCGGTGGTTGCGCAACGGGGACTCCGGCTGGTCGATACCTCGGCCGGTCGTCGGACCTCTGGACCTGTCCGACGACCGGGCGATGGGGGTGGCCCTGGTGGTGCTGGTCGCGGTCGTGGCCGCCGGGCTGGGCGCGCTGCGCGACTCCCCCTCCGGGCGGGCGATGCTGGCCGTGCGGTCGGCCCCGGCGGCGGCGATGGCCTCCGGGGTGTCCGTGCTGCGGACGAAGCTGCTGCTGTTCACGCTGTCGGCCGGGCTCGCGGGGTTCGGGGGCGTCATGTACGCCTCGTACAACACCCGGATCACGGCCACGGACTTCACGGCGATGACCGGGTTGGTGTGGCTGGCCGTCGTGGTGGCGGCGGGGGTGCGGCGCCCGCAGTACGCGGTGGTGGCCGGGTTGGTGTTCGCGGTCGCCCCGCAGGTGATGGCGCACTACGTGACGGCCTCGGCGCACCTGCCGGTGATCCTCTTCGGGTTGGCGGGTCTGGCGCTGGCCAATGACCCGGACGGCTACTGCGCCGCCGTGCCCGTACGGCCGGCCGCGCGCCGCGCCCGGGGCTCGACCGGTACGGAAGGTCCCGCCGAAGCCGGGGCGGTGCCCGTGCCCCGGGCCGCTTCGGGGACTTCGCCCCCGGGCCCCGGCGCCCCGAACACCGGCGGGGGTGAACGGGCGGGCCACTCCGTCGCGCTGGAGCTGCGGGGGGTGCGGGCCGGGTACGACGGCGGGGCGGTGCTGCACGGCGTGGACCTCGTGGTGCGGCGGGGCGAGATCCTCGCCCTGCTCGGGCCCAACGGGGCCGGGAAGAGCACCGCGTGCCGGGTCGCCGCCGGGGCGCTGCCCGCCGGTGACGGTCGGGTCCTGGTGGCAGGGCGGGACGTGACGCGGGAGGGGGCCGTGCGCCGTTCGCGGGGCGGGGTGTTGCTCGCCCCCGAGGGCCAGGGGATCTTCCCCTCGCTCGACGTCGAGGAGAACCTTGCGCTCCACTTGCGGGACCCGGCCGAGCGGGACGCCGTGTTCGGGCGCTTCCCCCGGTTGCGGGAGCGGCGTCGGGTGCCCGCCGGCGCGTTGTCGGGCGGGGAGCAGCAGTTGCTGGCGCTGGCTCCGCTGTTGCAGCGGCCGCCGCGGGTGTTGATCGCCGACGAGCCCTCGCTGGGGCTCGCGCCGCGCGTGGTGGACGAGGTGTACGAGCTGTTCGTCGAGCTCCGGACCGCCGGGACCGCGCTGCTGTTGGTGGAGGAGAAGGCGGCCGGGATCCTCGGGGTCGCGGACACGGTCGCCTACCTGTCCCAGGGACTGGTGTCCTGGTGCGGCCCGCGCGCCGAGGTGGAGGCCGACCGGCTGACCGAGGCCTACCTGGGGATGGTCCGATGACGGCGCCGTACGTGTTGGAGGCGCTCGACGTCAGTGTGCGTTTCGGCGGGGTCCGGGCACTGACCGGGGTGGACCTCGGGGTCCGGGCCGGGGAGGTGTGCGGTGTGATCGGCCCGAACGGGGCCGGCAAGACCACGCTGTTCGACGTGCTGTCCGGGATCCGACGCCCCGATCGGGGGCGGCTGCTGCTCGACGGCGTGGACGTGACCCGCCGCTCCCCGGTCTGGCGGGCCCGCCACGGGGTGCGTCGGACCTTCCAGCGGCAGCAGTTGTTCGGTCAGCTCAGCGTGGCCGACAACGTGCTCGTCGCCCAGGAGTGGCGCGGTGGCGGGGGAGGTCCGGTCGCGGACCTGGTCGCCGCTCCGGCCCGCCGGCGCCGGGAGCGCGAGCGCCGCCGGCGGACCGCGCGGGTGCTGGAGGGCTGCGGGATCGAGGCGCTCGGGGACACGTACGCGGGCGCGCTGCCGGTGGGGCGGGCCCGGATGGTGGAGCTGGCCCGCGCGGTGGCCGATCGGCCGAGGGTGCTGCTGTTGGACGAGCCCGCGTCGGGGATGTCGGCGCCCGAGCGGGAGCGGCTCGCGGCGGTGGTCCGGCGGCTCGCCGAGGAGGGGTGCGCGGTGCTGCTGGTCGAGCACAACGTGGCCTTCGTGATGGAGCTCTGCGCGCGGGTCGTCGTACTGGATCTCGGGACCGTGCTCGCCCAGGGGACGGCGGCCGAGGTGCGGGCGGACCGGCGGGTGCGGGAGGCCTATCTGGGGGCCTCCTGAATAACCACCCATATGGCGGGAATGCGGGCCGCGAGTGGCCGGTTATGGCCCCTCGCAGGCCGCGGCGCGTACCGCCGCGCCCGTACCCGTACCCGTACCCGACGACGAGGAACGACCCGACGTGAACCAGGTCCCCGGCATCAAGCTCAACAACGGCACCCTCATGCCCCAGCTCGGCTTCGGGGTCTGGCAGGTCCCGGACGACGAGGCGGAACAGGCCGTCACCACCGCCCTGGAGACCGGCTACCGCAGCATCGACACGGCGGCGATCTACGGCAACGAGGAGGGCACCGGCCGGGCCATCGCGCGCGCCGGGGTACCGCGCGAGGAACTCTTCGTCACCACCAAGCTGTGGAACGGCCCGGACCGAGCCTGGGGCCGCGACGAGGTGCTGCGCGCCTTCGACGACTCCCTCTCCAGGCTGGGCCTCGACCAGGTCGACCTGTACCTGATCCACTGGCCGCGCCCGATGCGGGACGACGTCCTCGCCACCTGGAAGACCTTCGAGGAGATCGCCGCGAGCGGCCGCGCCAAGGCGGTCGGCGTGTCGAACTTCCGGCCCGAGGACCTGGAGCGGATCCGGACCGTGAGCGACCTGGTCCCGGCCGTCAATCAGATCGAGTTGCACCCGCTCTTCCCGCAGACCGCGCTGCGCGCCCTGCACGCCGACCTCGGGATCGCCACCGAGGCCTGGTCCCCGCTCGGCCAGGGCAAGGAACTGCTCACGCTTCCCGCCGTCGCCTCGATCGCCGCCAAGCACGGCCGCAGCGCCGCGCAGGTGGTGCTGCGCTGGCACCTCCAGCACGGCAACGTCGTGATCCCCAAGTCCGTGACCCCCGCGCGCATCCGCGAGAATCTGGATGTCTTCGGCTTCGAACTGGACGCCGACGACGTCGCCGCGCTGGACGCCCTGGGCGCCGGCACGACGGGCCGGCGGCTCGGGCCCGACCCGGCCGTCTTCGACATGTGAGCGATCCGAGGGTGTGCGGGTGAACGTTCCTGACGGGGTCTACCGACTCCGCAACGTCGGCAGTGGTCTGCTGCTCCAGGTGGAGAGCGGGAACCGGGTGCGGGTGGGGCCGGACGGCCCGCCCGCGCCCGCGTCCGCGCGACAGTGGGAGATCTCGCCGGTGTACGGCGGCGGTGGGATCTTCCATCTGGTGAGCGTGCACAACGGCAAGCGGCTGGACGTCGCGAACGCGTCCGTGGACAGCGGGACCCGGGTCCAGGTGTGGAAGGCCAACGCCTTCGGCGCCCAGGAGTGGATCGTCGAGGAACACCTGGACGATCCCGGCGTGGTCTCCCTGATCGCCGTCATCAGCGGGCTGCCGCTGGAGGCGGACGAGGAGGGACAGGCCCGCCAGTGCGAGGACACCGACTCGCCGTCCCAGTGGTGGCGCCTGGAACCCGCGTAGCCCCCGCCCCGACCTCCCCGTCCGCTACCGCCCCGCCCGCTACCGCCCCGCCCGCGACCGCCCCACCCGCGATCGGCCCGCCCAGACGCGCGCGTCAGGCGCGGACGAAGGCCGACAGGCGGTACGTCGGGTCCGTGCGCGGGACGTCCTGGTCGGGCAGCGCCCCCAGCCGGCTCGCCACCTCCTCCACGGTGGCGGACCGGGGCGCGACGCGGGAGGCGTACCGTCCCGCGCGCAGCGCCTCGGCCGCGCCGCGCGGGGTGACGCCCTGGCCGCGGCCGGTGAACACGGCCTCCCCGCACGGCCGCAGACCCGCCGCCGCGGCGTACGCCGTCACCTCGGCCGGGGCGTCCGCCGGGGCGGAGGTGAGGTGCGGTGCCAGCACCTCGTCGATGTCGCTGCCGACGTCGTGCGCGGCGTCCTTGTCCACGGTCGTGACGAACACCCCTCCCGGCCGAAGTACCCGTCCCACCTCCGCGATCAGCCGCGGCACCACCGCGGGCTCGCGCAGCAGGTGCAGGAGCCACACCGCGCTCACCGCGTCCAACGACCGGGGCCGCAGGGGAAGCCCGGTCCCGGAGGCGATCACCACCGGGATGCCGCGCCGCGCCGCCATCGCCGCCATCCCGTACGAGGCGTCCGCGCCCAGCACCCGCAGGCCGGGACGCCGCAGTCGGGCGGTGACGATGCCCGTGCCGCAGCCCAGGTCGAGGACGCCGCGCACATGGGCCGGGAGGAGGCCGAGGACCGCCGCCGCCGCGGCCTCGGCACGCGGGGTACCGCCCCGGGTGGCGTCGTAGGCCTCGGCCTCGGCGTCGTAGTCGAGCAGGGAACCCGGTATCGGCATCAGCTCGCCCCGTGGGCGGGCGCGAGGGCCTCCAGCCGTTCGGCGAGGGCGAAGTCGGTCTCGGTCACCGCGCCGCCCGCGCTGTGCGTGTTCACCGCCACGCGGACCGTGTCGTAGCCGAGGGTGAGGTCCGAGTGGTGGTTCAACTCGTCCTGCACCGCCGCGATGTGGGCGACCAGCGCGCTCGCCGCGAAGTGGCTGCCCAGCCGGTAGGTGCGCAGGATCCGGTCCTCCTCGAAGGCCCAGCCCGGGAGTTCCCGCAGCCGGTCCTCGATCTCCTTCTGGGAAAGCGGCTCGCCCGACATCCGCACACTCCTTCACGACTCGGTCGGCTCCATCGCCTGACGTGGGGTCAAGGTTCCCACAGCGCGGGCCCCCGGGAGGGTCTCGCGCGGCGGTGCGTACCGGCGCGTTCCGCTCCTCCTCACGGCGGCGCGCCGGCCCCGACCGGCGGGCCGGGCCCGCTGGGCTACCTTCGGGGCATGACGACGGTGAGTGTGGGCGCGATGCTGCGCACCTGGCGGGAGCGGCGCGGGATCAGTCAGTTGGAGTTGGCGGGGCGCGCCGACTCCTCGTCGCGGCACATCAGTTTCGTGGAGACCGGTCGTTCCCGGCCGAGCGAGGAGATGGTGCTGCGGCTCGCGGAGCACCTGGACGTCCCGGTGCGGGAGCGCAACGCCCTGTTGCTGGCGGCCGGCTACGCGCCCCGCTACCCGCACACCCCGCTCGACGACCCGTCGATGGAGGTCCTGCGGGACTCGCTGGAGCGGCTGCTGGCGGGCTACGAGCCGTATCCGGCCCTGGTGGTGGACGCCACGTACCAGGTGATCGCCGCGAACCGGGGCATCGCCCTGCTGCTGGACGGCGTTCCCGAGCACCTGCTGGCGCCGCCGCTGAACGCGATGCGGCTGACCCTGCACCCGCAGGGCCTGGCCGGGCGGATCCTCAACCTGCGGGAGTGGCGCGGGCACCTGCTGGAACAGATGGAGCGGCAGATCGCCCTGTCGCGCTCCGAGCCGCTGCGCGCGCTGTACGAGGAGGTGGCGGCGTACCCCGTGGCGGAACGGGCCGACAGCGGCGAGCCGCGGGAGGTGGTCGCGAACATCGCGCTGCCGCTGCGGATCGAACACGACGGGCACGCGCTGTCCTTCGTGTCGTCCATCTCCACCTTCAACACACCCATGGACGTGACCGTCGCCGAGCTGGCCATCGAGACCTTGTTGCCGGCCGACCCGGCGACGGTGAAGTACCTGCGCTCACTGGTGTCCTGAGAGCGAGCCGCGCAGCGCGAGCCACTGGACGAGCGCGAAGCCGGCGACGACGAGCGCCTGCGCGGCGATCCACACCGCGCCCGCCGCGGTCGGGGTGAACCAGAACAGCGCGGCGGCCAGACTCAGCGCCACCCAGAGGCAGTTGGTCTCGATGACGAGCCGGACGGGGAAGACCGGCGGCCGGCGTCGGGAGGCCGCCCCCGCGACGCCCGCCCCGTACAGGGCGAGGAGCGGTCCGAGGACGAGCAGGGTCGCCGGGCCGATGCCCAGGAGCCGGCCGAGCGGCTCGGAGAAGGCGAGGTAGGCGAGCCCGTTGCCGGCGGTGACCAGGGCGTCCAACGCGAGGAACCGGCGCAGCACGGCCTGCGGTTCGGTGGTGCGGGCGATGCCGGCGAGCAGGGTTGCGGACATGGCGGATCGGCCTCCGTCGAGGATCGGACGTACGGGGTGGGGGCATCGGGCCCCGGAGCCGAGTGCGCGGCCCCGGAACCCGATGCCCCCACTGTGCCGACGGGCCGGGGCGGGGTCGATTACCCCCCGGGTAAGGGGCCGTCGGGTCGGCGGACGCGGAGGCCGCGGGTACCCATCTTCTTTGAGACGGGGTGAAGGAAAGGTGGGGGTTCCGCTGGTTCGGCGTGAGGGCGCGGGCTAGGCTTCGGACAGCCCGACCCCTCGAACGTCCGAGCGACATACGGAGAATTTCCCGGTGCGAGCCGCCGCCCGACCCGACCTCACCACGATCCGGGACCGCGTCGCGAGGCTGGCGGAACAGCGCGGACAGGACCCGGCCGACGTGCTGTCCGTCGAGCGGCTCGGTCACCTCTCCGGGGTCGAACCGGCGCTGATCCCACGGGTCTTGGCCGGCGAGGCGCCCGAAGTGCCCCTGACCCGGCGGGTGCACCGGCGCTTCCTGCGTCTGCGCGAGACCCGCCGCGACAAGCACGGCCGGGAGTGGTCGCTCGCCGCCATAGCCGAGGACTTCCGGGCGCCCGGCGCCTCCCTGGGCCCCCTCAACGCGGGTACCGGACTGCCCGGCCTGGGGCACGCCGCCGGCATCCAGCGGTTCTTCGGGGTCTTCGCGGGTTTCCTGCTGGCCGACAACAAGAGCGCGGTGGAACGGGCCCTGGCCACCGCCCCCGCCGGGGCGGGCGCCCCGGACGACCTGGAGCACCTGTCCTTCGTCACCGGCATCACGCCCGAGGCCATCCGTCTCACCCTCGACGGCCGGCCCGCCCGGCAGCCGCTGCGGCAGCAGGTCCGGGAGCGCTTCGAGCACCTGCGCCGCACCCGCCCCCGGGAGGACGGCCGGCCGTACTCCCTGACGGCCATAGCGAGTTCCTTCGACGCGTCGGGGCAGTCCCTGACGCGCCTCGCGCGGGGCGAGGGCCTGCCGAGCCTGGCCGCCGCCGCCGGTATCCAGCGCTTCTACGGCGTGGAGAGCGGGTTCCTGCTGGCCGACGACACCGAGGCGCTGGCCGCGGCCCTCGCCGGGATCGGGCGCGAGCTGGAGTCGGCCGCCCACGAGGCCGAGAACCCGATGCTCGCGGTCCTGCGGGCGCACGACGTACGCAGCATCGTCACCCGTGCCGGACGGCTCTCCCCCGCGGGATGGAAGTCCCTGGCCGACCACCTGGATGATCTGCTCGCCCGGGAAGGCCGTCTCGATGCCCGTCCGCCCGAGGACCCGGGCCGCGCCCGAGGGCCGGTACGGGGCCCGGGCGACCGCCCCGCCGAGGAGCGCGCTCCATGAGCAGCGCGCCCCCGGGCCCCCGGCGGGCCCGGCCGCGGCCGACCGCACCCGGTGGCCCGACCACCCACTTCACTTGTGTCGCCGTCTCCCGTGCGGCCCTGACAGAGAGCCACCACACGATGCCCCAGCCTTCCACGCCCCGTCATGTCGTCGTCATCGGCGGCAGCATGTCCGGCCTCCTCACGGCAGCCGTCCTCGCCGAACACGCCACGGTGACGATCATCGACGCCGACAGGCTGCCGGACGGCCCCGCTCCGCGCCGCGGCCTGCCGCAGGCCCGACACGTGCACGTCCTGTGGTCGGGCGGGGCGCGCGCCATCGAGGAGATCCTGCCGGGCGTCATCGGGGAGTGGACGGCCGCGGGCGCGCTGCGCCGCAGCCTGCCCGTCGATCTCGTCACCAAGGCCGCGGAGGGCTGGCTGCCCCGGTGCGGGGAGAAGCAGTTCAGCATCTCGTGCAGCCGTGACCTCCTCGACTCGGTGGTCCGCGCCCGCGTCCTCGCGCTGGAGGGGGTGAGCACGCTCCAGCAGAGCCGGGTACGGGGCCTGGAGGGCTCGGCGGCCCGGATCACAGGCGTCCGCGTCGACACCCCGCAGGAGGAGAACCGGCTGATCGCCGCCGACCTCGTCGTCGACGCGAGCGGTCGCGGCTCCCGGAGCCGGACCTGGCTGCAGGAGCTGGGGGCGAGCGACATCGAGCAGGCGGAGGTCGATTCGGGCCTGGTCTACGCGACCCGGATCTTCGAGGCGCCCGCCGGAAGCCACGCGATGGGCTTCCCCATCGTCAACGTGCAGTCCGACCCGCGGGTGCCCGTGCCCGGCCGTACCGCGACGATCGTCCCGATCGAGAACGGCCAGTGGCAGGCCACCCTGTCGGGCACGCGCGGCGGCCAGCCGACCGCCGACCCGGACGCGTTCATCCCGTTCGCCAAGGACGTGCGGGACCCGGTCGTCGGGGAACTGCTGGAGGGCAGGAAGCCGCTCACCGACGTGTCCGTGACCCAGGGCACCGCCAACCGCCGCGTCTTCTTCGAGAAGGCCGACCTGCCCGAGGGCTTCTTCGCCGTCGGCGACTCCGTCGCCACCTTCAACCCGCTGTACGGGCAGGGCATGACCGTCGCCGCCCGCGGGCTGCTGGCCGTACGCGACCTGCTGCGCACCCGGGGGCTCGCCCAGCCCTCCGTGGGCCGCGCCGCGCAGCGCGCGCTCGCCCCGCAGGTCTCCACCGCCTGGGAGCTCGCCACCTCGCAGGACGTCCTGTACCCGGACGCCACCTCGACCGGCATGAAGCCCCGGCCCGGCTCCGGCCTGGTGGCGAGGTACGTGAGCCGGCTGATGACCGGCGCCACCACGCAGGAGGCGCTCACCGGGGCCTTCCTCCAGGTCATCACCATGACCAGCCCGCCCACCCACTGGTTCCGCCCGGACGTGCTCTGGCGCGTGCTGCGGGCCTCCGGGCAGGGCGCGCACAAGGCCGCGCCGCTCACCGCCGCCGAGCGGACGATGGGTGGGCTGGACCGGTCCGGGCAGCCCGGCCCCGGGGAGGGCCGGACCGAGGGCGACCCGACCGGCGCCCCTGCCGACCCCGTCGGTCGCTCCTGACCCGGGCGGGAAACGCAACGCCCCGGACCGAGCGGGCCGGGGCGTTCGTCGTACGGGATCGGGCGGGCGGGACCCGGGTCAGAGCTCCGCGAGGTCCAGGCCGGCCTGCGCGGCGGCGGCCCGCACGGTCTGCTCCAGGAGCACGGCGATGGTCATCGGGCCGACGCCGCCGGGGACCGGGGTGATCAGGGAGGCCCGGGCGGCGGCCGACTCGAAGTGGACGTCGCCGACGTTGCCCGCGTTGTAGCCGGCGTCCAGGACGACGGCGCCCGGCTTGATGTCCTCGCCCCGGATGAACTCGGCCTTGCCGACGGCGGCGACCAGCACGTCGGCCTGGCGCACGATCGAGGGCAGGTCCACGGTGCGGGAGTGACAGTAGGTGACGGTGGCGTTGCGCTCCAGCAGCAGCATCCCGGCGGGCTTGCCCAGGATCGCGCTGCGGCCGACGACCACGGCGTGCTTGCCGGTCAGGTCCACGTCGTACGCCTCCAGCAGGCGCATGATGCCGCCGGGGGTGCAGGAGACGAAGCCCGGCAGGCCGAAGCCCATGGCGGCGAAGGAGTGCATCGTCACACCGTCGACGTCCTTGCCGGGGGCGATGGCCTCGAAGGCGGCCCGCTCGTCGATGTGGTGCGGCACGGGGTGCTGGAGCAGGATGCCGCTGATCTCCGGGTCCTCGGAGAGCGCGGTGAGCGCGGCCACCAGTTCCCCGGTGGTCGTCTCCGCGGGCAGTTCGACGTGGCGGGAGGTGATCCCGGCCTTGGCGCAACGGTTCTGCTTCATCCGTACGTAGGTCACGGACGCGGGGTCCTCGCCGACCAGGACGGTCGCCAGGCAGGGGGCGGTGCCCGTGCGCTCGGTGATCTTCGCGGCGTGGGCGGCGGTCTGCTCCGAGATGCGGCGGGCGACGGCGGTGCCGTCCATGAGTTCGGCGGTCCGGGCCGTCTGAGTGGTCGGAGCGGTCTGGGCGGTCGTCATGGGGTCTCCTGAGCGTCGCTGCGGAATCGCGGTTCGCCCAGGCGCGCGGCAGTCGACGTACCCACCGGTACGCCGGGCCGCTCCCCGGTGGTGATCCACCCGAACGCCAGTCACGGCCCGCCGCCCACTCTAGTCGACGCCCGGGCGGGGCGGGCCCGGGATATGCGCTGGAGGACCGGCTCCCGGCCTGCGACGATCGAGGGATGACGCGCACTTTCGACCATCTTGTCGCCGAGGCCGAGTCCGTTTCCGTGGACGGCTGGGACTTCTCCTGGCTCGACGGCCGCGCCACCGAACAGCGCCCCTCCTGGGGCTACCAGAAGCTCCTCGGCGAACGTCTCTCCCGGGTCTCCTCCGTCCTCGACGTCCAGACCGGCGGCGGCGAGGTGCTCGCCGGAGCCGGCGCCCTGCCCCCGCTGACGGTGGCGACCGAGTCCTGGCCGCCGAACGTCGCCAAGGCGACCCGGCTCCTGCACCCGCGGGGCGCGGTCGTGGTCGCCGACTCCGACGAGCCGCCGCTGCCCTTCGGGGACGACGCCTTCGAGCTGGTCAGCAGCAGGCACCCGGTGACCGTCTGGTGGGACGAGATCGCCCGCGTGCTGACACCGGGCGGCACGTACTTCTCGCAGCAGGTCGGTCCGGCCAGCGTCTTCGAGCTGGTGGAGTACTTCCTGGGCCCGCAGCCGGAGGAGGTCCGACGCGCCCGGCACCCCGACGACGCGGTCGCCGGGGCCCGCGCGGTGGGCCTGGAAATCGTCGATCTGCGCTCCGAGCGACTGCGGACGGAGTTCAACGACATCGGAGCCGTGATCTACTTTCTACGGAAGGTGATCTGGATGGTGCCGGGCTTCACGGTCGGGCACCACCGGGACCGGTTGCGCGAGCTGCACGAACGGATCGAACGCGAAGGTCCGTTCGTCGCGCACACCGCCCGCTTCCTCGTCGAGGCCCGCAAAACGGGCTGAGGAAGAGGGTGGAGGAGGGCGGACGGATCCACGCCGGATCGGTTGCGCCGCCACAGCGTGGCGCAGGTCACTCAATTCAGCGCGTAACGAATCGACTCGGGCATGCGATGAACCGACAGGTGTCCTCGCGCGGCCCCGGAATACAGACCCCCCTCGGGTCTGTTTCCCGAGTTCGCGCGATGATGTCCCGCCCACCCCTTATCTGTTCGCAACGAGAGGCTCCTTGTGTCGCTCAGCCCGTCCCGTACGTTCCCTCCGGAGATCGCCGAATCGGAGGCCCTCGTCACGCTCGTCGAGCGCGGCCGCGAGCAGGGTCACATCAACGGTGATGACGTGCGCCAGGCCTTCGAGGCCGGCCGCATCCCGGTGGACCAGTGGAAGCGGGTCCTGCGCAGCCTGAACCAGGTCCTGGACGAGGAGGGTGTCGCCCTCCACGTCAGCGCCGCTCCCGCCACCAAGGCCGCTGCGAAGAAGCCGCGCAAGGCAGCCGCCCCGGCCCGCACCGTGACCAAGAAGGCCGCCGCCGCGCCGCGCCCCATCGGCGCGCGCAAGACGGCGGTCGCCGCCGGCGCCGCGGCGATATCCGCACCGTCGGCCTCCGGGACCGAGGAGGAGGCGACGGCCGAGGCCGCCGCCGAGCCGAAGAAGCGGACGGTCAAGAAGACCGCCGCGAAGAAGGCGACGGCCACCAAGAAGACCGCCGCCACGAAGAAGGGCGCAAAGGACGGCGACGAGGGCGAGACGCCCGCCGCCGAGGGCGAGGACTGGGCGGCCGAGGACCTGGCCGACGAGGCCGAGGAGGGGACCCCGAAGGTCGGCGGGACCCAGGGCTTCGTGCTGTCCGACGACGACGAGGACGACGCCCCGGCGCAGACCGTCATGGTCGCCGGCGCCACCGCCGACCCCGTCAAGGACTACCTCAAGCTGATCGGCAAGGTGCCGCTGCTCAACGCCGAGCAGGAGGTCGAGCTGGCCAAGCGCATCGAGGCGGGCCTCTTCTCCGAGTACAAGCTCGAAGAGGAGGAGGACCACAAGCCCACGTTCAAGCGCGAGCTGGAGATCCTCGTCGAGGACGGGCGCCGGGCCAAGAACCACCTGCTGGAGGCCAACCTCCGTCTCGTGGTCTCCCTCGCCAAGCGCTACACCGGCCGCGGCATGCTCTTCCTGGACCTGATCCAGGAGGGCAACGTCGGTCTGATCCGCGCGGTGGAGAAGTTCGACTACACCAAGGGCTTCAAGTTCTCCACGTACGCGACCTGGTGGATCCGGCAGGCGATCACGCGTGCCATGGCCGACCAGTCGCGCACCATCCGCATCCCGGTCCACATGGTCGAGATCATCAACAAGCTGGCCCGTGTCCAGCGGCAGATGCTCCAGGACCTCGGCCGGGAGCCCACTCCGGAGGAGCTGGGCAAGGAACTCGACATGACCCCCGAGAAGGTCATCGAGGTCCAGAAGTACGGCCGTGAGCCGATCTCCCTGCACACCCCCCTGGGTGAGGAGGGCGACAGCGAGTTCGGTGACCTCATCGAGGACTCCGAGGCGGTCGTGCCGGCGGACGCGGTGTCCTTCACCTTCCTCCAGGAGCAGCTGCAGTCGATCCTGGGGACGCTCTCCGAGCGTGAGGCGGGCGTGGTCTCCATGCGGTACGGCCTCAACGACGGCCAGCCGAAGACCCTCGACGAGATCGGCCGCGTCTACGGGGTCACCCGTGAGCGCATCCGTCAGATCGAGTCGAAGACGATGTCGAAGCTGCGTCACCCGTCGCGTTCGCAGGTGCTGCGCGACTATCTCGACTAAGAAGTCGGGCACGGGGGCCCGGGGCGGTCGCGAGACCGCCCCGGGCCCCCGGGGCGTGTGCGGGCCGCGGCCCGGCGGTCCCCCGCGGGCCCCGCGGGCGGGCCGGCGGCGGTGGCGCGGTGCCAGCCGGCGGACCAAACGCCGAA
>NZ_JBIWLV010000004.1:92214-202907 GCF_044766345.1 Streptomyces sp. NPDC102278 | reverse complement strand
GCCCCCGCGGCCCCCGGCCGGGGGGGGGGGGGTGGGGGGGGGGGGGGGGGGGGGGGGGGGGGGGCCCCGCCCCCCCCCCCGGGGGGGGGGGGGGGGGGGGGGGGGCGCCCCCCCCCCCCCCCCGGGCCCCCGTGGCGTGTGCGGGCCGCGGCCCGGCGGTCCCGCGCGGGACCGGCGGGCGGTCAGGCGGCGGTGGCGCGGTGCCTGCGGGCGGACATCACGGCGTAGACCACCACGCCCACGAAGAGGAACAGCACGCCCTGGTACACGGCCGCGTATCCGGAGCCGGCCACGAGCCACATCGAGAAGGCGAACGCCGCGCACGCCAGGACGGTGTCACGGACCAGCCGGCCCCGGTGGACGCGCGCGGACTGCCCGGAGACCAGGAAGTAGATCTGGGCGGCGCTGGAGAGCAGGTACGGGACGGTCGCCGTGAAGGTGGTGACCAGCACCAGGATCTCGAAGACGCCCTGGGTGCCGGCGGTGTAGTTGTAGACGGTCAGGGCCGAGGCCAGGACGACGGTGACGAGGACCCCGACGATCGGGACCCCGCGCCTCCTGGTCTCGAAGACCTTCGGGAAGAGTCCGTCCTTGGCGGCGGCGTACGGGGTCTGCGCGCTGAGCAGGGTCCAGCCGTTCAGGGCGCCGACCATCGAGATCACCGCGGCGCAGGCGACGAGGGTGCCGCCCCAGGTTCCGCCGAACATGGCGTCGACGGCGTCGCTGAAGGGGGCCTGGGAGGTGACGAGGGTGGCGTGCGCGACCAGGCCGAAGACGGACAGGGTGCCGAGGAGGTAGACGCCGGCGGCGCCGCTGGTGCCCAGGATGGTGGCGCGGCCGACGTTGCGCGCCGGGTCGCGGACCTCGCCCGCGCTGACGGCTGCCGACTCGACGCCGAGGTAGCTGAAGAGCAGGATCGCGGCGGCTGCGGAGATCGCGCCGACGGCGCTCTGGTCGGTGGCCCGGAAGGGGCCGAGGTTGGCCGGGTCGAAGAAGAACAGCCCGCCGACGGCCACCAGCAGCAGTGGGGCGAACTTCAGTACGGTGGAGACGAGTTGGACGGCGCCCACGTAGCGGGTGCCCGCGAGGTTGGCGAGCGCGGGCAGCCACTGGACGGCGAGTGCGGCCAGGCACATGGACCACTTGTGCTCGCCCACGGCGGGGAGGAGCACCGTGAGGTAGCCCACGGCGGCGACCGCGAGGGCCGCGTTGGAGACCCAGGTGGTGATCCAGTAGCTCCAGGCCGCGAGGAAGCCGGCGAAGTCCCCGAAGGCCGCGCGGGCGTAGACGTAGGGGCCGCCGGTCTGCGGGTTGCGTTCGGCGAGCCTGCCGAAGACGAGGGCGAGGGCGATCGCGCCGACGGTGAGCACGGCGAAGGCGACGAGGCTGATCGTGCCGAAGGGGGCCACCGCGGCGGGGAGGAGGAAGATCCCGCCGCCGATGATGTTGCCCATGACCAGGCAGGTCGCGATCGGCAGCCCGAAGCGGCGGGCGTGCGGGCTCGCCTGTTCCTCGGTGGGGGCGGGGGCGGGGAGGGAGGTGGTGCTCACGGGTGGTGCGCCTCTGGTGTTTCACATGCCGGACAGGTCGACACATCGTCGGTTACGGCAAAGTACGCACCAAATCAACGGGTTTCGTCCTGTACGGACACCTCCACGAAAGGAAGGGTTGCGCCCGCTGCGGGCTTCGGCCGGTGATCCTGCGGTGCGCCGGCCGTCGAGGCGGTGCTCAACGGGACCTGTGGACCGTCCGCCTCCCGGAGCCAGCGGCGCAGCACCTCGTGCACCGCTTCGGCGCCGACCAGGCCGGTCCCCGGGTCCGACAGTTCGGTGGGCCACATCAGGAACGGGTGCCCCTGCTCGCCGCCCAGGCCACCGTGCGAGCCGATCTGCTCCTCGAAGGCGTGCACCGTCCCGTCGGCCGGGTCGTACGCCGAGTTGACCATGATGTCCGCCACGTGCGGGAACGAGTCGGTCCGGCGGACGGCGTCGGCCGCGCCCGGTCCGAAGTCCGCCAGCAGCCGCTCCGCCGCATCCGGCTCGTCCAGCCGGGCCACCGCGCCGCCGGGGCCGAGCACCTCCCCGTCGACCAGCACGAACCCGACGCCCGGGTGGTTGGCCAGCGTGGCCAGCAGCGCCGGGTGGGTCCGCTCGATCCACGCCCGGTCGGCCCGCCCGGGCAGGTCCGGGAAGGAGACCAGCGCGAGGTTGCCCGACGCCAGCACCACCGGGTCGGAGCCGCCCGTCGGGTCGACCTCCTCGCCCTCCTCCACCGGCCGGTGCAGGGCCGCGCGGACCGCCGCGCGGGCCTCGGCGCCGCTGCGGGTGCCGCCGGCCCGCCGGGAGACCGGCAGCCCGCAGCCCGCCCGGACCAGGTCCTTCAGGGTGAGTCCGTACCGGCCCAGGAAGGTCTCCCCCGGGCTCTGTCCGTGGTCCGAGAGCAGCACGATCCGGTAGGCGCGGGGCGCGTGTTCGGCGACCCGGGCGATCAGCGCGAGGCTCCGGTCGAGACGGGCCAGGACCCGGTCGGTGTCCCGGCCGCGCGGGCCGGAGTGGTGCGCGACCTCGTCGTAGGCCACCAGGTCCGCGTAGACGCAGGCGCGGCCCGCGAGCATGTCCCCGATGACCGCGGCGACGACGACGTCCCGTTCGACGACGGTGGCGAAGGCCCGGATCATCGGGTAGAGACCGCCGCGGCCCACGCGCGGCACCTCGTGGCGGATCCGGGCCCGGATCGACTGGCCTATCTCCCGGCCCACCTCGGCGACGAAGGAGAGGGCGGTGCGGACGGCGTTGGCCGGGTCCGAGAAGTACGCGAAGTAGCCCGCCCGGGAGCGGTTGGCCGGGCCCCGCCGCGCGGACACCGACAGCACCAGGGCGAGCTGGTCGGCACCGCCGCTGAACAGGTTGCCGCGGCTGGCCCCGTCCAGGGAGAGCAGTCCCCCGTCGCCGGTCCGTTCGATGGCGCGGCGTTGGAGTTCGGCGGCGCTGGTGGGCCGATTGCACACCACGATCTCGCCGGTGTCCTTCTCGTACCAGCGGAAGGCGGGCACGTCGAAGTTCGAGCCGTGCAGGATGCCGAGCTGGCTGGCGCCCGTCTGGCTGGACCAGTCCGTGCGCCAGGGCGTGACGCGGTGGCCGCGCTCCAGCCAGTCGCCGACGGTGGGCATCGCCCCGGATCCCGCGGCCCGCCGCAACACCTCGTACCCGACCCCGTCGAGTTGGAGGAAGACCAGCCCCGGGGGGCTCTCGCCCGCGCCGGGGGCGCCCGACCTCAGCTGCCTGCGTCGGCGTCGGTCGGCGAGCCGGTAGAGCCGGCGGCGGTAGGCCTCGTCGTCGCGGACGGCCAGGGCCGTGGACGTCGCGGACGCCACGGCGGACATCACCGCGGCGACGACCACGGCGGTCTCCGGGGCCACCTCGCCGCGACCGTCGGGGATCAGGTTGAGCGCGATCAGCAGCAGCGAGCCGTTGAGGAAGAAGACGAGCAGCCCGAGCAGCAGGGCGGGCACCAGCAGCAGGGCCCGGACGAGCAGCGGCCACACCAGCGCGCTCAGCAGGCCGAAGGCGCCGGCGCCCCAGGCGGCGGTCAGCGCGATCCGGGTGACGCTGTCGGCGTCGTCGGACCGGAGCCGGAAGTCCGGCAGGATCCCGGCCAGGGCGAGCATGGTGAGCGTGGACACCGCCCACACGAGGATCACCCTCACCAGTGCGCCGCCCGCCGTGCGCCACCGTCCGCGCCACACTCCGTACCCCCGTTCGTGGTTCCCTGCCAGCGTCGCACAGCGCCGCGAACGCGGCCGGGCGACACGGATGGCGCACGAACGTACGGAAGCCGCCGGTCAGGTGGCGCTACGTGCCGTCGTAGCCCGCCGTCGGCATGGACAGGCGGCGGTGCACCTCGGCCTTCATCGCGGAGGTGTACGTCGGCTCCTCCAGCCCCGCGGTCTCCAGCCGGATCCCGCGCCGCTCGCACGCGGCGGCGAAGTCCTCGACGGAACGCAGCGCCCGGGCCAGCACCCGGTGGTTGGCGGCGACGAACAGGTCGACCCGTCCCGCGTCGACGTCGGACCAGAGCCCGCAGTGGTCGTGGCGCAGACCGTAGACCAGCAGGTGCCGGGTGACGACGTACCCGCGGTCCGCGGCCCAGCGGGCGCACATGGCGTGCTGGCTCCGGGTGTCCACGGCGAAGGGGTCGACGTCGAGTTCCTCGAGCGGGGCCAGGCTGGCGATCGCGGCCACGCGCAACTCATCCATGGCGCCCGACCCTACTCCGATCCGCGGCCGTCGAGGAGAGGGGCGCCGGGTTCCGATTGGGCGCGGTTCGACGGGACAGGATCTAAGGTCGACAGGACCGCGACGAGGGAGGGAGCACCGGTGCCGGTGGACATCACCTGGTGGGGGCATGCCACGTGCACGGTGGAGGACTCCGGACTCCGGTTCCTGACGGACCCGCTGTTCGCACGGCGGTTCGCACATCTGCGACGACGGCGCGGGGCGGTGCCGCCGCCGGACGCGGCCGAGGCGGACGTCGCGGTGGTCTCGCACCTGCACTCCGATCACCTGCACCTGCCCTCGCTGGCCCGGCTCGCGCCGGGGACCCGGCTGCTGGTGCCCCGGGGTGCCCGCCGGGCCGTGCCGGGGCTGGCGAGAGTGGCGGCGGCCCGGGGCCTGGCGGTCACGGAGGTGGCACCGGGCGACGTGGTTCCGGTACGGGACGGCGTACGGGTCCGGGCGGTCAGCGCGCGGCACGACGGACGGCGGCTGCCGTTCGGACCGGAGCTCGCGCCGGCGCTCGGGTACGTGATCGAGGGCGCGGGACGGACGTACTTCGCCGGGGACACCGGGCTGTTCGACACGATGGCCGACGAGGTCGGGCCGGTGGACGTGGCGCTGCTCCCGGTCGGCGGCTGGGGGCCGTACCTGGGGGCGGGGCACCTGGACGCGGGCCGGGCGGCGCGGGCGCTGGCGGACCTCGCGCCCGCGGCGGCGGTGCCGGTGCACTACGGAACGTACTGGCCGGTCGGCATGGACGCGGTGCGACCGCACGAGTTCCACGCGCCGGGCGGGGAGTTCGCCCGGTTCGCGGGACGGCTCGCGCCGAAGGTGACGGTGCGGGTGCCCGACCACGGGGAGCGGGTGCGGCTGCCGTGACCTGGCGCGACCTCCTCGCGGCGGCGGTCGGCCAGGTCCCGCCGGACAGCACCCGGCAGGCGGTCGGGTACCCGGCGCTGTTCCTGCTCGTGGCGCTCGGCGCGCTGGTTCCGGTGATCCCGACGGGCGCGCTGGTGAGTTCGGCCTCGGTGGTGGCCTACCACCAGGACTCCCTGTCGTTCGGACTGCTGTCGGTGTTCGGCGTCTCGGCGTTCGCGGCGTTCGTCGGGGACCTGGCGCTGTACTGGCTCGGGCGGCGCGGGGTGCACTCGCGGGGCGGTTCCCGATGGCTGGAGCGCCTGCGGGCACGGGCCACTCCGGAGCGGCTCGAACAGGCGCAGACGAAGCTCGACGAGCACGGCGTGCTGGTGCTGGTCGTCTCGCGGCTGGTGCCGGCGGGGCGCATCCCCGTGATGTTGGCGTGCCTGCTGGCCGAGATGCCCCTGCGCCGTTTCGCGCGCGGCGACGCCCCGGCGTGCCTGGCCTGGGCCGCGACCTACGGCCTGATCGGCATCCTGGGCGGTTCGCTGTTCTCGGAACCCTGGAAGGGCGTGGCCCTCGCGGTCGCCCTGACCCTGCTGATCAGCGCGGCTCCGGCGCTCTGGCGCCGCGTCCGACGCGGCTAGGGCCTGCCTTTCGGATCAGGCCGGGCGCGTCAGAACGTCCGGGAGGCGCCGATCGGCAGGTCCCACAGCCGCTCGCGGTCCAGCCCGGCCCGCTCCCAGGCCGCGCGCACCCGGTGCAGCGGCTCCATCACCGGCTCGGCGGACAGGACGAAGGTGGCCCAGTGCATCGGCGCCATCCGCCGGGCGCCCAGGTCGAGGCAGGCCCGCACCGCCTCCTCCGGGTCGGTGTGCACGTCGCGCAGCCACCACCGGGGGGCGTACGCGCCGATCGGCAACAGGGCCAGGTCCATCCCGGGGTGACGTCGGCCGATCTCCGCGAACCAGTGCCCGTAGCCGGTGTCCCCGGCGAAGTAGACCTTCTTGCCGTGCTCCGTGTCGGTGAGGATCCAGCCGCCCCACAGGGACCGGCAGCTGTCGAGCAGCGACCGTTTCGACCAGTGGTGCGCGGGGACGAACTCGAAGCGGACACCGCCCAGTTCGGCGCACTCCCACCAGTCGAGTTCCGTGACCCGCTCGAAGCCCCGGCGCCGGAACCAACGCCCGAGCCCGGCCGGCACGAAGCAGGCCGTGTGGCGGGGCAGCCTCCTGAGGGTGGGGGCGTCGAGGTGGTCGTAGTGGTTGTGGCTGATGACCACCGCGTCGACAGGCGGCAGGTCCTCCCAGCGCACGCCGACGGGCGTCAGCCGGGCGGGGGTGCCCAGGATGCGCCGGGACCAGACCGGATCGGTGAGCACGGTCAGGCCGCCGGTCCGCAGGATCCAGCCGGCGTGGCCGACCCAGGTGACGGACACCGTCCCGGGCCGGGCCTCGGGCAGCGGGGCGGGGGCGCAGGGCAGGTCGGGGATGCCGCGCAGCCCTTCCGGGCCGGGCCGGAAGGTGCCTTCGCGGGCCAGGCGGGCGAGTGCGCGCACGCCGGGCAGGGGGGTGGTCAGCCGGTGCGCGAACGAACGCGGCCACCGGCGCACCTCACCGAGCGGCCGGGGCACGGCCGCATCGGGCGGGGCGGCCGGGTCGCCGGGGACGGGCGGGTCACCGGTGACGGGCGGAGCGAATCGATCGGGTCGGTCGGGACGGTCGGGACGGTCGGGACGGTCGGGACGGTCGGGTCGCACCGGTGTACGCCGGGACGCGGCCGGCCGCGCGGCGGCTCCCCCGGCTCCCCCGGCCCCCTCGGCGGCGCCGGCGTCCGTCCGGTCCGTCATCGGGAAGTCTCCGTTCGCCGGCGGGAGTTCACTCGGCCGACCCGGCCAGCACGGACCGCAGCCGGTCCAGCGCGTCCCGCACGTGCGGCAACACCAGGGGATCGGGGGCCGCGAGCGCGGCCAGTCGTTCCCGCGCGGTGGCCCCGAGCAGCGGGCCCGTCGACAACCGGACGCGCAGTCCGACGGGTTCGTCCGCGAACCGCTGCCCACCGGGCGTCGGCGAGCCCAGCCGGCCGCCCAACCAGTCCTCCAGTTCCATCGCGTCGCCCACGCCCTGTCGGGCCAGCCCCGCCCGCAGCGGGGTCAGGTCGGCGTACAGGTGCCGGCCGGCCTGCGGGGGACGGGCGAGCGCACCGACGGCGAGGACCTCCCGGTGTGCGGCGGCGGCCACGGCGCCGTGCAGGGCGGCCGCGGCGTAGGCGCGGGCAGCGACCGCGTCGGGCTCGTCGAGGGCGTGCGCCGCGGCTCCGGCGACCGGACCCGCGACCAGGGCGCCGGTGGCGGTGAGCACGTCGAGGGTGCGGGCCCGCAGCCAGGTGCCGCGGGCGGTGGCGGGGAAGCGGATCACGGCGGCGGGCCAGCCGGCGGGCAACAGCGCCCCGGACAGGTCGACGAGGACGGCGGCCTGGTCGGGGAGCATCTCGGCGGGGCTGAGGACGAGCGTGTCGTGCGGCCGGTGGACGGTGTCGCGCCAGCTCTCGTCGCTGACGACGAACAGTCCCGCCTCCCCGGCGGCCTCGCATGCCTCGCGCAGCAGCTCGGGCGGCGGCACGGTGGCGGTCGGGTCGTCGGCGACGGAGAGCAGCAGGACGCGCGGGTCCCCGCCCTCGGCGCGGACCCGCCGTACCGTCTCCAGCAGGGCATAGGGATCCGGGACGCCACCGCACTCGGCGGGGGTCGGCACGTGGAACGCCCGCCGTCCCAGCAGGCGGACCTGCGGGGTCCACCAGGCGGGACAGGGTCGGGGCAGCATCACATCGCCGCCGTACGCGCCGAGGAGCGCGAGCAGCAGCGCCGCGGATCCGGGCCCGGCGGCCACGTTCTCCGGTTCGGTGGGCAGGCCGCGTCGGGCCCAGTACCGGCAGGCGGCCTCGCGTACGGTCGCGCCGCCGCCCGGCGGTTCGGGCGCGGAGCGGTCCGCGGCGGCGGCGAGCACGGCGGTCAGCTCGGGCAGGACGGGCAGACCGGCCGGGGGCGCGGGCGGCACGTACCGGACGGGGCCGCGCCCCTCGGCCGTCGTGCGCTGCCACCCCGCCGTCCCCGCCATCCCCGCAGTCCTTTCCCGTCCGCTTCGCAGACCGACCATGACCTTTATACGGTTATTCGACTGGTTTCGCCCGTCAACCCCACTCTCGAGCCGCCCCCGGTGGACAAGCCCCCGCCCGCACGGCGAGCGGCACGGCCGCGACGAGTGCCTTCACCACGGTTCCCCTCACCCGCAAGGGTTCTGTCCACCTACCGAAACGCACATCTCAGATCCCGGGCCGGCGCTTACGGTGATCACAGCGCTTCCAGGACACGAACTCCACGAGGAGGAGTCACCGCCATGAACGCCATGAAGGAGACCGCCGTCTACACGCACGGCCACCACGAGTCGGTGCTGCGCTCGCACCGCTGGCGCACCGCCGAGAACTCGGCGGCCTACCTGATCGGCGAGCTGCGAGCGGGCCTGTCGGTCCTGGACGTGGGGTGCGGTCCGGGCACCATCACGGCGGACCTGGCGGCCCTGGTGTCCCCCGGCGGGCGGGTGACGGCCGTCGACGCGGCGCCGGACGTGCTGGACCAGGCCCGGGCCCACGTCGCGGAGCGCGGACTGGCCGGATCGGTCGAGTTCGCCACGGCGGACGTCCACGCGCTGGACTTCCCCGACGACTCCTTCGACGTGGTCCACGCCCACCAGGTGCTCCAGCACGTGGGGGACCCCGTGCGGGCCCTGCGCGAGATGCGGCGGGTGTGCCGGCCGGGCGGGATCGTCGCGGCCAGGGACGCCGACTACGCGGCGATGACCTGGTTCCCCGGGACACCGGGCCTGGAGGAGTGGCTGAGCCTGTACCGCGGGGTCGCGAGGGCGAACGGCGGCGAGCCGGACGCCGGGCGGCGCCTGTTGTCGTGGGCGCGGGAGGCGGGCTTCACCGCGGTGGCCGCCTCGGCCACCGCGTGGTGTTACGCCACCCCGGAGGAGGTCGCGTGGTGGTCCTCCCTGTGGGCGGACCGTACGACGGCGTCGTCGTACGCGTCGATCGCCGCGGACGGCGGCCACGCGACACCGGCCGAACTGACCGCGATCGCGGAGGCCTGGCACGCGTGGGGCGCCGCACCCGACGCCTGGTTCTCCGTCCTGAACGGGGAGATCCTGGCCCGCGCCTGACCCGCCGGTCGGGCGCGACCCGTAGGGGAGCCGAGCGGCGACCTCCTCCCTGCTCACGAGGTCGACTCCCGCGCTCTCGGCCTAAGTTGAGGCGGTACCCCACCCGCCGTCGACGAAGGGCAGTCCCCGCTCATGCGCCGCCTCACCACCGCCGTCACCCTCCTCCTCGCCCTCGGCCTGGCCGGCTCCGCCACCGTGCCGGCCGTGGCCGCGTCCACCGACCCCGCCCGCGGTCCGGCCGCCGCCCGCCCCGACGACGCCGCCCTGCGGAGCGCCCTGGACGCGGTGATCGCCCAGGGCGTGCCCGGCGCGGTGGCCGAGGTGCGCGAGGACGGACGGGTGTGGCGCGGGGCGAGCGGAGTCGCCGACCTGTCGGGCCGGCCCGCGCGGGCGGGAGACCGGTTCCGGGCGGGCAGTGTCACCAAGACCTTCGTCGCCACGGTGGTCCTGCAACTGGTCGCGGAGGGCCGGATCGCGCTGGACGACCCCATCGGCCGCCACCTTCCCGGCCTGGTACCCGCCGGAGCCAACGGCGCCGAGGTCACGGTGCGCCAACTGCTGGGCCACACCAGTGGCATACCGAACTACACGGACGTGCTGCGCCGACTGCCCGACCCGATCAGAACCCTCCAGCACAGCGCGTACACGCCCCACGAGCTGGTCGCGATGGCCCTGCGGGAGCCGTGGGCGTTCAACCCGGGCGACCAGGGCCACTGGCAGTACTCCAACACCAACTACGTCGTACTGGGCCTGCTCGTCGAGCGCGTCGGCGGCCATCCGCTCGGCCGGGAGATCGAGCGGCGCATCGTGCGCCCGCTGCGCCTGACCGACACCCTGGTCCCCGCCACCCCGGACCTGCCCGGACGGCACCTGAACGGCTACGAGTGGCTCGACGGCCCCGGCGCCTCCCCCACGGACCTGACCGCGTTCAGCGCCGGCGCCTTCTGGGGACCGGGCAACATGATCTCCACCACCGCCGACCTCAACCGGTTCCAACGGGCCCTGGCGGAGGGCCGGTTGTTGCCACCATGGCTGCTGAGCGAGATGCGGGACACGAAGGACACCGACCGCCCGGGACGCTCGTACGGTCTCGGCATGGAGGCGAACACCACCGTCTGCGGCCCGGACCAGGGGCCGGTCCGAGGGCACAGCGGCAGCGTGCCCGGCTACAACACCTTCAGTTTCACCTCGGCCGACGGTCGGCGGCAGATCACCCTCGCGGTGAACGTCGACCTCACCAAGACCAAGGGCGCGGACGAGGCCATCGGCCGCGTCCTGGCCACCGCCCTCTGCCGACCGGCCCCCGCCCGCCCCGCGGCATAGCCCCGCGCCCCCGCGCCACACCGCCCGCACGCCACGCGGGGCACGGCCGCCGCCGCGCATGGCACGCCCGCCGCCTCACGGGGACGGCGTCGGCGGGCGCATGCGGAAGTCGTGGGCGGGGGGCAGCGGGCGGTCGGTGAGGGTGGCCCACACCTCGGCGAGGGTCTCCTCCCCTTCCCGGAGGTCGGCCAGTTCGAGGCCCTCCTCGAAGACCCGACGGGCCGCGGCCACATGACCCTCCGCCGCGAGGAGCCGCGCCGCGAGGAGCCGGAACCGCCCCTCCTCGCGCCGCGCCGGTCCCAACCGGTCCCACACCGCGCGGGCCCCGGACGGCCGCCCGGCCGCCAGCAGGGCGGTCATCGCCTCCCGCCCGAGCGCGGACTCGGCAGCCGGCCGGCCGCCGGCGCCCGCCCCGCTCCCGTCTCCCCCGCTCTCGTCGGCCAGGTTCGCGAAGGCCTCCGCGTAGCGGTCGGCCGCCCGGTCGTGGTCGCCGGCCAACGCGTCGGCCGCCGCCAGGCACCTCAGCAGCGGCCACCGCGACGGCGCCGGCGCCAGCCCGCGCTCCCAACTGCGCACGGCCTGGGCGATGTCGCCGGCATGCCACTGGGCCACGCCCAGGTGGTACTCGGTCAGCGGGTCGGCGGGCGCCGTCTCCAGCATGTCCCGCCAGTGCGGGGCGACCAGGCTCGGACCGGGCGGGGCCGCGCGCTTGGGCCGGGGAAAGACCCCGGACCGCCACAACTCCAGCCAGGGGCCCTGTTCCTCGCCCAGCGTCGCCTCCTCGAAGGGAGTGCCGGGCAGCTTGAGGCCGGCCCGCAGCACCTCCAGCGCGCCCCATCCGGAGCCCGTCGCGAGCCGCTCCCCCGGTTCGGTGTCGGCGCGTCCGCGCCAGGCCTCGTACGCCGCGTCCAGCCGCTCCCCGGGCAGCGCCGTCTCCAGGGCCGCCCCCGCCGCGGCGCGGGCGGCGCCCCAGTCGCTGCCGTGCACCGTCGGGGCGTCCGCCGACAGATACCCGTAGGCCTCCAGCCAGCTGAACTCCGCTCCGCCGTCGAGCCGTACGTGTTCGAGTTGGGTGCGGGCCAGGCCGGCCTGGATCTCGGCGTAGCCGCCCGTGCCCGGCTCCGTCAGCCACTCCTGCCAGCGTCGGCCGCCGTCGCCCGCGCCCCAGACGAAGAGCTTGCGCCCGCGCAGTCGTCCGGTCGAACTCTGGACGAGTCCCCGCCCGTCGGCGTCGAGCGAGGCGATCCAGGGCCGGTCCGTGTCCTGGACCTCGTAGAAGAAGTCGGCCGGGTAGGTGCCGCGCAGCGGGTACGTGCGGTCGACGCCCTCCCACTCCGGTACGGGGACCCGGCGCAGCGCGCGCTCGTACCCGAAGTGCCAGGCCTCGTCCGCCGGGGCCAGCACTCGGGTGCCGGCGTCCTCGGGGACGGCGATGTTGGACCACCAGTAGACGGGTACGGGCCGCTCGTGCGGGTTGCGCACGCGGACGCCGACGTACAGGAACTCCGAGTCCTCGGGCAGCCACAGGTCCACCTGGAAGGGGGTCTCGCGCAGCCGCTCCCACTCCCACAGCCGTACCATCGTGGCGCCGTCGGGACCGGGGACGAGGGCGGCGTGCAGCGGGGCGCAGGCGAGGGCGCCGTGCCCGGTGGCTCCGATGTTCCACTCCACGCCGCCGGAGAACCAGGCGCCGTTGAGGGCGAAGTGGGCGGGTTGGAACACCGGGTTGCGGTAGAGGAGTTCGCGGCCGGTCGGCAGGTGGACGAGGGAGTGGATCCGGCCGCCGAGCCCGGGCAGCACGGTCACGCGCAGGTGCGCGTTCTCGATGACGATCGCGTCGTGGTCGCGCTGCGCCCGCTCCCGCCCGTAGCCGTCGCGGATCCGGACGGGCAGCAGCGAGCGCAGCGGCTCGTAGCCGATCTGCCGCGCCATGTCACGGGGCAGGCCTTGGCGCGACCGCTCGTCCAGTACGTGCACCCCCTCGGGCGCGCGCAGGGCGGGCAGTGGGTTCTCGGGGCCCAACGGGGCTGTGGGGAGGGTCAGTACGGCGCGTCGGACGGTGGTGGCCATGAAGGAATGGAACACGCCGCGAGGTGCGGTGCACAGGGGTTCCGCGGATCACCACCGGTCAGGATTACGCAAAGCCCTGGCCTGCGGGTGACGCGATCGGTGTCAGGCGAACGCCCCCGCCACCAGGTCGGCGAGCAGGGTCCCGGCGCGCCCGTCGGGGTCCAGGTCCGGGTCGTAGATGGTGACGTTGAGGCCGACGCAGCGCGGCGATCGGGCCAACACGCCGAGCAGTTCGGCGAGTTCGTCGGGGATCAGACCGCCCGGGTCGGGGCTGTCGACGGCCGGCATCACGCTCGGGTCCAGGACGTCGGCGTCGAGGTGCACCCAGAATCCGGCCGTCTCCGGCGGGTGGAGGCCTTCCAGGGCGTCCCGGGCGACGGGGCCGGCGCCGCGTTCGCGGATCTCCCCGACGGTGGCTGCCCGGATCCCGGCGGCGCGCAGCTCGGGGAGGTCGCCGTCGCCGTCGCGGAGGCCGAAGAGGCGCACGTCCTCGTCCCGCAGGTACGGGCCGAGCCCTTCGAGGTCGCTGAGGTCGGCCTGGCCGCGGCCGGTGGACAGGGCCAGTTCCTCGCCGCCGGCGGCGCCGACGGGTCCGTTGAGCGCGGTGTTGCCGGGGTGGCGGAAGTCCGCCGAGCCGTCGATGGCGGCCAGTCCGTACCGGCCGAGGCGCCGCATGGCCAGTGCGGCGCCGAGCTGGATCGAGCAGTCCCCGCCGAGTACGACGGGGAACTCCCCGTCCCGCAGGTGCCCCTCGACGCGGTCGGCGAGGGTGACGGTGTAGCGGGCGAGGGCGGCGGCGTGGAAGACCCCGTCGCCCTCCTTCCAGTCGCCCCGGTCGTAGCGCGGCGGGACCACGACGCCGCCCTCGCGCGCGCCGAGTCGGGCCAGGAGCCCCTGCTCGCGCAGGGCTCCCGCCAGCTTGTAGACCCCGGGTACGGTGCCGGGCGCGGGCGGGCGCAGGCCCAGGTTGGAGGGGGCGTCGAGCAGCACGATGGTTCGCATGCCCTCATCCTGGGTGACGCGCACCCCCGGGACCAGACGTGTCGGCGGTCGGGGCCCGGAGCCCGTGGTCACAGCGGGCCCCGTCGATCACGTCACGGCTCCAGCGCCAGTCGCGGCACGTCCGTCCGCTCGATCCCGAACACCTGTGCGTAGAGGGAGAGTTCCGCTTCCAGGGCGCGGATCAGGGTGTCCGCGCGCCGGAAGCCGTGGCCCTCGCCCTCGAAAGTCACGTACGCGTGCGGCACCGCCCGCCCCCGCAGGGCGGCGAGCAGCCGTTCGGCCTGGGCCGACGGGCAGATCGGGTCGTCCAGGCCCTGGAGCAGGACGAAGGGCGCGGTGATCCGGTCGGCGCGGGCCACCGGGGAGCGTTCGCGGCTGAGCAGGTCGAGGGTCGCGGGCGGCCCGGCGAGGCCCTCGACGTAGCGGGATTCCAGGTCGTGGGTCTCGGCCGCGAAGCCGCGCAGGTCCAGGACGGGGTAGATGATCGCCGCGCAGGCGTACAGGTCGGTGGCGGCCAGGGAGGCCGCGGCGGTCCAGCCGCCGGCGCTGGCGCCGCGGATCGCGAGCCGGTCCGGGTCGGCGGTGCCCTCGGCGGCCAGGGCGCGGGCCACGGCCGCGCAGTCCTCCACGTCCACCACGCCCCACTGCTCGCGCAGCCGCTCCCGGTAGGCCCGGCCGTAGCCGGAGGAGCCGCCGTGGTTGACCTCGACGACACCGATGCCGCGCGAGGTGAAGTAGGCGATGTGCAGGTCCAGTACGGGTGGCACGTGGTCGGTGGGGCCGCCGTGCACCCACACCACGTACGGGGGGAGTTCGTCGGCGGGGGCCGGCCGGTCCGGGTGGTGCGGCGGGTAGACGTGGGCGTGGATCTCGCGGTCGTCCGGGCCGGTGAAGGTCCGGCTCTGCGGCTCGGGGTAGTAGGACGGATCGACGGGGTCGACCGCCCGGGCGCCGATCACCCGGGCGTGACCGGTCGCGGTGTCGAGTTCCACCACCTCGTAGCCGCTGCGCGGGCTGGCGGCGACCCCGAAGACCCGGGAGTCGCTGACGGCCAGCGTGGGCTGCCAGGCCGTCCAGGGACCGGCGGCGTCCACCAGGTCCCCGCTGTCGGGGTCGAGCACGCCGAGCACCGAGGAGCCCTGACCGTGCAGGACGGCGACGAGCCCGTCCGGCAGCGGGGCCAACCAGCTCAGCCCGGGCTTCCACAGCGGGCCGCCGAACTCCTCCTCGCGGGGGCACAGGTTGACGGCCCCGCCGCCGCGCGGGTCCACCCGGTACGGGTTCCACCAGCCGCCCCGGTCGCTCACCGCGAGGAGCGTCCCGTCGGGCGCCCACTCCACCTGGGCCACGGCCTCGTCCGGGCCGCCGAGCACGGTGCGGGAGGGGCCGAACGTACCGTCCCCGGTGACCTCGGCGAGCAGCAACTCGGTGCCGTCCCAGGGCATCCGGGGGTGGTCCCAGACCAGCCGGGCCACGGTGTGCCCGTCCGGGGACAGTCGGGGTCCGGTGGTGAACCGGTGCCGGTCGTCGGTCAACTCCCGCACAGAGGCGCGGCTTTCGGCGGCCGAGCCGTCCAGCGGCACGGCGGCCAGGACGCGCCGCACGTCGGTCGGCGCGGGTCCGGTGAACTCCTCCAGCACGCACCAGACCTCCTTGCCCCGCACCACCGGGTCGGCCCAGCGCAGTCCGCCGCCCACCGCGGCGACGGGGGTGAGCGGTCGGGGGGCCGGGGCGCCGGGCGCGTCCGGTTCGTACGCGTACATCCGCTGGTCGGTGAAGTGGACGAAGACCAACAGCGGTCCGCCGGAGTCCCGTTCGACGCCCACCCAGGGGCGTCCGCCGTACTCGGTGACCCTGCTGCGGACGTTCCAGGGCGCGGGCAGCACGGGCCGTTCGGGTCGGCCGTCGGCGGGTCGGCGCACGAGGGTCCGGCGGCCCTCCTCCTCCGGCCGGGGCTCGGTCCACCACACCTCGGGGCCGATCGTGCCCACGTACTCGGGCCGCCCGTCGAGTGCGGCGGCGAGCGCGGCGTCGATGGGCGAGGGCCAGCCGCCGTACGGCCGCGGCGGGGTGAGCGGCGCCATCACCGGGTCCCCGTCACAGCGCGCGCAGGGCGCGGTCGAGGACGCGGACGCCGAAGTGCAGGGCGTCGACCGGGACCCGCTCGTCCACGCCATGGAAGAGGGACCAGTAGTCGAAGCCGGGCGGCAGTTTGAGCGGGGAGTACCCGTAGCCGGTGATGCCGAGCCGGGAGAACTGCTTGGCGTCGGTGCCGCCCGCCATGCAGAACGGGATCACGTGCCCCTGCGGGTCGAAGTGCTCGACGGCCTCGCGCAGGATCCCGAACGTCCGTCCGTCCACGGGGGCTTCGAGCGCCACCTCGCGGTGGTGGAACTCCCAGTGCACGTCGGGACCGGTGAGCGCGTCGAGGGTGGTGATGAACTCCGCCTCCCCGCCGGTCAGCGTGCGGCCGTCCACGTAGGCGGTGGCCTGGCCCGGGATCACGTTCAGCTTGTAACCGGCGTGGAGCATCGTCGGGTTGGCGCTCTGGCGCACGGTGGCCTGCACGAGGGCGGCGGCGGGACCGAGCGTGGCGAGCAGCTCGGTCAGGTCGAGGTTCCCGCCGCGCGGATCGACCGACAGGCCCTCCAGCGCGGCGAGTTCGGTGATGCAGGCGGTCACCGTGTCGGTGAGTCGCACCGGCCACTCGTACTCGCCGATCCTGGCGACGGCTGCGGCGAGTCGGCTGACGGCGTTGGCCCGGTTGGGCTTGGAGCCGTGCCCGGCGGTGCCGTGCGCGGTCAGCTTCAGCCAGGCGGTGCCCCGCTCGCCGGCGGCGATCGGGTAGAGGGACCGGCCCGGGGCGGGGTGGACGGTGAAGGCGCCGGACTCGCTCAGCCCCTCCGTACAGCCCTCGAAGAGATCCGGGTGGTGGTCGGCGAGGAAACCCGACCCGTCGATCGCGCTGTCCTCCTCGTCGGCGGTGTACGCGATCACGATGTCGCGGCGCGGCTTCACACCGGCGCGCGCCCAGGCCCGTACGACGGCCAGCACCATCGCGTCCATGTTCTTCATGTCGACGGCGCCGCGGCCCCAGACGACGCCGTCGCGGATCTCCCCGGAGAAGGGATGCACGCTCCAGTCGGCGGCCTCGGCGGGCACCACGTCGAGGTGGCCGTGGACCAGCAGGGCGTCCGCGCGGGGGTCGCTGCCCTCGATCCGGGCCACCACGTTGGTGCGGCCCGGGGTGCGTTCCAGCAGGACCGGTTCCAGGCCGGCGCCGGCGAGTCGTTCCGCGACGTACTCGGCGGCCGGTCGTTCGCGGCAGTCGCCGCCGCCGCGGTTGGTGGTGTCGATGCGGATCAGGCCGGAGGTGAAATCGACCACCTCGTCGAACGCCGTCGGGTCCACGGCTTCGCGGGGGCGGGTCTCCGTTGCGTGCATGTCAGCCATACTGCTCCTCCACAGCCGCCGAGACGACCGTCGTGACCGCCTTGAAGGTCCGGATCCCCTCGTACATCGTCTCGTTGGTGTACGCGACCCTGCGCTCGCCCGAAGGTTCGACGCCGGGGACGAGGGTGGCGGCCAGGCCCAGGTGCTCGGCGTCGAACTCCAGTTCCACCGTGAACGGACCTCCCGCCACGGGCTCGTGACGGACCGCGAGGGCGACGGCCTCCGTCGCGGCGGCCCGGATGTCGGCGGCCGTGCGGGCGGGCGTGCGGCAGACGGCCGCGTACCGCGAGACGTGGTCCTTGACCGCGACGGTCACCGCGTCCGGGGCGTAGCCGGCGGCGTCGACGCAGGTCAGGTCGTCGCCGGTGACGAGGATGACCGGGACTCCGTACTCGGCGACGACGTGGGCGTTGAGCAGCCCCTCGCTGGCGCGCACCCCGTTGACCCAGACACCGGTGATCGAGTTCGCGAGGTAGGTGTGGGCGAGGACGCCTTCCGTGCCGGCCCCGGTGTGGTAGCCGACGAAGGCGATGCCGTCCACATCGCCGTACTGGACGCCCTCGACCATGGAGAGCGACTTGTGCCGGCCGGTGAGCATCTCGGCGCGGGCGTCGAGCTTCTCCAGGAGGAGGTTCCGCATGGTCCAGTGGGCCTCGTTGACGAGGACCCGGTCGGCGCCGCCGTCGTAGAAGCCGAGCACGGCGGCGTTCACGTCGGAGGTGAACATCGACCGGCAGCGCTCCCACTGGGGGGTGCCGGGCAGCACGTCGGCGGGCCAGGTGACGCCGGTGGCGCCCTCCATGTCCGCGGAGACGAGGATCTTCATCGGGTCCCCCGGTGGGTCGGGTCGCGTCCCCGGTGGGCCGGGCCGCGGACCCCTCACCCTAGGCCGTCTCTTGCGGATCCCGCCTGACCCACGCCGCCCGGCACCGCACCTCGCCACGTTGTCGAGGCATCCGGGGACGTCCGGTGCCACGCCCGGGTTCCGGCGGCCCGCCCCCGGGTGGAAGGCCACCCGAACCGGTGAGCCGTCCGGCGCCACGGGCGGCCAACGGCCTTGCTCAGCCCTCGACTTCGCCGGCCAGGTTGGCGAGCAGGGTGTCGTGGATGCGCGCGAGGCCCTTCGGGGCGAAGGTGCGCTCGAAGAAGCCGCCGATGCCGCCGGCGCCGTTCCAGACGGTGCTGACGACCACCTTCGACCTGCCCTCGCCGGCCGGGGTCACCGTCCAGGTGGTGACCATGGAGGAGTTGCGGTCCTTCTCCACGAGCTGACCGTCGGTGGGCTCGCTGACCTCCAGCAGGCAGTCGCGCACCCGCTTGCTGGTCGCCTGGAGCTTCCAGTGGACCAGGGTGCCCGCGCCGTCGCCGCCCTCGCGCACCTCGTACTCGCTGTAGTGCTCGGGGAGCAGCTTGCCCCGGGTCCCCGCGTAGTCCGCGAGCGCGTCGAACACGGTCTCCGCGTCGGCCGCGATGATCCGCTCCGTGGTGGCCTCGACCTGCGCCATGGCTGTTCCTCCAGCAGTTGTGTCCGCTCGTCGCGGGCTAGACAACCACCTCCGGGGCGGGGGCCCAAATCCGGGTCGGACGTCGCGCGGACCGGGCGGGCGGCGCGTTCCCGCCGCCGGGTCGGATTCCGACCCGCACGATCATGGGAACGTTTGTTCTATTCTCGGTGGGAGCTACCGAGGGAGGCGCACCATGCGCTGGAACCACCTGACCGAGGACACGGGGACCGAGGGCCGCCCGAACACCGGGCCCGCCGCGCTCTTCGGGGCGGACTCGGTCGTCACCCGCACCTTCGACACCCCCGAGTTCCGCGGGATCACCTTCCACGAGGTCCGCGCCCGCTCGATCGTCAACCGGGTGCCGGGGGCCTCGCGCATGCCGTTCGAATGGACGGTCAACCCCTACCGGGGTTGCAGTCACGCCTGCGTCTACTGTTTCGCGCGCAAGACCCACGGCTACCTCGACCTCGACACCGGCATCGGCTTCGACTCGCAGATCGTCGTCAAGACCAACGCCCCCGAACTGCTGCGCCGCGAGCTCGGCTCGCGCCGCTGGACCGGCGCGCACATCGCCATGGGCACCAACGTCGACTGCTACCAGCGGGCCGAGGGCCGCTACCGGCTGATGCCGGGCATCATCGAGGCCCTGCGGGAGCACGCCAACCCCTTCTCCATCCTCACCAAGGGGACGCTGATCCTGCGCGACCTGCCCCTGCTGCGCGCGGCCGCCGAGGTCACGGAGGTCGGGATCTCCGTCTCCGTCGGCTTCACCGACACCGCGCTGTGGCGCACCGTCGAACCCGGCACCCCCTCCCCCGCCGCCCGGCTGAACGTCGTACGGACCCTCACGGACGCCGGCATCGGGTGCGGGGTGCTGATGGCCCCGGTCATCCCCTTCCTCGGAGACTCCCCGGAGCAGTTGCGCGACACCGTCCGGGCCGTCGCCGAGGCGGGGGCGACCTCCGTGACACCCCTCGTGCTCCACCTGCGGCCGGGCGCCCGCGAGTGGTTCACGGCCTGGCTGGGGACGCACCACCCCCGGCTGGTCGCCCGGTACGAGCGGATGTACGCGGGCGGGTCGTACGCGCCCACCTGGTACCAGCGCCGGATCACCCGACAAGTCCACGAACTCGCGGCGGAGTACGGCATCGGCCCCTCCCGCGCGGGCGGCTCCCGCCGGATCCCGACGCCCGAACGGCCGGCCGGGCCCACGCACACCGGTCCGACCCAGCTCACCCTGCTGTGATCCCGGACGGCCCCTGAAGGCTCATCACATCGGACCAATCGGCAGCCCAATCCCGCATTCCGGCCCTGGTTTCCGGGACGATTCCGCCCAGAACCCTCGGCTGGGAGGCCCCATGCTGCACCCCGTGACCAAGCGCGGCCCGATGAAGAAGCGCGCCGCCGTCCTGCTGTCGATCTCCACCGTGGCCGCCGCCCTCGCGAGCCCGGTCACCGCCGCCCCGGCGGCCGCCACGGCCCCGACGGCGCCGGCCCTGCGCTGGACCGACTGCAAGACCCCCCGCTATCCGACGCTCCAATGCGCCTCCCTCAAGGTCCCGCTCGACCACGACCGGCCCGCCGGCCGGCAGATCGCCCTCGCGCTGACCCGGGTGCCGCACACCTCCGCCACGTCCCGGGGCCCACTGCTGGTCAACCCCGGCGGCCCCGGCGGCAGCGGGCGCACCCTCGCCGGGTACATCGCCTCCGCGCTGCCCAAGGACGTGGCCGGCTCGTACGACGTGATCGGCTTCGACCCGCGCGGCGTGGGCAGGAGCGAGCCCGCGCTGGACTGCGGCGCCGGACACTTCACCCCCGTGCGCCCCGACTCCGTGCCCCTGGACCGGGCGACCGAGCAGGCCAACCTGGAGCGGGTCAAGACCTTCGCCGAGTCCTGCCAGACCAAGCACGCGGACGTCCTCCCGTACATCGGCACCGTCTCGGCCGCCCGCGACCTGGAAGTGCTGCGCACGGCGCTCGGCGCGCCCAAGCTCAGCTACTTCGGGTACTCCTACGGGACCTACCTGGGCGCCGTGTACGCCCGGCTCCACCCGGAGCGGGTCGACCGGCTGGTGCTGGACTCCGTCGTGGACCCGGCCGGCGTCTGGTACGAGGACAACCTCTCCCAGGACCGGGCCTTCGACGCCCGCCACAAGGCCTTCCTGGCCTGGGTGGCCCGGTACGACGAGAAGTACCGGCTCGGCACGGACCCGGCCCGGATCGAGGCGCGCTGGTACGAGATGCGCGACGCGCTGCGCGCGGCGCCGGCGGGCGGCAAGGTGGGCCCCTCCGAACTGGAGGACACCTTCATGCCGGGCGGCTACTACAACGGCTACTGGCCCCACCTCGCCGAGGCGTTCTCCGCGTACGCGGTGGACAAGGACCCGAAGCCGCTGGTGTCGGCGTACGAGCGGTTCGGCGCGGTGGATCCGTCGGCCGGCAACAGCTACAGCGTGTACACGGCGGTGCAGTGTCGGGACTCGGCCTGGCCGAGGAACTGGAACCAGTGGCGCGCCGACATGTGGCGCACGCACTCCAAGGCGCCGTTCATGACCTGGAACAACGCCTGGTACAACGCCCCCTGCGCGTTCTGGCCGACGGAGCCCCTGCAGACCCCGGACGTGACCAACACCGAGCTCCCGCAGGCCCTGCTGTTCCAGGCGACGGAGGACGCGGCCACCCCGTACGAGGGCGCGGTCAGCATGAAGGGCAAGCTCAAGGGCGCGGCCCTGGTGGTCGAGCAGGGCGGCGGCAACCACGGGATCGCCCTGAGCGGCAACAAGTGCCTGGACGAGAAGCTGGCCGCGTACCTGCGCACCGGCAAGGCCGCCGACGCCAGTTGCCCCGCGCAGCCCGCCCCGACGCCGGCCGCGGCGACGCGCGCGGTCCCGCCCTCGGCGGGCGGAGCGGCCCTGCACGGCCTGCTGGGCTTCCGCGGCTGACCTAGTCCTGCCCCCGCGGGTCCCGCCCGGCGGGATCCAGCCGGCGCAGTGCCTGCGTCGCGGCGACCGCCAGGCGGGGGTGCGACTGGGCGCGGGTGAGGACCTCGCGGGCGCGGGGATCGGCGAGGGCGCCGAGGCCCTCCACGCAGGCCAGGGCGACCCGCCAGTACGGGTCGTGGGGCGAGAGGAGCCGGGACAGCGTGCGGATCAGCGCCGGAGCCGATTCGGGGGCCCGCAGCGCGGCCAGCAGCCGGACCGGGTGGAGGGCGTAGGCGGTGCGCAGTTCGTTCGTGGCGAGGGCGGCCGCCGCGCGGGCCGTGCGCGGGTCGCCGAGGACGGCCAGCGCACGGGCGGCGGCCTCGCAACGCGGCGGGTCCCGGTGGTTGAGGAGCAGCACCAGCGACTCGAAGGCCCGGCGGTCCCCGGCCAGCCCCAGTCGGTACGCGGCCAGTTCGCGGGCCCACAGCGGCAGACCGGCGAGGGTCAGGGAGGCGGCGAGCGCGTCGGGGTCCGCCGCGAGCAGTTCCTCGTAGTCCGCCGACTGCCCCGACTCGGTCCGCAGGCGCTCCAGCACGTCGTTCACGCCGCCACCCTAGGGGGACGGGGCCGCCGCCACGCCGGGATCCCCGAGATGCGTGGCCCGCCGATGATCGATGATCGATGATCGGTACATTTGGGCGTTACAGGTCACATCTCCGCGCTATGGCGCGCCAGTTACCGGCGAGTTACTCTCGCTTCAACACGTACGGGGCAGGCCTGGTGACGCAGCCGCTTCGTACCAGTCGGTTCAGTACCCAGGTACCCCAGGTACCGCATCTCAGGTACCGCATGTTCGTGATCGGCGTGATCCCCGGGACAGGGTCCGCCGCTCCACGCCCCCCTCTTCGGGCATCTCGTGCGGAAATTCAGGCCGCGCGCCGTGCAACCGCGCGCCTTCCCCCAGTCGTCACCCTCTTCCACTGGAGTCCCGCGATGGACCTTCCGTCCACGTCCAGTCAGTCGTCCGGTCAGTCCACTCTCCAGACCGTCGCCGTCGTCGGCCTCGGCACGATGGGCACCGGCATCGCCGAGATCCTCGCCCGGGCCGGCCGCGAGGTCATCGGCATCGACATCAGCGACGCCGCCACCCGTCGGGCCGGCGCCGCCCTCGCGGCCGCCACGGCCCGCTCCGTCGCCAGGGAGCGGCTGACCGAGGCGGAGCGCGACGGCGTGCTCGCCCGCTTCCGCACCTTCACCGAGTTGACGGCGGCCGCCGAGGCCGACCTGGTGATCGAGGTGGTCCCGGAGGACTACGCGCTCAAGCAGCGACTGTTCCGCGAGCTCGACGCGATCGTCCGCCCGGACACCATCCTGGCCACCGGTACCAACGCCCTGTCGGTGACCCGCATGGCGGCCGAGTCCCAGCGCCCCGAACGCGTCCTGGGCCTGCACTTCTTCAACCCGGCGCCCGCGATGAAGCTCGTCGAGGTCGTCTCGTGCGTGCTCACCTCCCCGAGCGCCGTCGAGGCCGTCACCGAGCTGGCCCGCGACCTCGGCAAGCAGCCCGTCGCGGTCGGCGACCGGCCCGGTTTCGTGGCCGACGGCCTGCTCTTCGGCTACCTCAACCAGGCCGCCGCGATGTACGAGTCGAAGTACGCCTCCCGCGAGGACATCGACGCGGCGATGCGGCTCGGCTGCGGCCTGCCCATGGGTCCGCTGGCCCTCCTCGACCTGATCGGCGTGGACACCGCCCGGACCGTCCTGGAGGCCATGTACGCCTCCTCCGGCGACCGGCTGCACGCCCCGGCCCCGATCCTCGGCCAGCTGGCCGAGGCCGGCCTGACCGGGCAGAAGTCCGGGCGCGGGTTCTACACCTACGAGGCCCCGGGCAGCCAGGTCGTCGTCCGTGACCTCCAGACCCCGCTGGACGGTTCCCTGCTCGGCTCGGGCCGTCCGGTCTCCTCGGTCGGCGTGGCCGGTTCGGGGACCATGGCGAGCGGTATCGCGCAGGTCTTCGCGCAGGCCGGCTACGCGGTCGTGCTGGCGGCCCGCAGCCAGGAGAAGGCGGTGGCCGCCAAGGCCGCGATCGGCAAGTCCCTGGGCCGTGCGGTGTCCAAGGGCAGGCTGACCGAGGCGGCGGCCGCCGAGACCATGGAGCGGATCACGCCGGCCGGTTCGCTGGACGCCTTCGCCGAGGTGGACCTGGCCGTGGAGGCCGTCGCGGAGGACCTGGCCGTCAAGCAGGAGCTGTTCGCCGGCCTGGACAAGGTCTGCAAGCCGGGCGCGGTCCTGGCGACCACCACCTCCTCGCTCCCGGTGATCGCGGTGGCGCGCGCGACCTCGCGTCCGCAGGACGTGATCGGCATGCACTTCTTCAACCCGGCTCCGGCGATGAAGCTGGTCGAGGTGGTCCGGACCGTCCTGACCGCCGACGACGTGCACGCCACGGTCCGCGAGATGTGCGCGAAGGTCCGCAAGCACCCGGTGGACTGCGGGGACCGGGCCGGGTTCATCGTGAACGCGCTGCTGTTCCCGTACCTGAACAACGCGATCAAGATGGTCGAGCAGCACTACGCGAGCCTGGACGACATCGACGCCGCGATGAAGCTGGGCGGCGGCTACCCGATGGGGCCCTTCGAACTCCTCGACGTGGTCGGCCTGGACGTGTCGCTGGCCATCGAGAAGGTGCTGCACAAGGAGTTCCGCGACCCGGGGCTGGCTCCGTCCCCGCTGCTGGAGCACCTGGTGGCCGCGGGCTGCCTGGGCCGGAAGACCGGCCGCGGTTTCCGTGAGTACGCCCGCCGGTAAGCCGAGCGCGGACCGGCGGACCCCCGAGCCGGATGCGTGGGGAGGGCTGCTCGGGCCTGCCGGACCCTCACGGCAGGCGAGCCCTCCCGACGAGCACTGTGTGCCCAGTGCCGGCCCTCCCCCGCATCCCTCCCCGTCCCACCCCCCTCAGGCGCGCTCTCCTGCGCGAATGAAGTACTTTCGCTCTATGTCCCAGCCCGCCAAGTCCTCGCCCCGCGCCGCCACGAGCTCCGACGCCCCGGAGAGCGCGGCCGGCACCAAGGCGGCCGCGCAGCGGCTCAAGATGCGCCGCGAGCTGGCCGCGGCCGCCATGGAGCTGTTCGCCACCAAGGGGTACGAGGCCACGACGGTCGACGAGATCGCCGCGACCGCCGGGGTGGCGCGCCGGACCTTCTTCCGGCACTTCCGCTCCAAAGAAGAGGCGATCTTCCCGGACCACGACGACACCCTGACGCGCGCCGAGGCCGTGCTGGACGTGGCCCCGGCGCACGAGCACCCGCTGGACACGGTGTGCCGCGGGATCAAGGAAGTCATGAAGATGTACGCCGCCTCGCCGGCGGTGTCGGTGGAGCGCTACCGCCTCACCCGCGAGGTGCCGGCGCTGCGGGAGCGGGAGATCGCCTCCGTGGCCCGGTACGAGCGGCTGTTCACGCGCTACCTGCTCGCCCACTTCGACGAGCAGGACCACCACGACGGCAATGACGACCCGCTGCTGGCGGAGGTGGCCGCCTCCGCGGTGGTCACGGCCCACAACCACGTGCTGCGGCGTTGGCTGCGGGCGGGCGGGCAGGGGGACGTGGAGGCGCAGCTCGACCACGCCTTCTCGATCGTGCGCAAGACCTTCGGGTCGGGGATCGGCGCCGGCCGTACCGCGGCGGGCCCGCCCGCCGCGCCGGCGGCGGCCGTCCGCGCGCGGGGCGAGGTGCTGGTGGCGGTGGCCCGCACGGACGCCCCGCTGGACGAGGTCATGCGGACCATCGAAGAGGCGCTCAGGAACAAGCAGGACAGCACTCAGCAGTAGGCGCACGACCTCCACGCGGGTTACCCGCGTCACAGTGGCCGCTCCCGTTCCGGGGGCGGCCATTTGCGTTTGTCCGGGTTGTCCCTACTCGCCGGTAACCCTGATCGATCATCGCTCATCTGCGCAGGTCAAATGGCAAATGAGAGAAAGTTTTGGCACGCGGTGCCTTGCTGAGTGACACGGGGTGCCATACGTTGAATCTCGTCCGGACGTCCCCGCGGTCCTCGCCCACTCGGCACGAACCGCGCCCCGGATGCCTGCGTCACCAGGCACCAGCACGCCTCACCACGGGCGTCGCAGCACCACCGCTTCGCCGAACCGACGGCACACACCACACCCGTTCCGCGCACCCGCGTACCCCTCAGCGCACCCTCATCAGCGCTCGCCGGAGGCAACACCGTGAAGGACATTCTGGAAGCGATCCAGTCGCAGGCCGCCACGCCCGCCGACTTCGCGGCCCTGCCGCTCCCCGACTCGTACCGCGCGATCACCGTGCACAAGGACGAGGCGGAGATGTTCCAGGGGCTCACGACCCGTGAGAAGGACCCCCGCAAGTCCCTGCACCTGGACAACGTCCCGGTGCCGGAGCTGGGCCCGGGCGAGGCCCTGGTCGCCGTCATGGCCTCCTCGGTCAACTACAACTCCGTGTGGACCTCGATCTTCGAGCCGGTGTCCACCTTCAGCTTCCTGGAGCGCTACGGGCGCCTGTCGGAGCTCAGCAAGCGCCACGACCTGCCGTACCACGTCATCGGCTCCGACCTCGCGGGCGTCGTCCTGCGCACCGGTCCCGGCGTGAACGCCTGGCAGCCGGGCGACGAGGTCGTCGCGCACTGCCTCTCGGTGGAGCTGGAGTCCTCCGACGGCCACAACGACACGATGCTCGACCCCGAGCAGCGCATCTGGGGCTTCGAGACGAACTTCGGCGGCCTGGCGGAGATCGCCCTGGTCAAGTCCAACCAGCTGATGCCCAAGCCCGACCACCTCAGCTGGGAGGAGGCCGCCTCCCCCGGCCTGGTCAACTCCACCGCCTACCGCCAGCTGGTCTCCCGCAACGGCGCCGGCATGAAGCAGGGCGACAACGTCCTGATCTGGGGCGCCAGCGGCGGCCTCGGCTCCTACGCCACCCAGTTCGCGCTGGCCGGCGGGGCCAACCCGATCTGTGTCGTCTCCAGCGACCAGAAGGCGGACATCTGCCGGTCGATGGGCGCGACCGCGATCATCGACCGCAACGCCGAGGGCTACAAGTTCTGGAAGGACGAGCACACCCAGGACCCCAAGGAGTGGAAGCGCTTCGGCAAGCGCATCCGTGAACTGACCGGCGGCGAGGACATCGACATCGTCTTCGAGCACCCCGGCCGCGAGACCTTCGGCGCGAGCGTCTACGTCACGCGCAAGGGCGGCACCATCACCACCTGCGCCTCCACCTCGGGCTACATGCACGAGTACGACAACCGCTACCTGTGGATGTCGCTCAAGCGGATCATCGGCTCGCACTTCGCGAACTACCGCGAGGCGTGGGAGGCCAACCGCCTGATCGCCAAGGGCAAGATCCACCCCACCCTCTCGAAGGTCTACTCCCTGGAGGAGACCGGCCAGGCCGCCTACGACGTCCACCGCAACCTCCACCAGGGCAAGGTCGGCGTCCTCGCGCTCGCCCCCGAGGAGGGCCTGGGCGTCCGCGACCACGAGATGCGCGCGACGCACCTCGAAGCCATCAACCGCTTCCGTAACGTCTGAGTCCGTTCAAGGGCCAAAGGGACAGCCTGAGATGACAGAGCGCCAGAAGGACCGTCCGTGGCTCATGCGGACGTACGCCGGCCACTCCACGGCCGAGGCGTCCAACGAGCTGTACCGCCGCAACCTCGCCAAGGGCCAGACCGGCCTGTCGGTCGCGTTCGACCTGCCGACGCAGACCGGCTACGACCCCGACCACGTCCTCGCCCGCGGCGAGGTGGGCCGGGTCGGGGTCCCGGTCTCCCACCTGGGCGACATGCGGAGGCTGTTCCAGGACATCCCCCTGGAACAGATGAACACCTCGATGACGATCAACGCCACCGCCATGTGGCTGCTGGCGCTCTACCAGGTGGCCGCCGAGGAGCAGGGCGCGGACATCGCCCTGCTCCAGGGCACCACCCAGAACGACATCGTCAAGGAGTACCTCTCGCGCGGGACGCACGTCTTCCCGCCCGGGCCGTCCCTCCGCCTGACGACGGACATGATCGCGTACACGGTCAACCACATCCCGAAGTGGAACCCGATCAACATCTGCTCGTACCACCTCCAGGAGGCCGGGGCCACCCCCGTCCAGGAGATCTCGTACGCGATGTCGACCGCGATCGCCGTGCTGGACTCGGTCCGCGACTCGGGCCAGGTGCCCGAGGAGCGCTTCGGCGAGGTGGTCGCCCGCATCTCCTTCTTCGTGAACGCGGGCGTCCGCTTCATCGAGGAGATGTGCAAGATGCGCGCCTTCGGCCGCATCTGGGACAAGGTCACCCTGGAGCGCTACGGCATCGACAACGCGAAGCAGCGCCGCTTCCGGTACGGCGTCCAGGTCAACTCCCTGGGGCTGACCGAGGCCCAGCCGGAGAACAACGTCCAGCGCATCGTGCTGGAGATGCTGGCGGTCACCCTCTCCAAGGACGCCCGCGCCCGCGCCGTGCAGTTGCCCGCCTGGAACGAGGCGCTGGGCCTGCCCCGGCCCTGGGACCAGCAGTGGTCGCTGCGCATCCAGCAGGTCCTCGCGCACGAGAGCGACCTGCTGGAGTACGAGGACATCTTCGCGGGCTCGACCGTCATCGAGGCGAAGGTGGACTCGCTGGTGACGGAGTGCCTGGCCGAGATCGACCGGATCGAGGAGATGGGCGGCGCCATGGCGGCCGTCGAGTCGGGCTACCTCAAGTCCCAGCTGGTCTCCTCGCACGCCGAGCGGCGGGCCCGGATCGAGGACGGCGAGGACAAGATCGTCGGTGTCAACTGCTTCCAGCAGACCGAGGAGAACCCGCTGACCGCCGACCTGGACGGCGCCATCATGACGGTGGACGGGGCGCTGGAGGCGCAGACCGTCGAGCGCATCGGCCGCTGGAAGGCCGAGCGGCAGGAGTCCTTCGACCGGCAGGGCGGGGGCGACCCGTTCGTCTTCCCGACGGTGCGCCAGTCCCTGGACCGGCTCAAGGACGCCGCGGCCGGGACCGAGAACCTGATGGAGGCCACGCTGGAGTGCGCCCGGGCGGGCGTCACCACCGGCGAGTGGGCCGGCGCGCTGCGCGAGGTGTTCGGCGAGTTCCGCGCCCCGACCGGGGTCTCCTCGGCCCCGGTGGCGGTCACCGCCGAGGCGGGCACCCCGATGGCGCTGGTCCGCGCGAAGGTCTCTCGTACGGCCGACGAGCTGGGCTCCGGCCGGCTGCGGCTGCTGGTCGGCAAGCCCGGTCTGGACGGTCACTCCAACGGCGCCGAGCAGATCGCCGTCCGGGCCCGCGACGCCGGCTTCGAGGTGGTCTACCAGGGCATCCGGCTGACACCCGAGGAGATCTCCTCGGCGGCGCTGGCCGAGGACGTGCACTGCGTGGGACTGTCCATCCTGTCCGGTTCGCACAGCGCGCTCGTCCCCGACGTGCTGGAACGCCTGCGTCTGGCGGGGGCGGGCGACATCCCCGTCATCGTGGGCGGCATCATTCCGAATGCCGACGCGGTGACGCTGAAGGCGGCCGGCGTGGCCGCCGTGTTCACCCCGAAGGACTTCGGCATCACGGAGATCATCGGCCGTATCGTCGACGAGATCCGCAAGGCCAACAAGCTCCACCCCCTCGACGACGCCGACATGGTCGACATCGCCGACACAGCTGACATCGCCGAAAGCACGGAGGTCCCCGCATGACCACGCCCACTTCCCCGGTCAACCGGCTCCGGCCGCGCCGCTCCTGCCTCGCGGTGCCGGGTTCGAACCCCCGGTTCCTGGAGAAGGCCCAGGGCCTCCCGGCCGACCAGGTCTTCCTCGACCTGGAGGACGCCTGCGCCCCCCTCGCCAAGGAAGGCGCCCGCCACACCATCGTGGACGCGCTGAACCAGGGCGACTGGACGGGCAAGACCCGAGTCGTGCGTGTCAACGACTGGACCACGCACTGGACGTACCGCGACGTCATCACGGTCGTGGAGGGCGCGGGCCAGAACCTCGACTGCATCATGCTCCCGAAGGTCCAGGACGCGCAGCAGGTCGTGGCGCTGGACCTGCTGCTGACCCAGATCGAGAAGACCATGGGCTTCGAGGTCGGCAAGATCGGCATCGAGGCGCAGATCGAGAACGCCAAGGGCCTGGTGAACGTCGACGAGATCGCCGGCGCCTCCCCCCGGCTGGAGACCATCATCTTCGGCCCCGCCGACTTCATGGCCTCGATCAACATGAAGTCCCTGGTCGTGGGCATGCAGCCGCCCGGGTACGGGGCGGACGCCTACCACTACATCCTGATGCGGATCCTGATGGCGGCCCGCACGCACGACCTCCAGGCGATCGACGGCCCCTTCCTCCAGATCAAGAACGTGGACGGCTACCGCGAGGTCGCCGGCCGCGCGGCGGCGCTGGGCTTCGACGGCAAGTGGGTGCTGCACCCCGGGCAGGTCGACGCCGCCAACGAGGTCTTCTCCCCCTCGCAGGAGGACTACGACCACGCCGAGCTCATCCTCGACGCGTACGACTGGTGCACCTCGGAGGCGGGCGGCAAGAAGGGTTCGGCGATGCTCGGCGACGAGATGATCGACGAGGCCAGCCGCAAGATGGCCCTCGTCATCTCGGGCAAGGGCCGCGCCGCCGGGATGCGGCGCACCACCAAGTTCGAGATCCCGGAGGCCTGACACCCATGCAGTTCGGACGCACGTACGAAGAGTTCGAGATCGGCGCGGTCTACAAGCACTGGCCCGGAAAAACGGTCACCGAGTACGACGACCACCTCTTCTGTCTGCTGACCATGAACCACCACCCGCTCCACATGGACAGCAACTACGCCGAGAACACGACCGACTTCGGCAAGAACGTCGTCGTGGGCAACTACATCTACTCCCTGCTGCTGGGCATGTCGGTCCCCGACGTCTCGGGCAAGGCGATCGCCAACCTGGAGATCGAGTCGCTGCGGCACGTGGCGCCGACCTTCCACGGCGACACCCTCTACGGCGAGACCACGGTCCTCGACAAGTCCCCGTCGAAGTCGAAGAACGACCGCGGGATCGTCTACGTGGAGACCAAGGGCTACAAGCAGGACGGCACCCTCGTCTGCGTCTTCCGGCGCAAGGTGATGGTTCCGACGGAGACCTACATCAAGGAGCGCGGCGGCGAGCAGCCCGGCCGCCCCACGCTGAAGGAACAGGGGAAGTAGAACCATGAGCCGACTTGCCCAGACCGCCGGCCTGACGGACGACCAGAGGGACATCCTCAAGACCGTCCGCGAGTTCGTCGACAAGGAGATCATCCCGGTCGCGACCGAGCTGGAACACCGCGACGAGTACCCGCAGGCGATCGTCGACGGACTCAAGGAACTCGGCCTGTTCGGCCTGATGATCCCGGAGGAGTACGGCGGTCTGGGTGAGTCGTTGCTCACCTACGCGCTGTGCGTCGAGGAGATAGCGCGCGGCTGGATGTCCGTCTCGGGCATCATCAACACCCACTTCATCGTGGCGTACATGCTCAAGCAGCACGGCACGCAGGAGCAGAAGGACCACTTCCTTCCCCGCATGGCGCTGGGCGAGGTGCGCGGCGCGTTCTCGATGTCCGAGCCGGGGCTCGGCTCGGACGTGTCGGCCATCACCTCGAAGGCGGTGAAGGACGGCGACGAGTACGTCCTGAACGGCCAGAAGATGTGGCTGACGAACGGCGGGACCTCGACGCTGGTGGCCGTTCTGGTCCGAAGTGACGAAGGACACCCCGAGGGCACCGCGCCGCACAAGTCCATGACGACCTTCCTCGTCGAGAAGGAGCCGGGCTTCGGTGAGGTCCGTCCGGGCCTGACCATCCCGGGCAAGATCGACAAGATGGGCTACAAGGGCGTCGACACGACCGAGCTCATCATGGACGGACTGCGCATTCCGGCCAATCGGGTCCTCGGCGGCCAGACCGGCCGAGGGTTTTACCAAATGATGGACGGGGTCGAGGTCGGCCGGGTCAACGTGGCGGCGCGTGGTTGTGGTGTCGCCCAGCGTGCGTTCGAGCTGGGTGTCTCCTATGCCCAACAACGTCACACTTTCGGCAAGGCGATCGCCGAACACCAGGCGATCCAGTTCAAGCTGGCCGAGATGGCTACCAAGGTCGAAGCCGCCCATGCGATGATGGTGAATGCGGCACGCAAAAAGGACTCCGGGGAACGAAACGACCTCGAAGCAGGGATGGCGAAGTACCTCGCCTCCGAGTACTGCAAGGAGGTGGTGGAGGACGCCTTCCGTATCCACGGTGGATACGGCTTCTCGAAGGAGTACGAGATCGAGCGCCTCTACCGGGAAGCCCCGATGCTGCTCATCGGTGAAGGTACGGCCGAGATCCAGAAGATGATCATCGGGCGGCGCCTGCTCGAGGAGTACCGGCTCCAGGGCTGAAAGTCCCTTTCGTGGGGAATCGCCCAAAGGTTCCTCACGGAAGAGTCACTACCAGTGACCGACTTACGGCCATCGACTCGGCTTCTGGCTTGCCCAGTTGTTGCGCGCAACCGATAGCATTCCAGTAAAGCCGCCGTCCCGTCCCCCCGTTTGCGGCGCGGCAATCACCCGCTACGAAGGTCATCCATGCCCCACAGCCAAACCTCTGCACCTCGCGTCGGCCTCCTCGGTGGACGTCTCGCACGCGGAGCATCGCCGTGGCTTCTGCCGACCGTCGCCACCGCGGCGCTCAGCCTCACCCGGGCGCGCAAGTCCGGGCGCTGGGCCGCGGCGGCCGTGCCCGCCACCGCGCTCGCCGCGGGCATGCTGTGGTTCTTCCGCGACCCCGAGCGTGAGATCACGCAGGGTCGGGTCATCTCCCCCGCCGACGGTGTGGTGCAGAGCATCATGCCGTGGAAGGACGGACGGACCCGCGTCGCGATCTTCATGAGCCCGCTGAACGTCCACGTCAACCGTGCGCCCCTGGCGGGCACGGTGACGTCCGTGGAGCACATCCCCGGCGGGTTCGTCCCGGCGTTCAACAAGGAGAGCGAGAACAACGAGCGCGTCGTCTGGCACTTCGACACCGAGCTCGGCGACATCGAGATGGTGCAGATCGCCGGCGCGGTCGCGCGTCGGATCGTCCCGTACCTGCCGGCCGGCACCAAGGTGGAGCAGGGCGAACGCATCGGTCTGATCCGCTTCGGATCCCGCGTCGACATCTACCTCCCCGAGGGTGTCGAGGTCGCGGTCGAGGTCGGTCAGGCCACCACCGCGGGGGTGACCCGAATTGACCGTGACTGACCCTGAGACTCCTGCCACAGGCTGGGTGCCGGAGGCCAAGGAGGAGGACGCCGAGGACATGCCGCTCTCCCTGCGGCTGTCGATAGCGGACACCCTCACCCTCGGCAACGCGACCTGCGGCTTCATGGCGGTGTACTTCACCACCACCGGGATCCTCATCCCGCACCTCACCGGCAGCGGTGAGTCGGGCATGGCCCGCAGCAGCGCCGCGACGGCCGTGATACTGATGCTGCTCGCCGCGGTCTTCGACCTCTTCGACGGCATCGTGGCCCGCAAGCTGCGCAGCTCGCCGATGGGCGCGGAGCTGGACAACCTGTCCGACCTGATCAGCTTCGGGCTGGCGCCCGCGTACTTCGTCCTCGTCTACGGCATGGTCGCCGACGACGCGGTGCAGAAGATGTCGGCGCTGGCGGCGATCGTGGTGCTGCTGGCCGTGGTGCTGAGGCTCGCGAGATTCAGCTGCGTGACGATGAAGGACGGCATGTTCCAGGGCATGCCGAGCCCCTTCGGCGCGCTGACGGTCGTCTCGATCGTGCTGCTGGAGCTGCCGTTCGTCCCGACGCTGCTGGCGATCGTCGGCGTGGCGTGGCTGATGGTGAGCCGGGTCGAGTACCCCAAGCCGCGGGGTGTCCTCGCGGTGGCGATGCTCAGCTGGATCGTCGCGGCGATGGGTCTGCTGGCGGCCTGGGCGTTCGACGCCCCCGGCGGTCAGCTGCTGCTCCAGACCGGTTGCGCCCTGCAGATCGCCATGGCGGCGACCATCCCGCTGTTCGCGACGACCCGTCGCGCGAACACCTTCCGCCACAACCGGCGCGAGGCCCGGGCCACGCAGGTCCCGTAGCCCCCACGCCGTGAAGCCGTCCGAGAGGGCCCCCGATGCCGCCGAGGCGCCGGGGGCCCTTCTCGTGCTCCCGGCGCCCTGACGGGGCCGCGGCGGGCTCCCCCGGGGCCTTGTGGGTCTCCCGTCGGACCCCGGGCCTCCGCAGTGGGGGCCCCGGGGCGGCGGCGTAGCCTTGATGTCGGAAAACCGCCAGCCCCGCCCCCCTCGCACCGGGATCCTGGAGCCATGTACACCGACACCGACCGCTGCGTCAGGGCCGTGCAGTCGAAGGACCCCCGCTTCGACGGCTGGTTCTTCACCGCCGTCCTCACCACCCGGATCTACTGCCGCCCCAGCTGCCCGGCCGTGCCGCCCAAGGTCGGGAACATGTCCTTCCTGCCCAGCGCCGCCGCCTGCCAGCAGGCCGGTTTCCGGGCCTGCAAGCGGTGCCGGCCCGACACCTCCCCCGGGTCCCCCGAGTGGAACGCCCGCGCCGACGCCGTCGCCCGGGCCATGCGGCTCATCCAGGACGGGGTCGTCGACCGCGAGGGCGTGCCCGGGCTCGCCACCCGCCTGGGCTACTCGACCCGGCAGGTGGAGCGACAGCTCAACGCCGAGCTGGGAGCGGGCCCGCTGGCCCTTGCCCGGGCCCAGCGGGCGCAGACCGCGCGGCTGCTGATCGAGACGTCTGAGCTGCCCATGGCCGATGTCGCCTTCGCCGCCGGTTTCTCCTCGATCCGGACCTTCAACGACACCGTCCGCGAGGTCTTCGCCCTCTCCCCCAGCGAGCTGCGGACCCGCGGCGAGAAGGCCCAGCGCGACAAGCCCCGGATCCCGGGGACCATAAGCCTGCGGCTGCCGTACCGGTCCCCGCTCAACCCCGACAACCTCTTCGGCCACCTCGCCGCGACCGCCGTGCCCGGGGTCGAGGAGTGGCGGGCCGGCGCCTACCGCCGGACCCTGCGGCTGCCGTACGGCACCGGCGTGGTCGCCCTCACCCCGCGGCCCGACCACATCGGCTGCCAGTTGGCCCTCACCGACCTGCGCGACCTCACCATCGCGATCAGCCGCTGCCGATGGATGCTCGACCTGGACGCCGACCCCGAGGCGATCGACGAGCAGTTGCGCGCCGACCGACTGCTCGCCCCGCTCGTGGACAAGGCCCCCGGGCGCCGGGTGCCCCGTACCGTCGACGCGGCCGAGTTCGCCGTACGGGCGGTCCTCGGGCAGCAGGTGTCCACCGCCGCGGCCCGTACGCACGCGGCCCGGCTGGTCGTCGCGCACGGCGAACCGGTGGCCGATCCCGACCCGGCGGGCGGACTGACCCACCTGTTCCCCTCGCCGCGGGCGCTGGCCGGACTGGACCCCGAGTCCCTGGCCCTGCCGCGCAGCCGCCGCACGACGCTGACCACGCTCGTGGCGGCCCTGGCGGACGGTTCGCTGCCGCTCGGCATCGACAGCGACTGGGAACTCGCCCGGGCGCGGCTCGGCGCCCTGCCCGGGTTCGGTCCGTGGACCACCGAGGTCATCGCGATGCGGGCACTGGGCGACCCGGACGCGTTCCTGCCGTCGGACCTGGGGGTCCGGCGGGCCGCCCGGGGCCTCGGCCTCCCGTCGACGCCCGCGGCGCTGACGGCCCGGGCGGCCGGCTGGCGGCCCTGGCGCGCGTACGCCGTGCAGTACCTGTGGGCCACCGAGGACCACGCCATCAACCACCTGCCCGTCTGAAGGAGCCCGACCGTCATGACCAGCAAGCAGCACACCGTCGTCGCGAGCCCCTACGGCCCGCTGACGCTCGTCGCCACCGAGGGCGTCCTGAGCGGCCTGTACATGGTCGGGCAGCGCCACCGGCCGACCGAGGAGTCCTTCGGCGAGCGCGTCGCGGACACCGAGGCGCCGTTTCCCGAGGTGGTCCGGCAGTTGACCGCGTACTTCGCCGGGGAACTGAGCGAGTTCAGCCTGCCGCTGCGCATGGAGGGAACCGCGTTCCAGCGCAGCGTGTGGGACCAGCTGGCGCGCATCCCGTACGGCGAGACCTGGTCGTACGGGCAGCTCGCGGACAAGCTCGGCAAGCCGGGCGCCTCGCGCGCGGTGGGCCTGGCGAACGGCAAGAACCCGATCGGCATCATCGTCCCCTGCCACCGCGTCATCGGGGCCTCCGGCGGCATGACGGGCTACGGCGGCGGCGTCGAGCGCAAGGTGCGGCTGCTGGCCTTCGAGTCCGGCGCCCCCACCCAGGCGGAACTGGGCTGACCCGCCCGGGGCCCGGCAGGACCGAAGCAGACGCCCCCGGCCCCGGGCGGGACGCCCTAGACGACGACCAGCGGGACCAGCAGGGCGAAGCCCGCGCCGGCCTCCACCGCGTAGGCGTACAGCGAGGGGTGTTGGACGGGGGCGGCGAGCAGCACCACGCTCCGCTGCTCGCCCGCCGCGGCCACCCAGGCGGCGTCGGCGCCGAGTTTGCCCTGGTACCAGCCTTCGCAGGCGCCGGGGCCGGTGACGGCGAGGAGGTCGTCCTCGCGGCGGTAGAAGGCCTGCCAGCCCTCGGCGGGGGTCGACCATCCCTCGAAGTCGCCGAACTCGGCCCACCCGCCGTCGCGTATCGCGCCGTCGAACATCCAGACCGGGGTCCCCTCGGGGGTGAACTCGCCGCTGGACTGGTCGTCGGTGGTGAAGTGGACCATGGGCAGGGCGTCGGGCCCGTCGGCCGTGCTGGGCCAGGCGTACATCGTGATCATTCGCTGAATTCTGTCCTGGTCGAAGTAGGCCTGGTGTAACGGGGCTATGCGTGCGCCGGTCTGCGTCCGTTCTCCAGCTCGGCGGTGCCCTCGCCCGACTCCACCACGCGGTGGGCCTCTTGGGTGCGCCGACCGAGCGATCCCAGCAGGTACGAGGGGAGTTCGGCGGGCTCCACCAGCTTCCAGGAGATCAGTTCCTCCTGCTGGAGCCTGATCGAGGCCAGCTGTCCGGCGTCCAACACGCCCCCGTCGTAGAGGTACGCGACGATCGGCGGGCGGCCGGGGCCCACGCTCCAGTCGACGGCGAGCAGCCTGCCGAGCGGGAGGTCCAGTCCGATCTCCTCGGCGCTCTCGCGGCGGGCCGCCGTGCGCGGGGACTCGCCGGTGTCCGACTCGACGGTGCCGCCCGGCAGGGCCCAGCCCTCGCGGTAGTTCGGCTCGACGAGGAGCACCCGTCCCTCGGCGTCCCGGTAGGGGGCGGCGGCGCCGGCCAGCACCCGGGGCAGGCCCGCGATGTAGGTGGCGTAGTCATCGGTGGTGGTCACGCCGCCACCCTACCCAGGCGTCGGCGGGTGCGTGGATCACGTCCCGGAGGTACCGCCCCGCCCGTCCGCGCGGTCTCGCCCCTTGGACTCCGCGACGCGCTTGAGCCGGTGGTGGCCGGTCCGGCCCTGTTCGGTGACGGCGTCGCCGACCATCGCCTTCACGGCGTCGCGCATCCCGTGGTGCGGGTGCGTGCGGGCGGGGCCGGCGCCGGGGTCCTCGCGCAGTTCCTTCACCAGGGCCCAGCAGAGCAGCAGCATGACGAGCACGAAGGGCAGGGCGACCAGGATGGTCGCGGTCTGAAGGGATTTCAGGCCGCCCGCGAGGAGCAGCGCGGCGGCCACGCCGGCCATCAGGATGCCCCAGGTGACGACGAGCCAGGTGGGCGGGTTCAGGGAACCGCGGCTGGTGAGCGAGCCCATGACCAGGGAGGCGGAGTCGGCGCTGGTGACGAAGTACGTCATGACCAGGACCATGGCCACCCAGGAGGTGACGGTGCCCAGCGGCAGCGCGTCGAGCATCGCGAAGAGCGAGGCCTCCACGCCCTGCCGGACCTTGCCCGCGAGGTCGGCGGCGCCGGTGGATTCGAGCCGGATGGCGGTGCCGCCCATGACGCAGAACCAGACGATGGTGGCTCCGCTGGGCACCAACAGGACGCCGACAAGGAATTCGCGGATGGTGCGGCCGCGCGAGATGCGGACGATGAAGGTGCCGACGAACGGCGCCCAGGAGAGCCACCACGCCCAGTAGAAGATGGTCCACGCGCCGAGCCAGGCGCTGTCGGTGAAGGCGCCGGTCCCGGTCGCCAGGGGCAGCAGGTCGTGCAGGTAACCGCCGACGCTCGCCGGGATCACGTCGAGGATGTAGACGGTCGGGCCCAGGACGAAGACGAAGAGCATGAGGACGGCGGCGAGTACGAGGTTGATGGTGCTCAGCCACTTCACGCCCTTGTGCAGGCCGGAGAAGGCGGAGAGCACGAAGGCGGCGGACAACGAGCCGATGATGATCAACTGGACGCCGGTCGAGTCCTCGACGCCGGCGGTGAGTTCGAGCCCTTGGGCCACCTGGAGCGCGCCGAGGCCGAGGCTGGTCGCGGTGCCGAAGACCGTGGCGAAGACGGCGAGCAGGTCGATGGTCCGGCCGAGCGGCCCGTCGGCCCGTCGCTCGCCGATCAGCGGGACGAAGGCGGAGCTGAGCCGGTTGCCGCGGCCCTTGCGGAAGGTCGCGTAGGCGAGGGCGAGGCCGGCGATGCCGTAGATGGCCCAGGGGGTGAGGGTCCAGTGGAAGAACGAGTAGTCGAGGGCCGCGCGGGCGGCGGCGCCGGTGCCGGGGGCCGCCCCGGAGGCGGGGGGCGGGTGGAGGAAGTGGGTGAGCGGTTCGCCCACGCCGTAGAACATCAGGCCGATGCCCATGCCGGCGCTGAACATCATCGCGATCCAGGACAGGTTCGTGAACTCGGGCTCGGAGTCGTCGGCGCCGAGCCTGATCCGGCCGAACCGGCTGAGGGCGAGGACGACGCACAGGACGAGGAAGACGTCGGCGGCGATCACGAACAGCCAGGCGAAGTTGGCCAGGACCCAGGCGAGCGCGGTGCTCGACGCGGTGTCGAAGGAGTCCCCGCCGAGCGCCGCCCACGCCACGACGGCGAGCACGGCGAGCACCCCGATCGCGACCACCTGGAGGTCGGGAGTGCCGCCTCCCGGGTCGGCCGGGCCCGCGCCCGGGGGATCCGGACGTGGCTGTTCCAGTGAATCGGCGCTCATGCGGCCACACTATGCAGGCGTATATCCCGATTTAGCGCCATGGCGCGCCGGGTGTGGCCCAGGCCACCCATGGGCATAGGAGGATCCTCCGGATACGCTCATGGGGGCGCGACTGCACTGTTCGATAGCAAGGGATTAGCAAGGTGACGGACGGAGCAGTAACTGAGACCGCGCGCGTGCTCATCGCCGCGGACAAATTCAAGGGCTCGCTCACGGCCGTTCAGGTCGCGGAGCGGGTGACGGCGGGCCTTCGCAGCGCCGTCCCGGGCGTGGAGATCGAGACCCTCCCCGTCGCGGACGGCGGCGACGGTACGGTCGCGGCCGCCGTGGCGGCCGGTTTCGAACGCCGGGAGGTACGGGTCACCGGGCCCCTCGGTGACCAGGTCACGGCCGCTTTCGCGCTGCGCGACGGCACCGCGGTGGTCGAGATGGCGGAGGCCTCCGGGCTCCAGCTGCTGCCTCCGGGCGTGTTCGCCGCGCTGACGGCGACCACCTACGGATCGGGTGAGCTGCTGAAGGCCGCGCTGGACGCGGGCGCCCGCTCGATCGTGTTCGGCGTGGGCGGCAGCGCCACCACCGACGGCGGCGCGGGCATGCTCGCGGCGCTGGGCGCGGTGTTCCTGGATGCGAACGGCGAACCCGTCGGTCCCGGCGGCGGCGCGCTGGCGGCGCTGGCCTCGGCGGACCTGTCCGGCGTCGACCCGCGCTTCGCGGACGTGGACTTCGTCCTCGCCAGCGACGTGGACAACCCGTTGACGGGCCCGAAGGGCGCGCCGGCGGTCTACGGCCCGCAGAAGGGCGCGTCGCCCGAGGACGTGGCGACGCTCGACGCGGCGCTGGCGCACTTCGCGGTCGTGCTGGAGAAGTCGATCGGCCCGAAGGCCGCCGAGTGCGCGGTGCTGCCGGGTGCGGGCGGCGCGGGCGGCATCGGGTACGGGGCGCTGCTGCTCGGTGCGACGTTCCGTCCCGGCATCGAGCTGATGCTGGAGGTGCTCGGCTTCGCGCCGGCCCTGGAGCGGGCCACGCTGGTCATCACCGGTGAGGGTTCGCTGGACGAGCAGACCCTGCACGGCAAGGCGCCGGCCGGGGTGGCGGCGGCGGCGCGCGCGGCGGGCAAGGAGGTCGTCGCGGTGTGCGGGCGGCTGCTGCTGGAGCAGGAGGCCCTCCGGGCCGCCGGCATCCGGCGGGCGTACCCGCTGACGGAGATCGAGCCGGACCCCGCGAAGTGCATCGCGAACGCCGGTCCCCTGCTGGAGCGGGTCGCGGCCAACATCGCCGCCGACGTGCTCTGACGTCTTTGACGGGCAGGTGGGGCCCGGCCCCCGACCGACGTGTCGGGGGCCGGGCCTCCGGCGTCTCCTTCTCGTTCCCGTCGGCTCCGGGGGCCGGAAGCCGGGGGCCGGAAGCCGGGAGTCCGCGAACAAAGCGGTACCGGTCGGCGGGGCCCGGCTGGTAGGCAGGGGCCGTGACCACTGTGCTGACCGCGCGACTGTCGCTCGCGCCCCTGGACCGCTCCCTGGCCGAACACCTCGTCGGCGGGACGCCCCGGCCGCGGGACCGGTGGGGGCCCGGGTATCCGGACGACGGGGACCGGGCGGGGGCGCGGCGGTTCCTGCGCCTGCTCGCCGAAGACGGCGATCCGGGCCCGTTCGGCGCGTACGAGATACGGGTCCGGGAGGACGGCGTCGCGATCGGCGGGGCCGGGTTCCACGGACCGGCGAACGCCGCCGGGCGGGTCACCGTCGGCTTCGGGCTGATCCCCGCGGCCCGGGGGCGCGGCTACGCCGCCGAGGCGCTGCGCGCCCTGCTGGACCACGCCCGCGCGCACGGCGCCCGCGGGGTGGACGGGGACGCCGATCGGGAGAACGTGGCCTCACAGCGGGTGATGGCCGCCGCCGGGATGCGGTTCCTGCGGGAGGACGACCGGCTGTGCCACCACGCGGTGACCTGGACCGATCGCTGACCCCGCCGGCCCGGGACGAACCCGCTGACCGGCTACGCGGTGATCCGGCCCCCGACCGCGGACAGCAGCCGGGCGGTGGTGGTCACGCGGGCGAACCCGCCGCCGTGGAGGTTGACGGCCGTGGCCGTGGTCAGCGCGTCGGCGGTCAGGTTCAGGCCGTCCGGGCCTTCGAGGTCGAAGGTGTGCGTGGCGTCGAGGGGGACGAGGACCTCGTAGCCGAGGTTGCCGCCCACCCGGGCGGTGGTCTCGACGCACATGTTGGTCTGGATGCCGACGACGACGATCGCGCCGATGCCCTGGGCGTCGAGCCACCGCGCCAGGTCCGGGGTGCCGTGGAACGAGGAGTTCACGGTCTTGGTCACCAGCAGGGCCGCCGCGTCCCGGCGGTCCCCGACGAACTCCTTGAACGCGTGGCCGGGGTGGTCCTCGGCCAGGACGGAACCGGGGCGGACCGAGGTGTGGCGGACCAGGACCACGGGGCGGCCCGTCTCCTGCCAGGCGTCCATCAGGGTGGCGATGTTGGCCTCGGCCGCCGGGTTGTTCCGCGGGCCCCAGAAGGACGCGTCGTCGAAGCCCCGCTGGACGTCGACGACCACCAGGGCGGTGTTCTCGGCGACCTCGATGGCGGCGTTGTCGATGTCGGCGTTCTCGGTCGCGGGGGCGTTGCGGTTCGGGTTCTCGTTCGTGGTCATGGGCCCATCCTCTGCGGCGGGCGCCGGCCCCGACAGCGGCGCCGCGGACCCGAACCGATGGGTTCCTGCCACAATGGCGGTCATGCATCGGATCGCGATCGTCTGCCAGCCCGGCATCCGCGCCTTCGACCTGGCGGTCATCACCGAGGTCTGGGGGCCCGACCGCCGCCACGTCGGCGTCCCCCGCTTCGAGCTGCGCCGCTGCGCCCTGGACGCGGGGCCGATCGCCCTGCCCGGCGGGCTGACGCTGACGCCCGACGCGGACCTGGACTGGCTGTCCCGCGCCGACCTGGTCGTCGTACCGGCGTTGTCCGAGCCCTGCGACCCCACCCCCGAGCCCGTGTTGGCCGCCCTGCGGGAGGCCCACGAGCGGGGCGTTCCGGTGGCCGCGCTGTGTGCCGGGGCGTTCATCCTCGCCGAGGCCGGGCTGTTGGAGGGGCGACGGGCCGTGACCCACTGGTGGCTCGCCCCCCGGTTGGCCGCCCGCCATCCCGGGGTGCTGGTCGAGGACGCCCCGCTCTTCGTGGAGGACTCGGGCGTGTGGACGTCCGCCGGGGTGGCCTCCGGCATCGACCTGTGCCTGCACCTGGTCCGGGAGGCGCACGGTTCGGAGGTCGCCGCGGCCATCGCCCGGTCCATGGTGACGGGGCCCTTCCGCACCGGGGACCACGCCCAGTACCTGGACCGCCCCACACCCGCGGCCGACCGTACCGCCGAGGCGCTGGCCGCCGTACGGGAACGGGCCCTGCGCCATCTGCACGAGCCCCTGGACGTGGCCACGCTGGCCCGCTGGGCGGGCATGTCGCCCCGCTCCTTCGCCCGGCACTTCGCGGCCGGGACGGGCACCACCCCGCACAGATGGCTCCTGCGCCACCGCCTGGACGAGGCCCGCAAACTGCTGGAACGCACCGACCATCCGGTGGCGGAGGTGGCCCGGCGGGCCGGATTCTCCGGTGAGGTGAACTTCCGCCAACGGTTCGCCGCACACGTCGGCATGAGTCCGCGTGCGTACCGCGCGGAAGCCGCCGCCACCCCCAAACCGCGGCGACAGTGTTAGAAATGGCTCATGACCGGACGTTCGGGTCGACCCCGGGGATCTCCGCCGGCGGACCAACCATCGGGCCTGCTCGCGCGTCTCTCCCTGGCCCCGGGCAGTGTCGCCGGTCAGGTGTTCGCGCTGCAGGCCGTGATCGTGCTGATGTTGATCGCCGCGGCGGCCCTGGCACTGGTGTTCCAGGCCCGGTTCGACAGCCGGCAGGACGCCCGCAACCGTTCGCTGGCGGTCGCCGAGTCCTTCGCCCGCGCGCCCGGTCTGCCCGCCGCGCTCAGGAGTCCCGATCCGACGGCCGTGCTCCAGCCGCTGGCCGAGGGCGCCCGCAAGGCCTCCGGGCTCGACTTCGTCTCCGTCCTGAAGACCGACGGGGTGCGCTACACCGACTCCAGGCCCGAGCTGATCGGGCGGCGGGCCACCGGTGACCTCGGTCGTGCGATCAGGGGCGAGTCCTTCACCGAGACCTTCAAGGGCGCCCCGAGCGACGCGGTGCGCGCCGTGGTCCCGGTGCGGGACGCGAGCGGCACGGTCGTCGGCCTCGTCACCACCGGCATCGAGATCCAGAACGTCGGTGACGCCGTCGAGAACCAGCTTCCGCTGCTGCTCGGCGCCGCGGTGGGCGCCCTGCTGCTCGGCACCGGCGGAGCCGCTCTCGTCAGCCGCCGGCTGCGGCGCCAGACCAGCGGCCTGGGCCCCGCCGACATGGCGCGGATGAACGAGCACCACGAGGCGGTGCTGCACGCCGTGCGCGAGGGCGTGTTGATCATCGGGGCCGATCACCGGCTCCAGCTCGCCAACGACGAGGCCCGCCGGCTGTTGGGTCTGCCCGCCGACGCGGAGCAGCAGCACGTGGAGGACCTCGGGCTGGACCCCCGTACGACGGCCCTGCTGACGTCGGGGCGGGTGGTGACGGACGAGGTCCACCCGGCGGGTGATCGCCTCCTCGCGGTGAACGTCCGCCGCACCAAGCCGTATGCGGGCCGTCCCTCGGGCAGCGTGGTGACCCTGCGGGACTCCACCGAGCTCGCCGCGCTCTCCGGCCGGGCCGAGGTGGCCCGGGACCGGCTCCAGATGCTGTACGACGCCGGGGTGCGGATCGGTACCACCCTGGACGTGACACGGACGGCGGAGGAACTGTCGGAGGTGGCCGTCCCGCGGTTCGCGGACTTCGTGACCGTCGAGCTGTTGGAGCCGGTGTTGCACGGTGAGGAACCCTCGGTCCCCACCGGGACGTACACCGAGATGCGCCGGGCGGCCATGTCGGGGGTCCGCGCGGACCAGCCGCTCCAGCCGGTCGGGGACGTCATCCGGTTCGTCGTGCCGACGGCGCCGATGGCGGCGGCCCTGGCCGCGGGGAGCGCCGTGCTGGCCTCCGATCTGCGCACCGCCTTCGGCTGGCGGGCCCAGGACGCCGAGGGAACCCGGATCGCGCTGGAGTACGGGCTGCACTCGCTGATCTCCGTACCGCTCCAGGCCCGCGGGGTGGTCCTCGGAATGGCCAATTTCTGGCGGGCGGACACCCCCGAGGCCTTCGACGAGGAGGACCTGTCCTTCGCCGAGGAACTCGGTGCGCGGGCGGCGGTCTCCATCGACAACGCCCGCCGCTACACCCGCGAGCACGCCACCGCCGTGACGCTCCAGCGCAGCCTGCTCCCCCGGGTGCTGCCCGACCTGACGGCCGTGGACGTCGCGTTCCGGTACCTGCCCGCGAAGGCCGGGGTGGGCGGGGACTGGTTCGACGTGATCCCGCTGCCGGGGACGCGGGTGGCCCTGGTCGTCGGGGACGTCGTCGGGCACGGGGTGCACGCGGCGGCGACGATGGGACGCCTGCGCACCGCGGTCCACAACTTCTCCACCCTGGACATGCCGCCCGACGAGCTGCTCGGGCACCTGGACGAGCTGATCGACCGGATCGACCGCAACGAGAACGGCCCCGCCGCGCACGACGGCGAACCCGTCGAGGAGGCGGCCGGCGTCACCGGCGCCACCTGCCTGTACGCGGTCTACGACCCGGTTTCGGGCCGCTGCATCCTGGCGAGCGCCGGGCATCCCGGGCCCGCTCTGGTCCGTCCCGACGGGCGGGTGGAGTTCCCGGAGCTGCCGACCGGGCTGCCGTTGGGCGTGGGCGGGATGCCCTTCGAGACCACCGAGCTGACGCTGCCCGAGGGGAGCCGGCTCGCGCTCTTCACCGACGGGCTGCTGGAGGACCGCGACCGGGACTTCGACACCGGTCTGGCGCTGCTCGGCAAGACCCTGGCGCGCCCCGGACGCAGTCCCGAGCAGGCCTGCGCGGACGTGCTGGCGGCGCTGCTGTTCCCGGCGCCGAGCGACGACATCGCCCTCCTGATCGCCGACACCAGGCGGCTGGACGCCGGCCGGATCGCGGAATGGGACGTGCCCGGCGACACGGCGGCGGTCTCCCGGGTGCGCAACGCGGGCTCGGCGCAGATCGCCGCCTGGGGACTGGAGGAGATCGCCTTCACGGCGGAACTGATCCTCAGCGAGCTGATCACCAACGCCATCCGCTACGGGAGCGCGCCCGTCGGGGTGCGGCTGCTGCGCGACCGGACGCTGATCATCGAGGTGTCCGACGGCAGCAGCACGTCCCCGCACCTGCGGTACGCGGCCACCACCGACGAGGGCGGCCGGGGGCTGTTCCTCGTCGCGCAGTACGCCGAGCGGTGGGGCACGCGGTACACCGAGCGGGGGAAGGTGATCTGGGCGGAGCTCCCGCTGACGGGGAACCCGGCGGAGCCGCTGGCGGCCCTCACGCTGGACCTGGACGAGCTGGAGGGCCTGGCCTGGTGACGGCGCCGCGCCGGGTCACGTCGGCGGGGCGTCCACCGTACGGGCCAACAGGACGGCCACGTCGTCCTGCGGGGCGGCGGGCAGCAGGTCCAGGATGCCGTCGCAGAGCTGTTCCAGGGGGCGCGCCACCTGCCCCAGGGCGCGGGCGAGGCGTTCCATGCCGTGGTCGAGGTCCCGGTCCCGGGACTCGATCAGGCCGTCGGTGTACAGCGCCAGCAGGGTTCCCGGGGGCAGGGACACCTCCTCGGTGCGGAAGTCCTGCCCGCCCGTGCCCAGGGGCGTTCCGGGCGGTCCGTCGAGGAAGGTGACCGTCCCGTCGGCGGTGACGACGGCGGGTGGCGGGTGGCCGGCGCGGGCGATCACGCAGTCACCGGTGGCCGGGTCGTGGACGGCGTACACGCAGGTGGCCATCTCGTCCTCGCCCAGGTCCGCGACCACGGCGTCCAGGGAGCGGAGCATCAGGGCGGGCGGCACGTCGTGCCGTGCGAGGGTCCGCACCGCGGTGCGCAGCTGCCCCATGACGGCGGCGGCGTGGATCCCGTGGCCCATCACGTCGCCGATGACCAGGCCGGTCCGTCCGCCGGGCAGCTGGATGACGTCGTACCAGTCGCCGCCCACGTCGTGGTCGCTGGCGGGCAGGTAGCGGCCGGTGAGTTCGAGGCCGGTGACCTCGGGGAGGGCGCTGTTGGTGAGGCTGCGCTGGAGCGTGAGGGCCGCCTGGCGCTGTGTGGTGTACATCCGGGCGTTGTCGATGTTGAGGGCGGCGCGGGCCACCAGCTCGTCCACGAGCACGCGGTCCTGCTCCTCGAAGGGCTCGCGCTCGCGCACCCGGGTCACGGCGACGGCGCCGAGCACCTTGCCGCGCGCGACCAGCGGGACCAGTCGCGCCGACCCCAGGGTGGCGAGGTAGGCGCGCAGGGGCCCGGCGCGCGGGTCGGTGATCAGCGCGGGGATGTCGGAGAGGTAGAGGTTCATGGGCCGGCCGTCGGAGATGACCCGCTCGTAGACGGTCCCGACCGGGATCTGGAAGGTCTGCCCGGCGACGAGTTTCGCGGTGGGCGCGGTCGGGTCGGGGAAGGTGGCGGCCAGTCTGCGCAGGACCCCGCGGGTGGAGGTCCCGCCGGTCATCTCGTCGGGGTCGAGGACGGCTTCCAGGAGCTGTACGTCGGCCGAGTCGGCGAGCTGGGGCACGAGCAGCTCGACGATCTCCCGGGCGGTCTGGTTGAGGTCCAGGGTGGTGCCGATGCGGGTGCCGGCCTCCGCGAGGAGGGCGAAGCGGGTCCGGGCCCGTTCGGCCTCCAGTTGGGCCCGCTGGCCCTCGGTGATGTCGATGAGGGAGGCGATCAGGCCGAGTCTGCGGCCGCTCCCGTCGAGCAACGGCGCGTACGAGCAGGACCAGGTCCGGTCGTGGTCGGGGTCGGCGGGGGTGCGGCCGGTGCGGCGGACGTCGACGACGGCGGTGCCCCCGTCGAGGACCTGGCGCATCGTGGCCTCCAGGGCCGCGGCGTTGACCCCGGGGACGACCTCGGTGAGGCGCCGGCCGAGGTGCTCCGCAGCGGAGACGCCGTTCATCCGGGCCAGGGCGTCGTTGACGCGCAGGAACCGCAGGTCGGGGCCGAGGGTGGCGAGGCCTATCGGGGACTGCGTGAAGAGGCTCTGGAGGGCGACGAGGGAGTCCCGCATGTGCAGGACCTCGGAGGTCTCCACGGCGATGAGCATGGCGCCCGTGCGGCCCTGCGGGTCGGCGGCGGGCACGATCCACATCTCCATCGTCACGCGGTGCCCGTCCCGGTGGCGCACGGGGAGGGTTCCGACGACGGTCTCGCCCGCCTGGACCCGTCGGGTCAGGTCGTCGGCCAGGGCCCGGTTGGCGTCGGGGACCAGGACGGCGGTGCCCGGCCGGCCGATGATGTCCTCGGGGCGGTGGCCGAGGAGGTCCTGGGCGGCCAGCGACCACTCCACGACGCGGCCGTCGGCGTCCTCCCGCCACAGGGCGATCGGCAGCAGCTCGCGGAGCACTCCCGCATAGCCGACCGTCGCCACCGGCGGGTCCGGCACCTCGCTCGTCGACCGGTAAGTGTCCAACGCACCGACCTCGTCGCTGGTGGGCCTGTTTCCTTCCGAATCACCCTAACCGAGGGCCCGCCCCGGGGCGCTGCGGTCGCGCCGGTCCGGGGCGCCCCGACCGGGCCCGCCCCGGCCCCCGCCGCCGGCGGCGACGACCGGGCCCGGACCCGTCGGTCGGGACACCGGGGCGCCGCCCGGCTCCCTCAGAAGTCGGCGCGGACCAGGGCGTCGGCGCGGCCCACGGACTCCAGCTCCCAGGTCTTGCAGTAGAGGCGGCGGATGTACTCGATGTCGGCGTCCCGGGCCCGGGCCTCGCCCACCGGGTAGAGGACCGTCAGTTCGTAGGACTTCTCCCGGTTGATGTCGCCCTCCTTGTCCCGCCACTGGCCGCGGGCCTCCTGGAGGGTGAGACCGGACGGGAACCGGGGGGTGATCACGTCGGTGACGAACGCGTCGAACTGCGCCTCGGTGATCGGCGGGTTCCCGTTGTGGCGCCCGGTGCCGAAGTAGAGGTGGGTGGACACGTACGCGCTGCCCCGGCTGCCCGGCGCCTGTTCCCGGCTCGCCACCGAGGCCGCGGCGGGCGACTGCGGGGCGGTGTCGAGCGCGGGGCTGCCGGCCGCGAAGAAGAGCACGGCCGCCGTGAGCACGGCCGCCGCCGCGGGCATGGATATTCGGATGTGGCGCATGTGATCCCTGTCTGTGTGTGGGTCGCGAGGGTGTCCGGGGATTCCCGGTGATCCGGTGGATGAGGAGTCTCAGGCCGGGCGGTCGCTCCGCGCCGCCGGCGCCGGCAGGCACTCCAGGAGGTGGGCCGCCGCGTCCTTGAGCGACGCGGGGACGCGCGGGCCGCGGCGCAGCCCGGTCGCGGCGCCGGCGAGGGTCCGGGTGGTGCGTACGGAACCGATGGCGGCGGCGCGCGGCGCCAGGTCCGCGATCAGGTCCAGCGCCTCGGCCCAGGCTCCGGCGCGGGTCAGGGCCGCGAGGAGTTCCGCGCCGAAGAGGTGCCGGTAGGAGGGCCCGGGGGCGGTGGCCGCCCGGTGCAGCAGCGGCAGGGCCCGGTCCCAGTCGCGCAGCCGGGCCAGGACCCAGCCCTCGTGGCCGAGCAGTTCGTTCTCGTCGATCCACCAGGCCCAGTGCGGGTCGTGCCGGGACAGACCGTCGAGGAACCGGCTCCGGGCGCGCGCGATCAGCCTGCGGGACTCGCGCCGGCCGCCCAGTAGCGCGGTCGCGTGGGCCTGCCGGATCAGGACCAGGCTGTCCACCCGGGCGGGCAGGGGGCGCGGCCCGGTCACCCGGGACGCCGACTCCAGGGCGCCCCGGGGGTCCCCGGCGGCCGTCTGGAGCATGCTGTGGTTGAGCAGGGTCAGCCGCTGCGTCCAGCGGTCGCCGCAGAGCCCCGCGAGCGCGAGGGCCCGTGCGTTGGCGCGGTGGGCCTGCCGGTGGAGCCCCGCGTCGAAGAGGATCCAGCCGACGACCTCGCTCAGTTCGGCCAGGGCGGCGACCCGGTCGGCGTCCCGGCGGCGGGAGGACACGGGGGCGCCCGAGAGCTCGGGGAAGTTCCCGAGGACCTCGCGTACGGCGGGCAGCGCGGCCGTCGCGCCGTGCGCGGCGTCCAGGGCCACGAGGCGTGCGACGGTGCGGGCGGCGCAGGGGGTCACGGCGTGCCGGTCCGCGTGGCGGGCCACCGGCCGTCCTGGCCCAGGGCGGTGAACGACGAGGCGACCTCGGTCAGCCACTGCACCTCGTCGCGGAAGTCCTCGTACGGCGGGCGCGCGGGGATCCCGGACGCGTCGTCCTGGTCCGTCCCCTCCTCGGGGGAACGGCTCAGGGCGGCCCGGACCTGGAGGGCTTCGCCCAGGGGCGAGGTCGGGTCCTCCGGCAGGTCCAGGGAGCGGGCGACCCGGGAGAACTCGTCGTAGGACAGCGAGGTGCGCAGCATCAGTTGTCCGTCGCGTATCTCGATGACGCGACGGTAGAGGCTGTAGTGCAGGTCCCTGGGCGGGAGGAGGTCGCGCGGCCAGGACCTGGGCGGGTCCAACGCGATGTCGGGGAGGGCCTGGTGGAGCGCCCCCCACAGGGGGCGCAGGCAGAGGTACGCGCGATAGCTGCGGACCCAGGCCCGTACGCGGGTCAGGTGGATGCCCCAGGAGGGGATGGTCCATCCGGTGACCTGGAGCAGGGCGCCGACGCTGCCGCAGGTCCACTGGACGGGGTCGAGTCCGGCCCCGTCGAAGTCCAGTCGGGTGCCGGCGATCTGGATGCTCCGGGTGACGCAGTAGACCAGGATGAGGCTCGCGCCGAGGGTCACGGTGCGCATGCCGGCCGCGAGCCACTGCCGGTTGGCGACCTTGGTGAACCGCAGCGAGAGCCGCACGGTCTCCGCCTGCCCCACGGCGCAGATCAGCAGGTAGAAGAACATGTACAGCGCGTACCGGCCGTCCTGGATGCTCAGCAGGATGGTCGACGTGGCCGTCTCGGACTGTGCCACGGGGCCGACGGCGAAGGAGGCGACGACGAGCACGCAGAGCGCCGCGCCGAAGAACAACACCCGGTTCCGGGCCATCCGTCGGGCCTGGTCGGGGGGCGCCGACCAGTGGACGAGCACGACCTGTTGCGCGGCGGTGAGGACGACCACCGCGACCTGGGTGATCAGCGAGGTGATGTTGGGCAGTCCGAAGAACCCGGAGATGTGCAGGCGGAGTTGGTCCAGGTCGACGAGGAAGCTGATGCCGGAGCAGAGGAAGTACACGCACAGCGCCCACAGTGCGACGTCGTGCCGTCGGCGCAGCAGGTCCGGCAGCCGGTAGGCGAAGGCGGCGAGTCCGACGAAGGCGCAGACCCAGGCGAGGACGGTGTAGAGGGTGGTCACTGCTGGTCCGGCTTTCCGAGGCCGCGTTCGATGCGGGCGAGAACGTCGGCGGCCTCCTCGGGCACGGCCCAGGCCTGTTCGACCCAACGCTTCGTGGCCCGGGCCAGGATGAGGGAGGCCATGGTCTCGGCCTCCTGCTCCTCGCCGTCGCTGTAGCGGGATCGCATGAGGGCGCCCTGCACGGCCGCGGGGTCGACGTCCGCGAACAGCGGACCGGACTCGACGCCGTCCAGCCGCACGGACCCTCGGTGCTCGAAGGCGATGTGGGCCAGCTCGTGGGCGATGATGTGTTCCTTGTGGGCGGGCGAGGCCGACTTCTCGAAGGCGACGACGTCGAAGTCGTCCAACTTCAGCCATATGCCGAGGAGATGGCGTTCGGGGAAGGTCGTCGGGATCAGGTGGATGGGCCGCCCGCGCCGTTCGCTCAGGTATCCGTGGAGGTCGTCGATTCCACAGCCGTGCTCCATGCCCCACTCCGCGAGCATCTCCTCGCAGGCGCGGCGGACCTTCTTCAGTCGTCGTCTGAGTTGCCTGTCCTCCGAGGCCGGTAACGCAGAGCCAGGCACCTTCATCCTCAGTCCTCCGGCGAAACTCGGCGGCCGCCCTCGCGGCCCGAGGTTCGTGATCCCCGGGCAGACAACGCGGTCATGATGCCACACGCTCAACGCGCCACCGCGTGGCGTGGGTTCCATCCGGCCACGCGCGACCGCCGGCCCGCCGCCGAGAGGAGACGGCGGGCCGGCGGCCGTTGCGGGGGAGCCACCGCTCCCCCGCGTCCTACTGCCAGTCGTCCCAGGGAGCGTCGGTGTCGTCCATGTCGAAGGACGGTTCGTCCTCGTCGCGCGGCGGCTCCGACCCGTCCCGCGCCCCCGCCCCCGCGGGTGAGGAGACCGCCGGAGCGGCGGCGTCCGGCGCCGCCGGCCGGGCCGCGCCGGATTCGGCCAGGGTGCCCAGGATGCCCTCGGCGTACTTGGTGAGCTTCGCCTCGCCGATGCCGTTGATCTCCCCCAACTCGCCGGCGGTGCCGGGCAGCCGGGTCGCGATCTCCCGCAGCGTCGCGTCGTGGAAGACGACGTACGCCGGCACGCCCTGCTCCCGCGCGGTCTCGGCCCGCCAGGCGCGGAGCGCCTCGAAGACCGGCACGGCGGCCGCCGGCAGGTCGACGGGCACGCGCGCGCCTTTCCCCGAGCGGGAACCGGACTCCTTGCGGCCCGGGCCGGCCGGCGCGGCCTTCTCCTTGCGCAGCGGGACGGTGCGCCGGCCCCCCAGCACCTCGCCGCTGGCGTCGGTGAGGACCAGCGTGCCGTACTCGCCCTCCACGGCCAGCAGTCCGAGCGCGAGCAGTTGCCGTACGACCCCTCGCCACTCCGCGGTGCCGAGGTCCGCGCCGACCCCGAACACCGAGAGGCCGTCGTGGTCGAACTGGATGACCTTCGCGGTCTTCTTGCCCTGGAGGATGTCGATGATCTGGCCGGCGCCGAACTTCTGCCGTCGCTCATTGGCCAGCCGCCACACGGTGGACAGCAGCTTCTGCGAGGCGACCGTGCCGTCCCAGGACTCGGCCGGTGTCAGACAGGTGTCGCAGTTGCCGCACGGCTCCCCGGACTGACCGAAGTACGCCAGGAGACGCATCCGCCGGCAGTCGACGGTCTCGCACAGCGCCAGCATCGCGTCCAGATGGGCGGCCAGCGAACGGCGGCGCGTGTCGTCACCCTCGGAGCCCTCGATCATCTTCCGCTGCTGGACCACGTCCTGGAGGCCGTACGCCAGCCAGGCCGTGGCAGGCTCGCCGTCACGGCCGGCGCGGCCGGTCTCCTGGTAGTAGCCCTCGACGGACTTCGGCAGGTCCAGGTGCGCCACGAACCGCACGTCCGGCTTGTCGATGCCCATGCCGAAGGCGATGGTGGCGACCACCACGACCCCGTCCTCCCGCAGGAACCGGGACTGGTTCGCGGAGCGGGTGCGGGAGTCCATGCCCGCGTGGTAGGCCACGGCGTCGATGCCGTTCTCCGCCAGCGCGGCCGCCGTCTTCTCCACGGAGGCACGCGACAGGCAGTAGACGACGCCCGCGTCCCCGGGGTGCTCGGTGCGGATCAGGTCCAGCAGTTGCCGGAGCGGGTTGTTCTTGGGGACGATCCGGTACTGGATGTTCGGCCGGTCGAAGCTCGCGACGAAGTGCCGGCCCTCCTCCAGCCCCAGCCGCGCCGCGATCTCGCCGTGCGTCGCCTCGGTGGCCGTCGCCGTGAGCGCGATCCGCGGCACCTTGGGCCAGCGCTCGTGCAGCATCGACAGGGCGAGGTAGTCGGGTCGGAAGTCGTGACCCCACTGCGCGACGCAGTGCGCCTCGTCGATCGCGAAGAGCGACACCTTTCCCCGGTCGAGGAGCCGCTGCGTCCCCTCGGTGCGCAGCCGCTCGGGGGCCAGGTACAGCAGGTCCAGCTCGTCGGCGAGGAAGGCCTGCTCGACCGCGCGGCGCTCGTCGACGTCCTGGGTGGAATTGAGGAACCCGGCCCGCACCCCGAGGGCGGTGAGGGCGTCCACCTGGTCCTGCATGAGCGCGATCAGGGGCGAGATGACCACGCCCGTGCCCTCTCTGACCAGCGCCGGGATCTGGTAGCAGAGCGATTTGCCGCCGCCGGTGGGCATCAGCACGAGCGCGTCGCCGCCGTCGACGACGTGCTGGATGATCTGCTGCTGCTCGCCGCGGAAGGAGTCGTAACCGAAGACCCGGTGGAGCACCTGCAAGGCGTCGGGGATCTCAGTGGGCGCGTCCGAAAGGGTCATACCGGAAGCCTAGCGACCGTCTCCGACACCGGGGTCCATGATCGGCCGGCCCGACGGTCCCGACGGACACGGGCGCGGGCCCGTCAGCCGGCGGCGGACCGGACCGGGACCCGGATCACAGGGCCGCGGCGAAGGTCTCGTACGCCTCGGCCCCGAAGAGCACGAAACGGACCTCCTCCACCGAGGTCCCGGACGCCCGCACCGTCTCGATCGCGATCCGCGCCCCGTCGTCCATCGGCCAACCGTAGATCCCGGTGGAGACGGCCGGGAAGGCGACCGTGCGGGCGCCGAGCTCGTCCGCGACCCGCAGCGACTCCCGGGAGCAGGAGGCCAGCAGTTCCGACCGGTCCTCCTCGCGGGACCAGACCGGTCCGACGGTGTGGATCACGTGCCGGGCCGGGAGCCGGCCCGCCGTCGTGGCGACGGCCCGGCCCGTCGGGAGGCCCTTGCCGTAGTGGGAGCGCCGCAGGTCCTCGCAGGCGGCGAGGATCTCCGGGCCGCCCCGCCGGTGGATGGCGCCGTCCACTCCACCGCCGCCCAGCAGCGAGGAATTGGCCGCGTTGACCACCGCGTCCACCTCCTCGGTGGTGATGTCTCCCTGGACCAGGGTGATGCGCGGGGACATCAGGTCTCCTTCCGCAGCCGGCGCCAGACGGCCTTGGCGGCGTTGTGCCCCGACATGCCGTGGACCCCGGGCCCCGGCGGGGTGGCGGAGGAGCACAGGAACACGGCCGGGTGGGCGGTGGTGTACGGGGAGAGGCTGATCTTGGGGCGGAGCAGCAGTTGCAGGCCCGAGGCGGCGCCGCAGGCGATGTCCCCGCCGACGTAGTTGGCGTTGCGGGCGGCGATCCGGGGCGGGCCCGCGGTCGCGCGGGCCAGTACGAGGTCCCGGAACCCCGGCGCGAAGCGCTCCAGTTGACGCTCGACGGCGTCGGTGAGGTCGCCCTCCCAGCCCGCCGGGACGTGCCCGTACGTCCAGAAGGTGTGCTTGCCCTCGGGGGCCCGGCCGGGATCGACGAGGCTGGGCTGGGCGGTGATCAGGAAGGGGGTGCGGGGGGCCCGGCCGCCGGAGGCCAGTTGCAGGGCGGCGTCGATGTCGCGGGTGCGCGGACCGATCTGGACGGTGCCCGCCCGGCGGGGTTCCTCGGCGGTCCAGGGCACCGGCCCGTCCAGGGCGTAGTCGATCTTGAAGACGGAGGCGCCGTACCGGTAGCCGTCGTAGACGCGCCCCAGCCGGGCGATGCGGGCCAGCGCGGTCGGCGAGGTGTCGAAGACGTACGCGCGGGCCGGCGGCAGGTCGTCGAGCCGCTTGACCTCGAAGTCCGTGTGGACGCTTCCCCCGAGGTCGCGCAGGTACGCGGCGAGGGCGTCCGAGATCGACTGCGAACCGCCGCGCGGCATCGGCCAGCCGCCGGCGTGTGCGGCGAGGGCGAAGACCAGGCCGACCGCGCCGGTGCCGATGCCGCCGAGCGGGGCGATGACGTGGGCCACCAGTCCGGCGAACAGGGCGCGGGCCCGGTCGTCCTGGAAGCGGCGCAGCAGCCAGGTGGAGGGCGGCAGTCCGTCCAGCCCGAAGCGGGCCAGGGTGAGCGGGTCGCGGGGCAGCGCGGTGGAGGGCAGCGACATGAAGTCCCGTGCCAGGGTGTCCCACTTGCCGAGGTACGGGGCGACGAGCCGCCGGTAGGTGCCCGCGTCGCGGGGCCCGAAGGAGGCGGCCGTCTCCGCGACGGAGCGGGACAGCACCGCGGCCGTGCCGTCGTCGAAGGGGTGCGCCATGGGCAGCGGGGCGTGCAGCCACTCCAGCCCGTACCGCTTGAGCGGCATCGTCGCGAACACCGGGGAGCCGGCGCCGAGCGGGTGCACGGCCGAGCAGGGGTCGTGCCGGAAGCCGGGGAGGGTGAGTTCCTCCGTCCGGGCTCCCCCGCCGACGGTCCCCTTCGCTTCGAACACGGCCACGGAGAAGCCGCGCCGGGCCAGTTCGACGGCGGCCGTCAGGCCGTTGGGCCCCGCCCCCACCACGACTGCGTCGAGAATCGACGACACTGACAGCTCCTTCGTCCGGCGGCGGCTCCGCCCACAGGATGCGGCATCACGTCCAGGATATGGGTCGCGGCCGCGTGGATCCTGGGCGCGGCGGCGCGGTCACGCTCCGCGCAGCAGGTCGCGGATGCGGACGGCGGTGGCCTCGTCGCGGCCCACCGCGAACGGCAGCGCGTTGTCCCGGTCCACCCGGAAGGGGACCCCGTCGACCGTGGTCTGGGCGCCACCCGCTTCCGCGACCAGCAGCAGGCCCGCCGCGTGGTCCCATGCGGAGGGCCAGGTGAAGGCCAGGCCGTCCATCTCGCCGCGCGCCACCTTCAGGTACTCCAGGCCCGCCGATCCGCACGGCCGGGCCGCGACCCCGGGGACGTCGAGCCGGGCGAGCCGCCGCTTGTCCTCCTGCGAGGTGTACAGCGGGTGGGCCATGGCGATCCGCAGGTCGGCGCGGGCCTCCGGCGAACCGCTGTGGATGCGCGCGCCGTTGACGTGCGCGCCCCGCCCGCGCACGGCGGTGGCGAGCTCGTCCAGCGCCGGGGCGAAGGTCCAGGAGGCGAGGATCTCCCCGCGCACGGCCAGCGCCACCAGGGTGCAGAAGTTGGGGTCGCCGGCGACGAACTGTCGGGTGCCGTCGACGGGGTCCACGATCCAGACGGGCGCGTCGGCGCGCAGCGCCTCGTACACGGTGGGGTCGGCGTGCACGGCTTCCTCGCCGACCACCGCCGAGCCGGGCAGCAGCTTCGTCAGCGCGGCCGTCAGGTACTCCTCGGCCCTGCGGTCGGCGACGGTCACCAGGTCGTGGGGGCCGCTCTTCTGGTCCACCTCGTGGTCCGCGAGCTGCCGGAACCTCGGCATGATCTCGACCGCGGCCGCCTCGCGGACGGCCTCCTCGACGGCGGACAGGTCATGGGCCAGGAATTCATCGATCATGCGTCCAGCAAAGCACGCCGGTCCGACAAACCCCACCGACGGTCCCCGACGGGCGGTCGGGCACGGGGTGACGTCCGGGTGAACCGCCCCGGGGCCGCCGCGGGGCGGGGGTGCCTCGCGGGGGCCGAGAAGATCGCGGCCCCCGCCCGTGCGCCCCCGCCGGCTCAGCCGGCCAGTACGGGGATGACGTGCTCCCCGTAGGCGTCGATCACGGCCTCGCGCGCGTCGTGCATGGCGTACAGCGCGAACTGGTCGACGCCGAGGTCGCGCAGGGTGCGCAGTTTCTCGATGTGGGCCTCGGGCGGGCCCAGGAGACAGAACCGGTCGACGATCTCGTCGGGGACGAAGTCGGCGGACGGGTTCCCGGCGCGGCCGTGGTGGCTGTAGTCGTAGCCCTGACGGGCCTTGACGTACTCGGTGAGGGCGTCGGGGACCATCTCGGAGTGTTCGCCGTAGCGGCCGACGAGGTCGGCGACGTGGTTGCCGACCATGCCGCCGAACCATCGGCACTGGTCGCGGGCGTGGTCCAGGTCCTCGCCGACGTACGCCGGGGCCGCCACGCAGATGGTGATCGCGTTCGGGTCGCGGCCGGCCGCCGTGGCGGCCTCGCGGACCGACCTGACCATCCACTCGGTCAGGTAGGGGTCGGCGAGTTGGAGGATGAACCCGTCCGCCTTCCGGCCGGCGAGGGCCAGCGCCTTGGGCCCGTACGCGGCCATCCACACGGGCAGTTCCCCGTCCCGGATCCACGGGATGCGCAGGGGTTGCCCGTCGACCTCGGCCTCGCGGCCCTCGGCGAGGTCGCGGATGACGTCGATGGCCTCACCGAGGCGGGCCAGGGTGTTGGGCGCGCGCCCGGCGACCCGCATCGCGGAGTCCCCGCGGCCGATCCCGCACACGGTGCGGTTGCCGTACATGTCGTTGAGGGTGGCGAAGGTGGAGGCGGTGACCTCCCAGGTGCGGGTCCCGGGGTTGGTGACCATCGGTCCGACGCGCATCAGCCGGGTGTGTTCCAGGATCTGGCTGTAGATGACGAACGGCTCCTGCCACAGCACGGCGGAGTCGAAGGTCCAGCCGTAGCGGAAGCCGTTGCGTTCGCCGCGGCGCATGAGGCTGACGACGCCGGAGGCGGGCGGGTCGGTCTGGAGGACGAGGCCGAAGTCCATGGATCGGCTCCTTACAGGTACTGGCAGGTGGAGCGGGGGACGAAGGCCCCGTGGCCGGCCCGCCCGGTGTACTCGCGCCGGTCGATGACGAGTTCGCCGCGGGAGAGCACGGTGTCGACGCGTCCGGTGATCCGCTTGCCCTCGTACGCCGAGTAGTCCACGTTCATGTGGTGCGTCTCGGCGGAGATGACCTGCTCGGCGTGCGGATCGTAGAGGACGATGTCGGCGTCGGCTCCCGGGGCGATGGTGCCCTTCTGCGGGTAGAGGCCGAACATCCGGGCCGGGCTCGCGCAGGCGATCTCGATCCAGCGTCGGCGGCTGATGTGTCCGTCCAGGACGGCCTGGTGGAGGAGGTCCATGCGGTGCTCCACGCCGGGCAGCCCGTTGGGGATCTTCGAGAAGTCCCCGCGGCCGAGCTCCTTCTGGCCGCGGAAGCAGAACGGACAGTGGTCGGTGGAGACCACTTGGAGGTCGTCGGTCCGCAGCCCCCGCCACAGGGCCGCCTGGTGTTCGCGGGGGCGCAGTGGCGTGGAGCAGACGTACTTGGCGCCCTGGAAGTCGGGCTCCGCGAGGTTGTCGGTGGACAGGAACAGGTACTGCGGGCAGGTCTCGCCGAAGACGGGCAGTCCCTTGTCGCGGGCGACGGCGAGCTCCGCCACCGCCTCCTCGGCCGACACGTGGACCACGTACAGGGGTGAGCCGGCCACCCGGGCGAGCTGGATGGCGCGGTGGGTCGCCTCGGCTTCGAGGAGGACCTTGCGGACCTCGCCGTGGTGGCGGGGGTCGGTCTCCCCGCGGGCGAGGGCCTGTTCGACGAGGACGTCGATGGCGATGCCGTTCTCGGCGTGCATCATGATCAGGCCGCCGTTGCCGGACGCCCGCTGCATGGCGCGCAGGATCTGCCCGTCGTCGCTGTAGAACACCCCGGGGTAGGCCATGAAGAGCTTGAAGGAGGTGATCCCCTCCCCCACCAGGAGGTCCATCTCCTTGAGGGTGCCCTCGTTGACGTCCGACAGGATCATGTGGAAGCCGTAGTCGACGGCACAGTTGCCGTCGGCCTTGGCGTACCAGGTGTCGAGTCCCTGGCGCAGGGACTGGCCCATGGTCTGCACCGCGAAGTCGACGATGGTGGTGGTGCCGCCCCACGCGGCGGCCCGGGTGCCCGTCTCGAAGGTGTCCGACGCCGCGGTCCCGCCGAAGGGCAGTTCCATGTGGGTGTGCGCGTCGACCCCGCCGGGGATGACGTACTTCCCGCTCGCGTCGATCGTGCGGTCCACCGTCGTGCGGTCGGGGCAGGCCCAGGCCTCGGCGGTGGCCGAGCCGTGGGCCGCGAGCGCCGCCACCCGGCCGTCCTCGATGAGGACGTCCGCGTGGAGCTCGTCGGCGGCCGTGATGACGAGGCCGTCGCGGATCAGGGTGCGGGTGGTCATGTGCGTCTCCCCCGGAGGGCTAGAGGGCGGTGCGCAGGGCCTGTTCGAGGATGTCGGCGCCCTCTTCGGCCTCGGCGACGGTGAGGGACAGCGGGGGCGCGATGCGCAGCACGCTGGTGTCGTGCCCGCCGCCCTTGCCGAGCAGCAGGCCGCGTTCGCGGGCGGCCTCCAGTACGGCGGCGGCCGCTTCGGGGTCGGCCCGGTCGGTGCCGGGCCTGGTCAGTTCCAGGCCGGCCATCAGGCCCCGGCCGCGTACCTCGCGTACGGCGGGCACGCCTGCGGTGACGGCGCGCAGTCGCTCCAGGAGCAGGCCGCCGACGCGGCGGGCGTTGCCCTGGAGGTCGTGTTCCAGGAGGTACGAGAGGTTGGCGACGCCGGCCGCCATGGTGACCGGGGAGCCGCCGAAGGTGGAGATGGAGTTGGAGTCGACGCAGTTCATGACCTCGGCGCGGGCCACGACGCCGCCGATGGACATGCCGTTGCCGATGCCCTTGGCGAAGGTGAGGATGTCCGGCGGGCCGTTCTGTGCGTGGGCCTGCCAGCCCCAGAAGTGTTCGCCGGTGCGTCCCCAGCCGGTCTGCACCTCGTCGCTGATCCAGAGGATGCCGTGCCGGTCGAGGACCTCGCGGAAGGCCCCGTAGAGGCCGTCGGGCGGGGAGGTGAAGCCGCCGACGCCCTGGATGGGTTCGGCGATGAGCGCGGCGACGCCGCCGCGGGCCTGACCGAGCACGTCTTCGAGGTCCGCGACGGCGGCGGCGGTGAACGCGGCGTCGGGCAGCGCCGCGAAGGGGCCCCGGGTGCGTACCGCGCCGTGGACGTAGTACGTCTGGAGCGGCGAGAGGCTGGTCGGGGACCAGCCGCGGTTTCCGGTGATCGAGACGGTGGAGAAGGACCGGCCGTGGTAGCTGTTGCGCATCGCCAGGATCTGGTTGGAGCGGCGGTACGACGTGGCGAGCAGCAGGGCGGTGTCGTTGGCCTCGGTGCCGGAGGTCGTGAAGAAGACCCGGGCGTCCGGGATGCCGGACAGGGCGGCGACGCGTTCGGCCAGTTCGACCATCGGCCGGTTCAGGTACAGGGTGGAGGAGTGGATGATCCGCCCGGCCTGTTCGGAGACGGCCTTGGTGACCTCGGGCAGGGCGTGGGCGGTCATCGTGGTGAGGATGCCGCCGAAGAAGTCGAGGTAGCGGTTGCCGTCGGCGTCCCAGACGTGGCGGCCCTCGCCGTGCGTGAGCTCGATGGGGCGGTCGTAGTAGAGCGCGAGCCAGTCGGGCATGACGGTGCGGTGGCGACTGTGCAGGGGGATCGGGTTGGTCACGGCTGTACGAGCCCTCCGTAGGCGTCGGGGCGGCGGTCGCGGTAGAAGGCCCATTGGTTGCGGACTTCCTCGATGAGGCCGAAGTCGAGGTCGCGGACGAGGAGTTCCTCCTCCTTGTCGCCGGCGACCTCCCCGACGAACTGACCGCGCGGGTCCACGAAGTAGCTGGTGCCGTAGAACTCGTTGTCCCCGTACTCCTCTTGGCCGACCCGGTTGATGGCGGCGATGAAGTACTCGTTGGCGACGGCGGAGGCGGGTTGTTCCAGCTGCCACAGGTAGGCGGACAGGCCTCGGGAGGTGGCGGACGGGTTGTAGACGAGCTGGGCGCCGGCCAGGCCCAGCGCACGCCATCCCTCGGGGAAGTGGCGGTCGTAGCAGATGTACACCCCGACCCGGCCGACGGCCGTGTCGAAGACGGGCCAGCCGAGGTTTCCGGGGCGGAAGTAGAACTTCTCCCAGAAGCCCTTGACCTGCGGGATGTGGTGCTTGCGGTACTTGCCGAGATAGCTTCCGTCGGCGTCGATGACGGCGGCGGTGTTGTAGTAGAACCCCTCGGACTCCAACTCGAAGACGGGGACGACGATCACCATGCCGGTCTCGCGGGCGAGGTCCTGCATGCGGCGGACGGTCGGGCCGTCGGGGACGGCCTCGGCCCAGCGGTAGTGCTCCGCCTCCTGCACCTGGCAGAAGTACGGGGCGTTGAACACCTCCTGGAAGCCGATGATCTGCGCGCCCTGAGCAGCCGCCGCGCGGGCGTGCTCCTCGTGTTTGGCGATCATCGACTCGGTGTCTCCGGTCCAGGTGGCCTGGACGAGCGCGGCGCGGACGACTTGGGCCATGAGCTGCTCCTCGCGACGGGAACGCCGACTTCTACGCACGTAGACGGTGTGCGTAGGGAGTAGAACGTAGGCCTCGTCACAGCGTGGGGCAAGAGCGCCTTGCGCGGTTGGAGTAGTCGATCGCAGTACGTCGATAGGCGGTCATTTCCTGTCATCGGGCGGGCGAACTGGTGCTCAAGTGGTTACGGAGTAGCGATACCGGCCACGCGCAGGGCGTGTGTCAGGTCCCGTTGTCGGGTCCCCGGGAGGGCGCCCGCGACCCGGAGCAGCCTCGGGGCGAACCACTGCGGATCCCGTCGCGCCAGAGCGGCCGCCTCCTCGGCGGTACGAAGCCGCACGAAGGCCCCGAGCAGGGCGTGGGCCTCCCGCTCCCGACCGGCCGCGCCCAGCGCGAGGGCGGCGTCCGCGATCTCGGCGGCGGGCCGGGCCACCCCCTGGCGCAGCAGCGCGTCACAGTCGGCGTCCCGGCCGGCCACCGCGAGGGCGGCCGCCGCGGCCGCGAGCCGCTCGGGCGGCAGCGAGGCGGCCTCCCACAGCAGGGTGGCCCAGTCGGCGGCGAGCCCGGCGCGGGTCAGCTCGGCGGCGAGCCCGGGCAGCAGTTCCGCCGGCCAGGCCGCCGCCTCGCACAGCAGGGCGTGCGCCTCGCCGGTGCGGCCCCGCGCCCGCAGGTCCGCCAGCCCGGCGACGAACACCGCGGTCCGGCGGGGGCCGACGGACCCCGGTGCGCCCGCGTCCGGACCGGGCGGCGCGGGCTCCGGAGCCGAGGGGTGGGGCCGGCGCGGCTCCGGGCGGCCGAACCGGGCCCCGCGCGGGGCCGCGACCTCGGCGTCCGTCCCGCCCGGTGGCGCGGTGTCGGCGGGCGCCTCGGGCTCCGCCGCCCCGGCGTACCGGGCGCCGCCCCCGGAGCGCCGGCCACCGCGCAGCCACCGCCCCTCGGCCCGACCGACCGGGGCCGCGGCGGAGGCCGGGCCGGGCCCCGGCGAGGCCTCGGAGCCCGGCTCGTCATACGGGGTGCGGGCCGGGCCGGGGGCCTCAGCGGCATACGGGTCGCGGACTGGAGCCGGGGCCGTGGCGGGGTGCGGAACGCGGGACGGGCCGGGGGCCTCAGCGGCATACGGGTCGCGGACCGGGCCGGGCGCCGGGGCGGGCCGGGGCGCCGCGTCCCGGGCGGGAGCGCGGGCCGGTTCCGAGGGCGAGGGCCACTCCGGGGCGCGGGCCGGTTCCGGGGTCGGGGGCCACTCCGGGGCGCGGGCCGGTTCCGAGGGCGAGGGCCACTCCGGGGCGCGGGCCGGTTCCGGGGTCGCGGGCCGCTCCGGGGCGCGGGCCGGTTCCGAGGGCGAGGGCCACTCCGGGGCGCGGGCCGGTTCCGAGGGCGAGGGCCACTCCGGGGCGCGGGCCGGTTCCGAGGGCGAGGGCCACTCCGGGGCGCGGGCCGGCCCGGGGGCCGGGGGCCGCTCCGGGGGTTCGGGCGCCGCCTCGACGACCGGGCCGGCCGCCGCCGGACGCCGCCTCGGCACCATCCCGGCCAAGGGCTCACCGGCGACCGGGGACGCGGGGGCGGTGTCCGACCGCGTCCACTCCCGTACCTCGGCCGGGTTCATCGGCAGCGCCGCGAGGCGGGCCGTGAAGTCCTCGTGCCGACCGGCCGCCCGGGCGGCGTCGTCCCGGGTCCAGGCCATCTCCCGGGTCAGCGCGGCCGCTTCCACCGGGTCGGGCGTGCCGCCCAGCCGGGCCGTCAGGCTGCGCAGCGCCGCTTGCGAGGCCTCCCGCTGCGCGGCGGCCGTGCGCAGCAGGGTCCGCAGTTCGCCCGCGCCGCCCGGGGCCCGGTCCCAGGCCGCGGCGGCGGCGCCGCGCAGCCGGGCCGCGTACTCCACCTCGCCGGCCACGGCCCGCGCGTCGCCCAGCAGGGACTCCACCACGTCCCACGGGGGGATCGCGGCGCCGTCCAGACAGGCCCGCATCCCCTCGGGGTCCCGCCGCAGGAACTCCCCGTACCAGCCCGCCCCGGCATCCAGTCTTCGCGTCAACCCGCGCAGGTATTCAGCGAGTTGAGCGATCAGCAGCGAAGTCGCCGTCTCCATGGGCGCATTGGATCCCACCCGTGTTACAGGCGGGCTACGGGAGTCTCAAAGCTTGACGGCGATCGCGGTGTGCGGGCGCTTTCCGCGACGCACCACGGTGGCGGGCACGTCCACCAACCAGAACTGCCAGGTGTACTTGCGCATCATCAACGTGCGCACCCGCGCCAGACCGGCCTCGTCGAGCAACCGCGCCTCGCCCGGCAGCGCGGGAGCCCCCTCCTCGACACGACCGCGCACGTCACAGGGGCTGACGGTGACCCGGCCGCTGTTGCGGATCCGCTTGACCTTCCAGGAGTCGCTGCGCGTCCACACGTACAGCTCACCCTCGTTCGCCACCGCCCAGACGGGGGTGGCGACGGGGGTGCCGTCCTTCCGGAAGGTGGTGAGGCTGACGTACTTGCCCCGGCCGAGCTCCTCAAGGTTCATGCATCGAGCTTAGGGGGTTTCCCGTCGGTCGGGCCGGGCCCGGGGCGGGGCGTGGCCGGCGACGGCGCCCGGGTGACGGGAGGAGACCTCCGGGCCCGGATCCCCGCCATGGGCCCGCCCCTCGGGGGCGGCGCAGGCGGCGAGCAGCAGGCCGCTCGCGAGGACGGCGCCGAGCAGGCCGAATCCGAGTCGCTCCGATGCGTTCGTGGCTGACACGTCTTCACGCCTGCCCCGCGCCCCGCGGGCCCCACCGCCGGTTGGGCCGTTCGGCCGCGCGCCCCGCTCGAACGACAGGGCCACGGGAGCCGCCGAACCGACCGGGCCGAGGTCGACCCGGCCGAGGGCGACCCGGCCGAGGCGCCCCGACCCACGTGATCCGGCCAGGTGATCCGACTGCGCGATCCGACCTACGGCGGCTCGGCCGAGGGCGATTCAGGCGGGCACGAAGGCGCAGCGCCGCAGCACGTCGTCGAGGGAGAGGCCGAGGGCCCCGGCGAGTGCGGCCACCGTGAAGAAGGCCGGGGTGGGCGCGCGACCCGTCTCGATCTTGCGGAGCGTCTCCGAGGAGAGTCCGGCGCTCGCGGCGATCTCGACCATGCTGCGCGGGCCTCGCGCCTCGCGGAGCAGCGCACCCAGCCGCTCGCCGCGCTCGCGCTCTTCGGGGGTGAGGGGGGTTCGGACCATGCCGTCATCATACCCCGGGACCCAATTTTCATCCCGTTACAGTTATACCGGTATAGTTATTGGCATGGTGAAACTGAAGACGGACCGAGACATCGAGGACATGCGGGCACCCGGCCGGGTCGTGGGGCGGGCCCTGGCGGCGATGCGGGAGGCGGCCGACGTGGGGGTCTCCCTCCTGGAGTTGGACGCGGTGGGCCGCGAGGTGCTGCGGGAGGCCGGCGCGACCTCCCCCTTCCTGGGGTACCGACCGCGGTTCGCGCCCGTGCCCTTCCCGGGCGTGGTGTGCGCCTCGGTCAACGACGCGATCGTGCACGGCGTCCCGGACGGATACGCGCTGCGCGACGGGGACCTGGTCAGCGTCGACTTCGGCGCGCAGCTCGGCGGCTGGGCCGGGGACGCCGCCGTGAGCTTCACGGTCGGCCGCCCCCGCCCGGCGGACCTGCGGCTGATCGAGACCGCCGAGGCGGCGCTGGCCGCGGGCATCGCCGCCGCCGTGCCCGGCAACAGGATCGGCGACATCGCCCATGCCGTCGGCACGGTCTGCCGCGGCGCCGGCTACGGCATTCCCGACGGCTTCGGCGGCCACGGCATCGGCCGGGCCATGCACGAGGACCCGGGCGTGCCCAACGAGGGACCCGCCGGGCGCGGCATGAAGCTGCGCGCCGGCATGGTCCTCGCGATCGAACCGATGGTGATCGCGGGCGGCACCGACGACTACACGTGCGACTCCGACGGCTGGACCCTGCGGACCGTGGACGGCAGTCGCGCCGCGCACGCGGAGCACACGGTCGCGATCACCGACGACGGCCCCAGGATCCTCACCACCCCCTGACGGCCCGGGCGGGCCGGGCCGTCAGGGGAGCGGGCCTACGGGCGGCCGTGCGGGCTGACCACCATCGCGGATCCGCCGCCCCGCCGGCTGGTCTCGGCCGCGGCCAGCCAGCGTCCGTCCGGCAGCCGCTGTACGCCGGTGGCGGCGCCGATCTCCGGGTTCTGCCGGAACCCATGGCCGATCGCCTCCAGTTCGGCGCGCACCGGGCTGTTCCACAGGCCCGGCTCCAGCTCGGTCGTCGTCTGGTTGCGCTGGCTGGCCCGGGGCGCCGCGATGGCGTCGACCAGCGGCAGGCCCCGGTCCAGGTGTCCGATCAGGGTCTGCAACACGGTGGTGATGATGGTGGCGCCACCCGGGGATCCCACGGCGAGCACCGGACGCCCGTGTTCCAACACGATGGTCGGGGCCATCGACGAACGGGGCCGCTTGCCGGGGCCGGGCAGGTTCGGGTCCGGGACGCCGGGGGCCGCCGGGGCGAAGGAGAAGTCGGTCAGCTCGTTGTTGAGCAGGAAGCCGCGGCCCGGCACGGTGATCCCGCTGCCACCGGTGGACTCGATGGTCAGCGTGTACGAGACCACGTTGCCCCAGCGGTCGGCGACGGTCAGGTGGGTGGTGTTCTCCCCTTCGTACGTGGTCGGGGCGGCCTTGCCCGTGGTCCCGCAGGGCACCGGCCTGCGCGGGTCGCCGGGCGCCAGCGGGCTGGTCAGTGCCTGTCCGGGCTTGACGAGGCAGGCGCGGGTGTCCGCGAACCGCTGCGAGAGCAGTTCCCGCGTGGGCACGTCCTCGGCGGCCGGGTCGCCGACCCAGCGGCCACGGTCCGCGAAGGAGATCCGGGAGGCCTCGATGAAGCGGTGCAGGTACTGCGCCTCGGAGAGCGAGCCGAGGTCGGTGCGCTCCAGGATGTTCAGCGCCTCGCCGACGGTGGTGCCGCCCGAGGAGGACGGGGCCATGCCGTAGACGTCCAGGCCCCGGTAGCCCACCCGGGTCGGGGCCTGTCGCTTGGTGGCGTACGCGCGCAGGTCGCCGCCGGTCAGGTCGCCGGAGCGGACCACGCGGGTGGCGGCGGGATCCACCGGGGGCTTGCGGACGGCCCGCACGATGTCCTCGGCGATCGGGCCCCGGTAGAGCGCCCCGGCGCCCTTGCGGCCGAGTTCGGCGTAGGTGGCGGCGAGGTCGGGGTTCTTGAAGGTGGAGCCGACCACCGGCAGGGATCCGCCGGGCAGGAAGAGCTTCGAGGTGGCCGGGAAGTCCTTGAAGCGGTCCTGGTTGAGTTCCGTCTGGGCCCGGAAGGTGGCGTCCACGACGAATCCGTCTCGGGCCAGCTTCTCCGCGGGACGCAGCAGTTGTACCAGTGGGCGGGTACCCCAGGCGTCGAGCGCGCTCTTCCAGGTGGCCGGGGTGCCGGGGACGCCGACCCCGCGCCCACTGGTCTGGCCCTCGGCGAAGGGGATGGGGACGCCGTTCTCCTGGAACAGGCCGGCGTCCGCCGTCGCCGGGGCGGTCTCGCGACCGTCGATGGTGTGCACCCGGCGGGTCTTGGCGTCGTAGTACACGAGGTACCCGCCGCCGCCGATCCCGGCGGAGTACGGCTCGGTGACGCCGAGCGCGGCGGCGGTGGCGACCGCCGCGTCCACCGCGTTGCCGCCGGAGCGCAGGACGGCGATGCCGGCGGCGGAGGCGTCGGCGTCGACGCTGGCCACCGCCCCGCCGTGGCCGACCGCGACCGGGACCTTCGCGGGGGCGCCGCCCGCGGGCGCCGACGGCGGGGCCGCCGCTCCGGTGGACACCAGCGCTCCGGCGAGGGCGACCAGCGCCCATTGACGTGCGGCGGGACGACGCATCCGTACCTCCAGTCGACGGCCTGTCAGACCCCGTGCCACAGGCCCAGGCCGGCACTCTAACTTCACCGCACCCCCCGCGTCAGGACGGCCTCGCGCGGGTTAACATCCGCGCCATGAACGACGACGTGCGCAACATCGTGCTCGGCGTGGTGGCCACGGCCATCAGCGGCGGCTTCGGCTGGTTCGCCCGGACCTACCTGTGGCGCCGGACGCTGCGCCGCAAGCAGGCGTTCTTCGGGTTGCCGTCCGGCTCCGACTGTCTGTTCGTGGTCAACCGGCAGATGGGCGGCACCGAGGGGTCGGTGCACCGCAACGACGCCTTCGCGCTGCTGGAGATATCGGCCCTGATCAAGGACTGTGGCGCGAACCTGCAGATCGTCTCCCAGGACACGGTCCGCCAGGGTTTCGGCGAGCGCGCCGAGTTCTGCGTCGGCGGTCCCGTCTCCAACGCGCGCACGGCCGCCCACCTGGGGTCGATGCTGCCGGGCATCCGGGTGGACGTCAGTGCGGCGGCGGGTCCGGACCGGGGCGCCATCGTCGTCGGCGGGGAGACGTACCGCTGGAACAAGGGCCTGGTGGACCACGTGGTGCTGGCTCGGCTGACGACCGGCCCCGGGAGCAGGCCGGTGTTCCTGATCTCCGGGCAGACCGCGATCAGCAACCAGGCGGGCGCCCGGTATCTGGCCCGCAACCACCGCGAGTTGGCCCGCAAGTACGGTGACGACTCCTTCTGCGTCGTGCTCAAGGTCGTCAACTCCGACGCCTACGGGCCGGACGTGGCGGAGCTGTTGGCCGACGTCACCCGGTCGGCCCGGACACCCGCAACGGCAGCCGCGTGATCCCGTTGATGAAGTTCGAGACCAGTCGACGCGGCGAGCCGGTCGACTCGGGCGCCGGCATCAGGGTGCGCCACTCCTCGTGGAGGGTGCGCAGTTGGAGCCGGGCGAAGTGGGCCCCCAGGCAGACGTGCGGCCCGTCGCCGAAGGAGACGTGCGGGTTGTGGACGCGGCCGAGGTCGAGCCGGTCGGGGGCGGTGAAGACCCGCTCGTCGTGGTTGGCGGAGGCGTGGAAGACCACCACCTTGTCCCCGGCGCGGATCCGCCGGCCGCCGAGTTCGGTGTCCACGGACGCGGTACGGCGGAAACTGAGCACCGGCGGGTGGACGCGCAGGAGTTCGTCCACGGCCCGGTGCATGGGCACCTCCCCCGCGGCTAGCCGTCGGTAGCCGTCCGGGTCGCGGGCCAGTGCGAGCAGGCCGCCGGGCGCGGCGGCGCGTACGGTGTCGTTGCCCGCGACGGTCAGCAGGAAGAAGAACATCTCCAGTTCGGCGGGCTCCAGTTCGGCCTCCGCGAGGGCGGTCATGACGTCATCGCCGGGATGCGCGCGCTTGTACGCGGCCAGTTCGCGGGCGTACCCGAACATCTCGCCCAGCAGCGCCGGGGAGCGGGGGTTGAGTGGTGTGCCGTCCGGGCCGAGCAGCGGCTCCGGGGCGTCGTCGGGGTCCTGGTAGCCGATGACCCGTACGGTCCACTCCAGCAGCAGGGCGCGGTCGGCGGCCGGGATGCCCATCAGGTCGATCAGGTTGAGCAGCGCGTACTCGTCCGTCACCGCGGACACCACGTCGCGGGCCCCGTCCTCGGCGCCGTCGCGGGCGGCGCCGAGCAGCGTCCGGGCCCGCTCCCGCACCCGGCCGGCGAAGGCGTCGACGCGGGCGGGGGTGAAGGCGCGGGCGACCAGCCGGCGCAGCCGGCCGTGCCCGGGAGGGTCCTGGTTGAGCATGGTGCGGCGCAGGAAGGGCAGGTCGGCGGGGTCGGGGTCGCGGATCTGGGTGGCGCCGAGCCACGAGGAGTAGGTGGCGTGTTCGCGCAGGACCCGTACGACGTCGGCGTGTCGGGTGACGGCCCAGAAGCCGGGTCCCGCTGGCCAGCCGAGGACCTCCGGTTCGCGCTGCCGGGCGACGGGGTACCGGTCGCGCAGCAGCCGGTAGCGGGCGTACGGGATGCCTTCGGCGTACAGGCGGGGGTCGAAGACGTCGGGGACGTCCGCGTCGTCGTGGGTGGGGGCGGGGGCCATGGGGTCACGGTGCCGGTCGGGGCGCGCGCCCCGCAAGGGGACGGAACGGAACGGCGCCACCGCGACGACGAAACCTAGAACCCGCAGTGGTCGGGCGGCAGGACGACGTCGGGGCCGGTCAGGGTGACCTCGGCGTCGGCCGGGATCCCGGCCGAGGAGACGACGGTGCACATCACCTGGCGGCGGGCCGCGTCGGACAGGGGCCGCACCGGGAACGGCAGTCGCACCCGGACGGACCCCTCCCCCGTCGTCTCCGTCAGCCTGCGGCCGTCGAGCTTGCCCGCGGCGCCCGGCGGGGGAAGTTCGGTGTGCAGTCCGGCCGCCTTCCCCGCCGGGTCGGGGCCGTTCAGCAACAGGGTGATCATGGCGCCCGGCCCGTACACGGGCCCGTCGAGGACCGGGACCGGCGCGAGCCGCCCGTCGGGCAGGACGAAGTACAGCATCCCGGCGTCGGGCGGGGCGGCGATCGTCAGCACCCCGGGCCGGCCGATCTCGACGACGGGGGTGTCCTCGATCCCGCAGCCGGTGAGCAGCAGGGGTGCGATCAGGGTGGCGACGAGGGCCCTGCCGGTGGGGGTCACTCGCGGGCCTCCAACGGCATGTCGAGGGTGAAGACGGCTCCGCCGTCCGGGCCGTTGCCGGCGTGCAGGGTGCCGCCGTGCAGGCGGGCGTTCTCCAGGGTGATGGCGAGCCCGAGGCCGCTGCCGGCGGACCGGGTCCGGGCCGCGTCGGCCTTGAAGAAGCGGTCGAAGATGTGCGGCAGCACCTCGGGGGCGATGCCGGGCCCGCTGTCGGCCACCTCGATCACCAGTCGGTCGCCGTCGGCGCGGTGGGGGGCGGTGACGGTGATCCGGACCGGGGCGCCGCCGTGCCGCAGGGCGTTGCCGACGAGGTTGGCGAGGATCACGTCGAACCGGCGCGGGTCGAGCCGGGCGCGGACCCGCGGGGGCAGTTCGGCGCTCACGCGCTCGTCGTCCCAGTGGCGGCGTTCCAGGGTCTTCTCCACGGCCTCGGCCACGTCGACGTCGTCGAGGTTGAGTTCGGCCGCGCGGGCGTCGAACCGGGAGATCTCCATGAGGTCCTCGACGAGGACGGCGAGTTTGCCGGTCTCGGCGCTGATCAGCCGCAGGGCCTTGGCGGTGTCGGGGTCCAGGCTCTCGGCGTCCTCGTCGAGCACCTCGGTGACGGCGAGCATCCCGGCGAGGGGGGTGCGCAGTTCGTGGGAGACGTCGGAGGCGAACCGGCGGGCGCGGACCTCGGCCTGCCGCAGTTCCTCGACGGAGCGTTCGAGGGCGCCGGCCGTCTCGTTGAAGGTCCGGGCGAGTCCGGCGAGCTCGTCGGCTCCCCTGACCTCGATCCGGGTGTCCAGTTCCCCGCGGCCCATCCGCTGGGCCGCGGTGCGCAGTCGGCGGACGGGGCGCAGCACGCTGCGGGCGGCGAGCAGGGCGGGGACGACGGCGATGGCGAGGCCGGGGACGGCTCCCTGTTGTGCGGCGTCGACCATGGCGCTGACGGTCTGCTCCTCGGTGTTCAGGGCCATTACGGCGTAGAAGACGGCGCCGGTGGGCCGGTTGGCCCCGTCGTGGACGAAGACGGCGGGCATCCCGACGACGAGCATGGCGTTGCCGTCGCCGTCCCGGACCCGTTGGAAGGCGCCCGACCGGGTGTGGCGTATCTGTTCGCGGAACTCCTCGCCGACGATGGGCGACACGAGGGGGCCGCCCGGCTGGTTCGAGGTGGCCTTCAGGTCGCCGTACTCGCCGTACACCACCCAGGAGTGGGGTTTGCCGCGCCGGCCCAGTTCGGTGACCATGCTCTGGAGCTGCGGCCGGTCGAGCGGCAGTTGGACCGCCTGGCTGTCGATCTGGTCGCGCAGGGTGCTGACGGCGGTGTCCTGGGTCTGCTTGAGGATCGCGGTGCGGGCCTGTTGGTAGGTCAGGGCGGCCGTGGTCACCGCGCAGATCGCGGCGACCAGCAGGAAGGCGGCGATCAGCCGGGTCCGCAGGCCGAGCGGGGCGACGCGTCCCACCGGGCGCCCTAGAGGGGGCCGAAACGGTAGCCGAAGCCCCGCACGGTCTGTATGTAACGGGGACCGGCGTCGGGGTCCTCGATCTTGTGGCGCAGGCGTCGGACGCAGGCGTCGACGAGGCGGGCGTCGCCGTGGTAGCTGTGCTCCCACACGTACTCCAGCAGTTGCCGGCGGGAGAAGACCTGCGCGGGCGTGGCCGAGAGGTGCAGCAGCAGTTTGAGTTCGCTGGGGGCCAGCGGGACGTGCGCGCCGTTCTTCGCGACGGTCAGACCCGCGCGGTCGACGGCGAGCTCGCCGTGCCGCTCGATGCCGGCGCGGCCGTCGGTCGGGGCGACGAGGCGCCGCAACACGGCCCTGACCCGGGCTTCGATGATCTCGGTGCGGACGGGTTTGACGACGTAGTCGTCGGCGCCCGCCTCCAGGCCGACGACGATGTCGAAGTCGTCGCCGCGCGCGGTGAGCATGATGACGGGGACCTGGCTGGTCTCGCGGATGCGGCGGCAGACCTGGACGCCGTTGATGCCGGGCAGCATGAGGTCGAGCAGCACCAGTTCGGGCCGGAAGCCGCCCATCAGGGCGAGGCCGTCCTCGCCGGTCTCGGCGGTGCTCACCTCGTGGCCTCGGCGGCGCAGGCCGAGGGCGACCCCTTCCCGGATGGAGGGGTCGTCCTCGATCAGCAGTACGCGTGGCATCCGGTCAGTATCCCGTGCGGTTCGGGTGCCTTCCTCCCCTACCGGCCCGTTCTCCGGCGCAGGGAGGCCGACAGGTCGGTGATCTCCGTGAGGCGCAGTGGCCTTGCGAGGAGGATGACGACCAGGGCGATCGCGGCGGTTCCCGCTCCGACGGCGGCGAATCTGCCGAACCCGTCACACGCCACGGCCGCCGCGTATCCGGCGGCCGCCGCCGGCGCGCAGGCCAGGAGCAGCCGCAGGTGGGTGCGCAGCGCCGTGGCGCCGACGCCGGCGGGGGTGTGCGTGCGCGGGCCCAGCCGTCGGGCGAGGGCGTACGCGGTGACCGCGGCGCCCGCCAGGTAGGCGATCGAGGTGGCGCCGGCGATGCCGGTGACGACCCAGCGGGGCGGGAGCAGGGCGTGGGCGGTGTACGCCAGGGACGCGGTGAGCACGACGATGACCAGGTTCAGGAAGAACGGGGTGCGGGTGTCGGAGAGCGCGTAGAAACCGCGGGCGAGCACGTACTGGGCGGAGAAGGCGACCAGGCCGGGTGCGAAGGCCATGAGGATGCCGGCGATGACCTCGCTGTCGGCGGGCCCCACCTGCCCGTACTGGAGGACGCTCGCCGTCACCCAGGGGGCCAGGGCGGCGAAGACCGCGGCGGCGGGCACGACGAGGGCGGCGCTGGAGCGCAGTGCGTACGAGACGTCGCGGCGGACGGCGGCGTGGTCCCCGTCGGAGGCCGAGGCGCTCATCCGGGGCATCAGGGCGGTGACCAGCGAGACGGTGACGATGCCCTGCGGGACCACCCACAGTTGGTAGGCGTTGCTGTAGGCGACGTATCCGGCGCCGCCCGCGACCCCGGAGTCGTCGGCCAGTTGGCCGGCGGTGGTGGAGAGCAGGGTGACGACCCAGTAGGCGAACTGGTTGGTGAGGACCAGGGCGACGAGCCAGCCCGCGTTGCGCAGCGGGCGGGTGAGGCCGCTGCCGCGCCAGTCGAAGCGGGGCCGCCAGCGGAAGCCGGCCGCGCGCAGGGACGGGATCAGGGCGAGGGCCTGGACGACGATGCCGGCGGTGGTGCCGATGCCCAGGAGTCTGGTCTCGGACGCGCTCAGCACCTCGTCGCCGCCGACGGACACGTACAGGTGGAATCCGAAGACGGCGCTGAGGACGAGGTTGTTGAGGATCGGGGTCCACATCATCGCCCCGAACCGGCCCCGGGCGTTCAGTACCTGGCCGAGCAGGGTGAACAGTCCGTAGAAGAGGATCTGCGGGAGGCAGAACCGGGCCAGGGCCACGGTGGTGTCCAACTCGGCGGCGCTGTAGCCGGCGGGTGCGTAGGCCCGGACGATCCACGGTGTGGCGAGCACCGCGACGGCGGTGAGCACGAGCAGCGCGAGGACGCAGACGGTCAGCAGGCGGTCCGTGTAGGCGACGCCGCCGTCCCCGTGGCGGTTGGCCGCCTTGATCAGCTCGGGTACGAAGACGGCGTTGAGGGCGCCGCCGATCAGCAGGATGTACACGATGTTGGGGATGGTGTTGGCGACGGCGTAGCCGTCACCGAGGAAGTGGGTCCCGAGCGCGGCGACGACCACGGCGGAGCGGACGAAGCCGGTGGCGCGCGAGACGATCGACCCGGCGGCCATCAGGGCGCCGCTGCGCAGCACGGAGCTCCCGGCGGGCGCCGCCGGGGCGCCGCCGGGTGCCGGCCTGGTCTCGGTGGGGGCGGTCACCGGTGGGTGCGGGGGGCCGCGGGGGCCCGGTCGCGCGCGGTGCTGTGGTGTCCGTTCAAGGGTCTCTCCCGCTTGCCTGGTTCTTCGGCGATCCGACCGGCGGTGAACGCGTGTTCGTCGGGTCGAGGGGGGAGGGTACCCCGCGCACGTGGTGACCGGTGGCTGCGGCGAGGGGGGCGAAGGGGGCGCGGGCGCCGCGGATTCGCCGGGGAATCGGGCCGTCGCATCGACGTCGAATTCGCCGTCCGACAGTGCCGTGGGTCCCTGACCCGGGGGCCGGAAGTCCTTTCGTGCGTCAGTGGGAAGACGTCCGCGCATTTCTTCGCGCGGGGTCGCCCGGGGGCCGGCATTCGGTTGCCGGATTCACTGCGGTCCATGTCACAGCCCCGAAGCCGATCTTTTCCGCCCCGTCCGCAACCCGGGCCCCTCGTGCGCACTCTCTCTTTGCGGACGACCATTACTTCGGAGGGGTATTTCGTTGAGCCGCACACGCCGTATCGACCTGTCGCGCCGTCATCTCACGCGGGCGCGCGGTCGAACCGCCGCACTGGTCGGCGCCGCCGCACTGGCGGCCCTCGCACTGACCGCCTGCGGGAGCGGCTCCGATTCCGCCGGGGCCGGCGACGGCAAGGCGGGGAAGGACGAGAAGGCCGCCATGGCGATCTCGGTCAACCTGACGGGCGGCGAGGTCAAGGCCGGCCAACCGGTCACGGTGACCGTCGCGGACGGCAGGCTCGCCCGGGTGAAGGTGACGGACGGCAAGGGCGGTGAGCTGGCCGGGCGGATAGCCGCCGACGGCAGGACCTGGACGTCGGAGCGCAACGCCTCGCCGGGGACGGAGTACCGGGTCGAGGCGCAGAACGCCGAGAGCCGGAGCGCGGAGGCCCGTTTCAAGACGGCCGCCGCCGACAAGGTGAACAAGGTGACGATCAATCCGGGCAGGGTCACCCCGGTCGTCGGTGTGGCGCAGCCCGTCTCGATCGTGTTCGACAACCCGGTGAAGAACAAGGCCGAGGTGGAGAAGCACCTGAAGGTGACCACGTCGAACGACACCGAGGGGTCCTGGGGTTGGTTCAAGGACTATTCCGGAAATGACCGGGTGGACTGGCGCCCGAAGGAGTTCTGGAAGTCCGGCACCGCGGTGAAGGTCGAGATGAACCTGAACGGCGTCGACTCCGGAACGGGCGGCGGACTGTTCGCCAAGGACTACTCCACCGAGTTCAAGATCGGCAAGGATCGTCGGATGAAGGTGGATCTCGACACCCGGAAGATGTCGGTCACCGAGGACGGCCAGGTCGTGAGGACGATTCCGATCTCGGCCGGCACCCCGGGCGGCCAGAAGGCCTCCTGGTCCGGGACCATGGTGCTGATGGCGAAGGAGGGCACCATCCGGATGGACTCCCAGACGGTGGGCCTGGGCGACTCCTACGACAAGATGGTCGACTACTCGATGCGGTTGACCTGGTCGGGCATGTACGCGCACGCGGCCCCGTGGAACAGCGCCAACTTCGGCAACGCCAACACCAGTTCCGGTTGCGTGGGCATGAGCGACGCCAACGCGGCGGCGTTCTACGAGCAGGTGCAGGTCGGCGATCCCTTCGAGGTCGTGGGCAGCGGCTCCAAGGGGCGCGCGGACCTCGGCAACGGCTACGGCGAGTGGAACCTGTCCTGGGACGAGTGGAAGGCCAAGAGCGCGCTGAACGGCGCGCCGCAGAACGGCTGACCCCGCGGCACACTCCGCCGCGGGCCCGTGCGTTGAACTTCAGTCAATCGTTACCCGTACGTAACTTACTCACGGGTTACCTACGGTAAGCCCCTCCCGTTACCGTCGGGTCACTTTGACACCGGCGCACGCGAGGAGCGACAGATGGTCCGCACCACCAGCACCGCAGCGGCCGCGGCGACCGTGGCGGCCGTGCTCGCCGCGACCGCCCTGGGCCTGGCCCCCCACCAGGCCCAGGCGGCGCCCGCCACCGGGTCCGCCGCCGTCTCCGACGCCTCGTCGGACCTGCGCTTCCACGACATCCCCGGCTCCGGCGGCATCACGCTCAAGGGCAACGTCTTCACCCCCGCGGGGGCCGGGGCCGGCGCGAGGTACCCGCTGATCGTGCTGCCCACCAGTTGGGGCCTGCCGCAGATCGAGTACGCCGCCCAGGCCAAGCGGCTCGCCGACTCCGGCTACGTCGTGGTCAGTTACACCTCCCGCGGCTTCTGGCTCTCCGGCGGGCAGATCGAGACGGCCGGCCCGGCCGACACCGCGGACGTCTCCGCCGTCATCGACTGGGCCCTCGCCAACACCCCCGCCGACCCCGCGCGCGTCGGCCTCGGCGGGGTCTCCTACGGCGCGGGCATCAGCCTGCTGGCCTCGGCCCGCGACCCCCGGATCAAGGCCGTGGTCGCGCTCAGCGGCTGGGCCGACCTCATCGAGTCGATCTACTCCGGCCGCACCCAGCACCGCCAGGCGGCCGGGATGCTCGGCGTCGCGGGCCGGATCACCGGCCGTCCCGGTCCCGAGCTCCAGCAGATCCTGGACGACTTCCTCGGCTCCCGGCTGGACCGCGAGCAGCAGATGATCGACTGGGGCAAGAAGCGCTCCGCCGCCTACGAGGTGGACCGGATCAACGCCAACGGCGCCGCGATCATGCTGGGCAACGCCTGGGGGGACACCATCTTCCCGCCCAACCAGTACGCGGACTTCTTCGAGAAGCTGACCGGCCCCAAGCGCCTGGAGTTCCGCCCCGGCGACCACGCCACCGCCGAGGCCACCGGCCTGCTCGGGCTGCCCAACGACACCTGGACCAACGCCCACCGCTGGTTCGACCACTACCTCAAGGGCGAGCGCAACGGCGTGGACTCCGAGGCGCCGGTGCAGATCAAGTCCCGCAGCGCCGACGGGTACGAAGGGTACGCCGACTGGAAGTCGGTCGGCTCGGGCGGGACCGAACGGCTCGCGCTCTTTGACAGCGAGCACGTGTTCGCCAACGTCGACTCCGGCGCCAACGGCGGCACCCTGTTTCTCTCCAGCATCCTCGACCAGTTCGTCAAGGCGCCCCCGGTCGCCTCCATCCCGCTCCTGCCCCGCACCTTCGCGGCCGTCTGGCAGTCGGAGCGCCACGACGAGGTCCGGCGGGTCCGCGGCACGGTCAGGGTGCACACCACGGTCACGCCCACCAAGGCGGACGGCACCTTCGTCGCGTACCTCTACGACGTGGGCCCGCTCGGCCTCGGCAAGCTGGTCGCCAACGCGCCGTACACCTTCCACGGCAAGACGCCGAACCAGGCCTTCGGGGTGGACCTCGACCTCTTCTCCACCGCCTACGACGTCCCGGCCGGCCACCGACTCGCCCTCGTCGTGGACACCGTCGACCCGCTCTACATCGAGCACAACCCCACCGGCGCGCAGCTGACCTTCTCCTCGCCGCGCACCGATCCCTCGTACGTCTCGGTGCCGCTGCGCGAGCAGTGACCGCGGCTGCCGCCGGGCGGGTTGGCCCTTCGGGGCCGCGGGCGGACTACGTGCGTCCGCCCGGCAGCGCCGTTCCCGGTTCGGCCGGGGCGACGGTGACCGCCTCGGTCTTCGGATTGCGCCGCTGCCGTCGCGCCACCCAGGTGGCGAACCAGGACAGCAGCATGCACATGCCGATGTAGACGGGAGAGATGATCATGACCACCGGAATGAACGGCAGGTCGTAGTCCAGGTTCGAGGCGATGAGTTTGCCCGCGTGCAGGAACTCCTCGTACGTGATCAGGTATCCGAGCGAGGTGTCCTTCAGGGCCACCACGAGCTGGCTGATGATCGTCGGCAGCATCGCCCGGACCGCCTGCGGGGCCAGGACGAATGTCATCACCTGGGTCTTGCGCATGCCCAGGGCGTACGCGGCCTCGCGCTGGCCCTTCTCGACGGAGTTGATCCCCGTGCGGAAGACCTCCGCCAACACCGAGCCGTTGTAGAGGGTCAGCCCCGCCACCAGCGCCGGCAGCGGCTGGACCTTCAGCGCGACGAAGATGAAGAAGATCATCACCAGGACGGGCATCGCCCGGAAGAACTCCACGCACAGCGTGGCGAGCCAGCGCACCGGGCGGTGGATCGACAGCCGTCCGGTGGCGAGCACCGCGCCCAGCGCGAGCGAGAGCACGGAGGCGTACGCGAAGGCCTTCAGGGTGTTGCCGAGCCCCCTGAGCAGCAGCTCCTGGATGCCCTTGTACTCGAAGGGGGTCCACTTGGCGGCGGTGAACTGGTCGGTGTCGAAGAGCAGGTAGAGGATCCAGGCCAGCACCAGGAGGATCAGCGCCGTGGAGACGATCCCGTAGAGGAAGTGCCGGCGCCGGGCCCGGGGGCCGGGGAGGTCGTACAGGGCGCTGGACTCCAGGTCCCCGTGGAGCGCGTGCGCGGTCATCGGGCGACTCCGAACCGCTTTTCGAGCACGTGGAAGAGCGCGCTGATGGACAGGGTGATGATCAGGTAGCCGACGGCGATCCAGACGAAGGTCCAGATGATGCTGTAGCCCAGCTCGTTGAGGGTCTTGTAGGTGCCCAGCAGCTCGTTGACGCTGAAGGCGCCGGCGATCGCCGAGTTCTTGGCGAGGGCGATCAGCGTGGAGCCGATGGGCGGGATCACGGAGCGGAAGGCCTGCGGCAGCACCACCGTGCCGAGGGTCTGGTCGAAGGACATGCCCAGGCTCCGGGCCGCCTCGCCCTGCCCCTTGGGCACGGTGTTGATGCCGGAGCGCAGCACCTCGCAGATGAACGCGGAGGTGTAGCAGCCGAGCGCCAGGACCGCGAAGAGCTGGAAGGGCAGGACGATGCCGAAGCGCGGCAGGCCCAGCAGCACCGCGAAGAACAGCAGGGTGAGCGGGGTGTTGCGCAACACGGTGACCCAGACCGTGCCGAAGACCCGGAAGGATCCGACGGGGGCGACCCGGAAGGAACACATCACGAAGCCCAGGACCAGGGCCAGGAGGGAGGCGTAGACGGTGAGTTGCAGGGTCCCGAGGAAACCCTTGCCGTAGATCGCGAAGTTCTCGGTGAGCACGTCCATGGAGGTGGCTCGGCTCCTCTCAGCTCGCCGGGTAGCGGTCGATGGGCGGTGGTGTCGGGGCGGGCTCGCCGGACAGGCCGAGCGTGGCCTCGTAGGCCTTCTTCCAGTTGCCGTTCTTCTCGTTCTCCGCCAGGGCGTCGTCGAGGGCGAAGCGCAGGGCGTTGTCGCCGCGCGGGACGCCGATCCCGTAGGGCTCCTTGGAGAAGGGTTCGCCGACGACCTTCAGTTCCTCGGGGACCTTGGCGGCGTAGCCGAGGAGGATCGAGTCGTCGGTGGAGACGGCGTCGACCTGGTAGGTGAGCAGGTTGTCCACGCAGACGGAGTAGGTGTCGTAGGCGACCAGCACGGCCTCGGGGTGCTCCTTCTGGAGGCGCTGGTAGGGGGTGGAGCCCGCCGCGGAGCAGACCTTCTTGCCCGCGAGGTCCTGGGGTCCCTTGATGTCCTTCTCGTCCTTGCGCACGAGGAGGGACTGGCCGGCCATGAAGTAGGGGCCGGCGAACCCGACCTGCTTCTTGCGGTTGTCGTTGATCGTGTAGGTGCCGACGTAGTAGTCGATCTGCCCGTTCTGCAGGGCGGTCTCGCGGTTGGCGGAGGCGATCGTCTTGAACTCGATCGTCTTGGGGTCGAAGCCGAGCGAGGCGGACATCATCTTGGCGATCTCGATGTCGAAGCCGGAGTAGCGTCCACTGGCGGGGTCCTTCTCCCCCATGTACGGCTGGTCCTCCTTGGCGCCGACGACGAGGTGGCCGCGCTTCTTGGCCCGATTCCAGGTCGGGGACTGCGGCAGCGTGAAGTCGGCGGCGACCTTGTAGGTGGGCAGGTCCTCCGGTTGGGGCCCCTTGACCGGGGGGCTGCCGGACTTGCCGCAGCCGACCGCGGCTCCGAGCAGGGCGAGGGCGAGGACGACCGCGGGCAGGCGGGAACGTCGGGAGAGCTTCACGGGCCGGCCCCTCAGTGCTTGAGGATCTTGGAGAGGAAGTCCCGGGCCCGGTCGCTCTCGGGAGCGGTGAAGAAGTCCTCCGGGGTGCGGTCCTCGATGATCTTTCCGTCCGCCATGAACACCACGCGGTTGGCCGCGGAGCGGGCGAAGCCCATCTCGTGGGTGACCACGACCATGGTCATGCCCTCCGAGGCCAGCTGCTGCATGACCTCCAGCACCTCGTTGATCATCTCCGGGTCGAGCGCCGACGTGGGCTCGTCGAAGAGCAGTGCCTTGGGGCTCATGGCGAGGGCCCGGGCGATGGCCACGCGTTGTTGCTGGCCGCCGGAGAGCTGGGCGGGGTACTTCTCGGCCTGGTCGGCGAGGCCCACCCGGTCCAGCAGCTCACGGGAGCGCTTGTCGGCCTCGTCCCGCTTGCGCTTCCTGACCTTGACCTGCGCGAGCGACACGTTGGCGAGGACGGTCTTGTGCGCGAAGAGGTTGAAGGACTGGAAGACCATGCCCACCTCGGCGCGCAGTCCCGCCAGATCCTTGCCCTCGGCCGGCAGTGGCTTCCCGTCGAGCGTGATCGCCCCGGACTCGATGGTCTCCAGGCGGTTGATGGCCCGGCACAGGGTCGATTTACCGGATCCGGAGGGGCCGATGATCACCACCACCTCCCCGCGGCCGACGGTGAGGTTGATGTCTTGGAGCACGTGCAACTGCCCGAAGTGCTTGTTGACGTCCCGCAGCTCGATCAACGGATCGACGGCCATACGCTGCCCTGCCCACTTGTCGGTGTGTCGAGGTCAGCGCAAACTATCCAGCCGTGGAAGGGCACTTCGCCTCGACACGCCTAAATGCCGCATAAAGGCGCCCGAGATCAGCCCTCCGAGGCCTCGGCGTACGCCTGGGACAGCTCGGGGGAACCGGTCATCGCCCAGGAGACCCCGGACTCGACCACGTTCAGCTCCCGGCCCGAGGCCAGTCTGATCACCGGCTGCCCGTTCGGCCACACCTGCCAGACGGTGCCCGGCATGCTGCGGATGATCACGGTGCCGAGGTAGAAGCCGGCGTCGTTGCCCAGCCAGGGCACGGCCTCGGGGTCCCGTCGCCAGCGTGGCATCAGCTGGTCGAGCGCCTCCAACGAGGCCGGGCTCCCGTCGAGTTCGAGCCCCGCCGAGCGGGCCTGGGCGCGCAGCATCTCGCACTCGGAGAACAACTCGGCGACGCCCTCGGGATCATCCGCGAGGGCGGCGGCGAGTCCCGCACCCTGTTCCTTCTCGTTCCGGTTCAGCCAGTTGTCCAGGAAGGGGATGTTCATGCGAACCAGCCTGGCACCCGGATCCGCCGCCGGCCACAGGGCGCGCAGGGATCAGAGGTCCAGGTCCACCACGACCGGGGCGTGGTCGGACGCGCCCTTGCCCTTGCGCTCCTCGCGGTCCACGTACGCGTCGGTGACGGCCTTGACGAAGGGGGCGTTGCCGTAGGCCAGGTCGATGCGCATGCCCCTGTTCTTGGGGAAGGCGAGCATCCGGTAGTCCCAGAACGTGTACGGCCGGTCGTACTTGAGGGCGCGCGGGAAGATGTCCGAGAGGCCGGCCTCGCGCAGCGCCTCCAGGCCGGCGCGCTCCGCGGGGGTGACGTGCGTGAGCCCCGCGAAGACCGCCGGGTCGTACACGTCCTCGTCGGTCGGCGCCACGTTGAAGTCGCCGAGCACCGCGAACGGGCGGGGGCCGGCCGCGTCTTCGGCGACGGCGGCGGCCAGGGCGCGGAACCAGTCCAGCTTGTAGCCGTAGTGGTCGTGCTCGACCTCGCGGCCGTTCGGCACGTAGATCGACCAGACCCGCACCCCGCCGCAGGTGGCGGAGATGGCGCGGGGCTCCTGGACGCCCTCGTAGTCGGGCCCGCCGGGCAGGCCGGTCACCACGTCGTCGAGACCGACCTTGGAGAGCAGGGCCACGCCGTTCCACCGGCCGGTGGCGTTGACCGCGGCCTCGTAACCCGCCTCGCGGAGCTCCGCGTACGGGAACTGCTCGGCGGAGCACTTGGTCTCCTGGACACACAGGACGTCCGTGCCGGAGGACTCCAACCAGGCCAGCAGGCGCGGCAGCCGGGCGGTGATCGAATTGACGTTGTACGTGGCGATACGCATGCCACCCAACCTACCGCCCGGCACCGACGGTCACAGGTCCGTGGCGTCCCCGGCGGTGAGCCTGCCGTGCTCGGTGCCGCCCAGGTTGTCCAGGGCGAGGTCGTAGATCGGTCGGGCCAGGTCGGCGAGGTAGGCGTCGTGGATGTCGATGGCCCGGCGCGGCTTGACCTCGCGGAGGTAGTCGATCACCTCGGAGACCTTGTTCCAGGGCGCGTGCACCGGGAGCATCAGGGTGTCCACGGGAGTCTCCGGCACGGTCAGCGCGTCGCCGGGGTGGAAGAGCGAACCGTCGACCAGGAAGCCGACATTGGTGATCCGGGGGATGTCCGGGTGGATCACGGCGTGCCACTCGCCGTAGGCCCGCACCTCGAAACCGCCCGCGGTGAAGGCGTCCCCGTGCCCCACCGTGTGCACCCGGCCGGGGTAGGCGGGCGCCAGCTTCTCGGCGACGCCGCGCAGGGTCCACAGCTCGGCGGCCGGGTTCGCGTCGAGGGCGGCGCGCAGCCGGCCCTCCTCGAAGTGGTCGGGGTGCTCGTGCGTGACCAGCAGGACGTCGGCCCCGAGGCCGGCGTCGGGTTCGCTGAAGGCGCCCGGGTCGATGACGAGCACGCGCCCGTCCTTCTCCAGCTGGACGCAGGAGTGGAGCCGCTTGGTGAGCTTCATGATCCCAGGCTAGGCCCTGTCGGCGCGCGGTCGTGGGGCCTACGGGATGGCGGTGGAGACCACGTACACCCCGGGGGCCGCGGGATCGCTCAGGTCTACGGTGATGTCCCTGGTGGGGCGCGGTTCCTTGGCGTCCAGGGTGACGCCGTACCACGAGTGGTCCGGTTTCCAGGTCCAGCCCGCGATCCGGGCGTCGTGGTCGGAGATCGACACGCCCCGGGTCAACGCGGCCCGGCTGGTGCCCGCGTCGGCCAGGAAGGTGTCCAACTGCGCGGGGGTGAGGGCGAACTGGGTGTAGAGCCGGCTGGTGTGCCAGTTGTTGGTCTCCAGGTAGCCGACGGCCGAGGCCTGGTCCGGGATCGGCACCTCGTAGATGCTGCGCTGCACCTTGGAGGGCCAGGCCGGGCGCACGTGGACCGCGCCGACCTTGGCGGCCTTGTCGCGGCCGCTCTGGCGGCTCTGCTGGGCGGACACGGCGAGGTAGCCCGCGGGGACCCCGATCAGCAGCACGATGATGATCGCGGTGATCCAGCGGCGTCGGACCACGTGCCTGCGGTCCTCGGCCGGGGGTCGGGGTCTGCCTTCCTCGTCGGGGGCGGGAGCCTGGTGGGGCAGGGTGGGCGGGTTCACGGCTGTTCCTGCTCCCGGTCCTTGGCGCCGCCGAGGTCGCGGCGGCCCAGCTGTGCGTAGCGCTCGTACCGCTCCACGCGGCGGCGGGTGGCCCGGCGGAAGCGGCGGGCGACGAGTCGGGCGAGGTCGGCGGCGCCGACCATGCCGGCCTCCGGGCCGAGCTGGGCCTTGGCGATCCGGGCCTCGGGGCGGTAGCCGCGGCCGGTGAGGTGGCGCCGGAAGGCGTCCCGGGCGGGTCCGATGAGCAGGTCGTCGGCGGCGCTGACGCCGCCGCCGATGACGAAGCAGGAGGGGTCGAGGGCGGCGGCGAGGTTGGCGATGCCGACGCCCAGCCACTGGCCGATGTCCTGGAGGAGCTCGATGCACATCGCATCGCCCTCGCGGGCCAGCTCGGTGATGAGCGGGCCGGTGATCTCGTGGACGTTGCCGCCGACCTTGGCGATGATGTTGTACGCGACCGGGGAGTCGGCCGCGGCCAGCTCGCGCGCCTCGCGGACCAGGGCGTTGCCGGAGCTGTACTGCTCCCAGCAGCCGCGGTTGCCGCAGGGGCAGCGGTGGCCGCCCGGGACGACCTGCATGTGGCCGAACTCGCCGGCGACACCGTAGCGGCCCCGCTTGACCTGGCCGCCTTCGAGGATGGCGCCCCCGATGCCGGTGCCCAGCGTGATCATGACGAGGTGGTCCTCGCCGCGTCCGGCGCCGAAGCGCCACTCGGCCCAGGCCGCGGTGTTGGCATCGTTGTCGACCATGACGGGGACCGCGAGCCGGGACTGGAGGGCGTCGCGCAGCGGCTCGTCACGCCAGGCGAGGTGCGGCGCGAACAGGACGCGCGAGCGGTCGGCGTCCACCCAGCCGGCCGCGCCGATGCCGACGGCGTGCACGTCGTGCCGGTCGGAGAGGTCCAGGACCAGCTCGACGATGGTGTCCTCGACGACCTTGGGGCTCTTGGACTTGTCGGGGGTCTCGGCACGGATCTTCTCCAGGATGACCCCGTCCGCGTCCACCACCCCGGCCATGACCTTGGTGCCGCCGATGTCGATGCCGACGGTGGGCACCCGCGGGGCGGTCAGCAGCGACCGGCGCTCACGGGTCCCGACGGTCCGCAGGACGGTGCCACGCGCCGCCCCCCGATGGGCGAGCGAGAAGTCCCGGTACGTGCTCATCGAGTCGTGTCGTCCCTCGTGGTCCGCTTGGTGGGGGGAGTCGGGTCGGACGGTCCGTCCGCTCCCGATTCTGCCACTCGCTCCAGTTCGTGGCTCAGTTCGTCGAGCTCGGACCCGCCCGCCATCTGGCGGGTGAGCTCGTCCAGGGTGATCGAGTCGCGGGTGTGGCTGCCCGCCATGGTGCCCCGCTTCAGGAGCACGAAACGGTCCCCCACCAGGTGGGCGTGGTGCGGGTTGTGCGTGATCAGCACCACCCCGAGGCCCGCGTCGCGGGCGGCGGCGACGTACTTGAGGACGACGCCGGACTGCTTGACGCCGAGGGCCGCGGTGGGCTCGTCCAGCACGAGGACCTTCGCGCCGAAGTACACGGCGCGGGCGATCGCCACGCACTGCCGCTCACCGCCGGACAGGGTGCCGATGGGCTGGTCCACGTCCCGCAGGTCGATGCCCATCCGGAGCAGCTCGGCCCGGGTGGTCTCGCGCATGAGGTCCACGTCGAGGCGGCGGAAGGGGCCGCGGCCCCTGGTGGGCTCGGAGCCGAGGAAGAAGTTCCGCCAGACGGGCATCAGCGGGACCACGGCGAGGTCCTGGTAGACGGTGGCGATGCCGCGGTCGAGGGCCGCGCGGGGGTTGGCCAGCACGGTCTCCTCGCCCTCGATCTCGAAGGTGCCGGCGTCGTGCCGGTGCAGCCCCGCGATGATCTTGATGAGGGTGGACTTGCCGGCGCCGTTGTCGCCGAGGACACAGGTGATCTCGCCGGCGGACACCTCCAGGGAGACCCCCTGGAGCGCCTTGATGTTGCCGTAGAACTTGCTGACGTCGGTCAGCCTGACGAGGGCGGTCGCCCCGTCGGGCACGGCCCTGGCCGCGGTGCCGGTCCCGGTCATCACTTCGCCTCCGCCCGCTTGCGCACCCATGCGTTGAGCAGCGTGGCCAGCAGCAACATCGCGCCGAGGAAGAACTTGAACCAGTCCGGGTTCCACTGGGCGTACACGATGCCGTTGCTGGTCATGCCGAAGATGAAGGCGCCGACCGCCGAGCCGATGGCCGAGCCGTAGCCGCCCGTCATCAGACAGCCACCGATGACGGCCGCGATGATGTACAGGAACTCGTTGCCGACGCCCTCGCCCGACTGCACCACGTCGAACGAGAAGAGGATGTGCTGCCCGGAGATCCAGGCGCAGAGCGCGACGCCCATGTAGAGCCCGATACGGGTCTTCACGACCGGCACACCGGTCGCGCGGGCCGCGTCGGCGCCGCCGCCCACCGCGAAGATCCAGTTCCCGGCGCGGGTGCGCAGCAGGATCCAGGTGGCCACGGCGACCAGGGCCAGCCACCACAGGATGGTGACCTTGAGGGTGACCGAGCCGATGTTCCACTGCGAGGCGAAGAGGGCGCGGGCGGAGGAGAAGCCCTCCATGTCGGCGATGGTCTTGGTGGAGACCGAGCCGCTGATCAGCTTGGTGAAGCCGAGGTTCAGGCCGGTCAGCATCAGGAAGGTGCCGAGCGTGATGATGAAGCTCGGCAGCTTGGTGCGGGTCAGCATGAACCCGTTGAAGAAGCCGATGGCGAGGGTGACCACCAGGGACACCAGGACGCCGACCCAGACGTTCGCCGTCATCTGGTAGCTGAACATCGAGCTGATCAGCGCCGAGGTGGTGACCATGACGCCGGCCGACAGGTCGAACTCGCCGCCGATCATCAGCAGGGCCACCGGCACCGCCATGATCCCGATGGTGGAGGCCGAGTACAGGACCGTGCTCAGGCTGGAGGCCCGCAGGAAGCTGTCGGCGGCGAAGGAGAAAAACACGAAGACGGCGACCGCGCCGACGACCGCGCCCAGCTCGGGGCGGCCCAGCAGACGGCGTACGAGCGAGGTGGGGGCCAACCGCTCGTCGACCGTCGCGGACGCGCTCATCGGGTGCCCCGCTTGATGTACTTCTCCAGCTCCGCCGCCTGCGCGCCGGTGACGATCTGCGGGCCGGTCAGGACCGGGCGGCCGCCGCCGAGGACGTCCGCGTTGTAGCGGTTGAGCCAGAGCAGGTCGACGGCCTCGTACCCCTGGAGGTAGGGCTGCTGGTCGACGGCGAAGCCGAGGGCGCCCGACGTGAGGTCCCGCGCCACCGACACATTGAGGTCGAAGGTGTCCACCTCGGCCTCGCTGCCCGCCGCGTCCTTCGCCTTGACGGCGGTGGGGGCGAAGGGCGCGCCCAGGGTCACGATCGCGTCGACGGAGGGGTCGGCCTGGAGCTTCGCCTGGAGGGACGCCTGGACGGAGGGCATGTTGGTGCCCTCGACGTAGAGGTTCTCCATGACCCCGCCGGACGCGCCGAACGTCTTCTTCGCCCCGGCGCAGCGCTGCTCGTGGCCGACGTTGCCCTGTTCGTGCAGGACGCAGACGGCCTTCTTCTTCCCGCGCTTGCCGAGCTCGGTGCCGACCGCCTCGCCGGCGATCTCCTCGTCCTGGCCGATGTGGGTCAGGGCCCCGTACTCGGCGGACTGGGCGGATCCGGAGTTGACCGTGACGACCGGGATGCCGGCCTTCACGGCCTTGGCGATGACGTCCTTGAGGGCCTCGGGCTTGGCCAGGCTCACGATGAGCCCGTCGACCTTCTGGTCGATGGCGTTCTGCACGAACTGTGCCTGCTGCTGGGCCTGGTCGTCGTGGGCGTAGACGAAGTTGATGTTGTCCTTCGCCGCGGCCTCCTTGGCACCCTTCTGCACGATGTCCCAGAAGGTGTCGCCGTCTCCCGCGTGGGTGACCATCGCGAAGGTCCAGCGCGGGGTGGAGACCGCGGGCCGGCCGGCTTCGGCGGCCTTCGCCCGTTCCTCGGCTCGTTTGCCGCCCGTACTGCTGCACCCCGCGAGGGAGGCACCCAGTACCGCCGCGAGCACGGCGCCCACGACGCGCACCCCTGTCCGAACCCTAGCCACGTCGCCGCGCCCTTCCCTTGTCGTGCGTTTCCCGAATGGTCGAAGCGGATCGATGTGAAAGCGGTCCATTCCGGTTCCAGCCGCCCAGTATCCGCCACAGTGGACCACGCGAGCCCATCGGGGCATCGGCGGGCGGATTGACAGGTCCCCCATACGGGGTCACGTTGAGTGCATGCGCATCGGGCTCATCGGAACCGGCCGGATCGGCTCGTTCCACGCGGCCGCCCTGGCCCGCCACCCGGACGCCGGCTCGCTGCTGCTGGCCGACGCCGACCCCGGGCGGGCCGCACGGCTCGCGGACCGGCTGGGGGCGACGGCCGCGCCCACCGTGGAGCAGGTCTTCACCTGGGGCGTGGACGCGGTCATCGTGTGCTGCTCCACCGACGGGCACGCCGAGCTGATCGTCCGCGCGGTGCGCGGCGGACTGCCGGTGTTCTGCGAGAAGCCGGTGGCACCGGACCTGACTCGCACCCTGAACGTGCTGCGCGAGGTCACGGCCCTGGGCGGGGTGCTCCAGCTGGGGTTCATGCGCCGCTTCGACGCGGGCTACGCCGCCGCGCGGGAGCTGGTCCGTTCGGGCGCGCTGGGGCGGCTGCACACCGTACGGACGACGACGGCCGATCCGACGCCGCCGACCGCGGCCTATCTGGCCGGCTCCGGGGGCCTGTACCGGGACTGCCTGGTGCACGACTTCGACATGGTCCGCTGGGTCACCGGGCGGGAGGTGAGCGAGGTGTACGCGGCCGGGTCGGACGCGGGTCCGGCCGTGTTCCGGGAGACCGGTGACGTCGACACGGCGGTGGCCGTCCTCACCCTGGACGACGGGACGCTGGTCAGCAGTACCGGCACCCGCTGCAACGGCGCCGGGTACGACGTGCGGATGGAGCTCGCCGGGGAGCGGGACCAGGTCTCCACGGGGCTGGACGACCGTACGCCGATCGCCTCGACCGAGCCGCACGGCCCGCCCCCGGCGAGCAAGCCGTGGACGGGTTTCCTGGAGCGCTTCGCCCCCGCGTACGAGGCGGAGCTGGCGGCCTTCGTCCGGCTGGTGCGTGGCGAGGGACCCAATCCGTGCGACGGCCGCGAGGCGCTCGCCGCGCTCCGGATCGCGGAGGCGTGCGAGCTGTCCCGTCGGGAGCGGCGCCGCGTGCGGTTGGAGGAGCTGGCGGACCTGTAGGGCGTGCGACATCCCGGCCGACCCGCCGGCTACCAGCGCACCGGGTGGCTCAGGACGCCCCGGACCAGGATGCCGGGCACCCACGCGTGCTCGATCGGTTCCTCCTCCAGGTCCGGGAAGCGCTCCAGGATCGAGCGGATCGCGATCCGGCCCTCCAGTCGGCCCAGGGGGGCGCCGACGCAGTGGTGGATGCCGTGGCCGAAGGCGATGTGGCCGCCGCGGCCGGGGCGGCGGATGTCGAAGGTGTCGGGGTCGGCGAAGCGGGCCGGGTCCCGGTCGGCTCCGGCGAGGGAGACCAGGACGGGCGAGCCGGCCTCGATGAGGGCGCCGCCGAGCTCCAGGTCGGCGCGGGCGAAGCGGAAGGTGGCCGTCTCCACCGGTCCGTCGTAGCGCAGGGCTTCCTCCACCGCGCCGTCGGTGAGCCCGTCGAGGTCGGCGCGCAGGGCCGCGAGCTGGTCGGGGTGGGCGAACAGGGCCCGCATCGCGTTGGAGATCAGGTGCACGGTGGTCTCGTGGCCGCCGATCATCATCAGGAAGGCCATGGCGACCAGTTCCTGCCGCGAGAGGCGGTCCCCGTCCTCGCCGCGGCTGGTGGTCCAGTCGCTGAGCAGGTCGTCGCCCGGTTCGGCGAGCTTGGCGTCGGTCAGCTCGGCCAGGTACGCGGTCATCGCGCGCAGGGCGGTGTTCTCGGCCTCCACCCCGGTCGGCGAGACGATCTCGGTGACCCACGCGTGGAAGGGGCCCCGGGCGGCTTCCGGTATCCCGAGGAGTTCGCAGATCACGGTCATGGGCAGCGGCCGGGCGAAGGCGTCGATGAGGTCGGCGCGGCGCTCGGGCAGGGCGGCCATCTCGTCGAGGAGCCCGTCGACGATCTGCTGGACGCGGGGCCGCAGGGTCTCGATCCGGCCGGGGGCGAAGGAGCGGGAGACCAGCCGGCGCAGCCGGGTGTGGTGGGGCGGGTCGGCGCGCATCATGTTGGCGCTGGCCGCGGTCTTCTCGCGGTCGGTGTAGAGCCCCGAGGTCAGCCAGTTCTTGGACACGTCGGGGTGGGTCAGGGCTTGGCGCGCCTCGTCGTGACCGACGACGAGCCAGACTTCCTGTCCGTCCACCGCTTTGACGCGGTGGATCGGGGCGATCTCCCGCAACCGCGCGTAATGGGGGTACGGGTTTTCGTTGAAGTCTTCGGCGATCGTACTGAGGTCCAGAACCGGCATGTCGTCAGCCTAGACGTGTGGTTGACGTCGAAGGAGCGGCTTTCGGCCATTCGTTCAGGTTGCCGCGCGCCGACCCCAGGCGGTGCCGCCGAGCACCAGCGCGACCCCGACGAGACCGGCGGCGCCGAGCCGTTCTCCGCCGATGGCGATGCCGGCCGCGGCCGCCCACAGGGGTTCGGTGCCCAGCAGCAGGCTGACGCGGGAGGGCGAGGTGCGGCGGACGGCCCACATCTGCACGAAGAACGCGAAGAGGGTGCAGAAGACGGCCAGGAAGACGAGCCCCGCCCACTCCCGGGGGCCGAATCCGGCGGCGGTCTCCCAGGGGTTCGCGCCGCTTGCGGGCAGCAGGGCGAGGAGGGCGAACACCGCGACCGCGCCGCCGAGTTGGACGGTGGTGAGGGAGAGCGAGTCGGCGTCCTGGACGGCCTTGATCCGGGCCATCAGCAGGACGTGCAGGGTCCGGGCGAGGGCCGCGCCGAGGATGAGCAGGTCTCCGGGGCCGGGGGTGGTGAAGCCGGCGCCCTGGGTGAGCAGCACCACGCCCGCGACGGACACGGCGGCGGCGCCGAGGAATCCGGTCGAGGGTCGCACGCGCCGTACGGCGGCCTCGGCCAGCGGGGTGAAGATCATGGTCAGGCTGATGATCAGCCCGGCGTTCGTGGCGGAGGTGTGGACGACCCCGTAGGTCTCCAACAGGAAGATCCCGCCGAGTACGAGCCCCAGCACCCCGGCGCCGCGCAGTTGGGCGGCGCTCAGCGCGCGCAGGCGTCGCCGGCCGGCGACGACCAGGACGGGCAGGACGAGCGCGAAGCGCAGCACGAGCACCGCGATCACGGTGTGCGTGGTGGTGATCCCCTTGGCGGCGAGGTAGCTGCCGCCCCAGACGACGGCGACGAGCAGGACCGGCAGGTCGGCGAGCCGGGCTCGGCCGGGGGCGGCGACGGGGGCGGGGGCGGGGGCGGCGACGGTGGACACCGGTTCTCCAACGGCAGGAGGCGGGTGGAGACTTCGGCGGCTCGCACGGGGCGTGGTCACGCTACCCGAGCGTGATCACGCCGGTCGACCGGTTTGCCGCCGGCGGGCGGCGGGGCGGGCCCCGCCGCCCGCCGGTCAGGCGAAGGAGCCGAAGGTGGCCCGGCCCGTCGGGCGGTAGGTGTGGATCGCCGTGCCCGTGGAGGTGGTGCGGGAGGCGACCACCTCGCAGGCGGTCGGCAGCCCCCCGGTCGGGAACAGCCGGCGCCCCGCGCCCAGGAACACCGGGAAGACCAGCAGGTTCAGCTCGTCGACCAGGTCCCGCGCCAACAGCCACTGGGCGAGCGCCCCGCTGCCGTGCACCTGGAGTTCCCCGTCCAGCTTGTCCTTGACCCGCGTGACGTCGGCTTGGAGGTGCTCGCCGTCGAGCACCGTGGTCCCGGCCCACGCGGGCTCCTTGAGGGTGGTCGAGGGCACGTACTTGGGCAGACCGTTCAACCGGCTCGCGATCGGGTCGTTCGGATCGGTGTACCGCGGCCAGTGCCCGGCGAAGATCTCGTACGTCCGGCGCCCGAGCAGGAACGCCCCGGCGCGGTCGAAGACCTCCGTCATGAACTCCCCCATCCCCTCGTCGGCGTACGGCACCGTCCAGCCGCCGTACCGGAAGCCGCCGCTGGTGTCCTCCTGCGGTCCTCCGGGGGCCTGCATCACGCCGTCGAGGCTGAGGAAGGTGGTGAGGGTCAGCTTGCCCATGGCTCCGCGCTCCTTGTTCGAGATCCGTCCGGCTACACGGGTTCAGACTTCCCGGCCACCCGGAACTCATCGCGGCGGCGCGCGTGAACGCGAGGTCCGATTCCCGCCGGCCCGCTTCCCCCGCCGCCGGTTTCATTGAACTCGCAACGACCTACGGAACGGGAACGGCCGGACGCACAGGTCCGGCCGACAACGGGAGGACGCACATGAACGGCACAGTGGCACTGGTCACGGGCGGCAGCAGGGGCATCGGGGCCGCCACGGCCCTGCGCCTGGCAGAGGACGGCGTGGACGTCGCGATCACCTACGTCGACGACGCGACCTCCGCGGCGGAGGTCGTCGGCAAGATCGAGGCCCTGGGACGACGCGGCCTGGCCGTACGGGCCGACTCGGGCGACGCGGCGCAGGCCGCCGGGGCGGTGGAGCAGACCGTACGGGGTCTCGGACGACTCGACGTGCTGGTCAACAACGCCGGCGTGGGCGTGCTCGGCCCGCTCGACTCGCTCGCCCTCGCGGACGTGGACCGCGTCCTCGCGGTGAACGTCCGCGGGGTCTTCCTGACCTCCCAGGCCGCGGCGGGACGCATGGGCTCCGGCGGGCGGATCATCACCATCGGCAGCTGCATCACCCGGCGGGTCCCGGGCCCCGGCGGCGCCCTGTACGCGATGAGCAAGTCCGCGCTGACCGGTCTGACCAAGGCGCTCGCCAGGGAACTCGGCGAACGCGGGATCACCGCGAACCTCGTCCACCCGGGCCCGGTGGACACCGACATGAACCCGGCCGACGGCCCCTACTCCGCCCCGCAGGCCTCGATGACGGCCCTCGGCCGCTTCGGGACCCCGGCGGAGGTGGCCGCCATGGTGTCCTTCCTCGCGGGGGCGGACGCCGCGTACGTCACCGGCGCCGAGTTCTCGGTGGACGGCGGCCACGCGGCGTAGGGGCCCCGCACACCGGGACGGGAAAGGCCGACGGGGCGCACCATCGACGGCGCGCCCCGTGGGCGGTCGGTACAGGCCCCGGGGGTGTCGGCCCCCGGGGCGGTCACCGGGTCGGCGTCAGCCGCCGAGCTCCTGGTGGCGGGCGGCGTGCGCGGCGGCGCCGGCCTCCGTCAGCGAGCCGAACAGGCGCAGGCGGGAGAAGCCGCCGTCCGGGAAGATGTCGATCCGGACGTGGGTGCCGACCGCCGGGGCGTCCAGCACGAAGCGGTGGTTGGTGTCCGGCTGCAGGCGGGTGCGCGGCAGGAACTCCGTCCACTCGCCCTCCTCGCCCGACTTGATGGAGAGAGAGGCCCAACCGGCCGAGTTGCCCTTGAGGTAGGCGGTGTCGATCTCGACGGCGCGGATCTCGGAGTCGGCGACGAGCTGGTAGCGGATCCAGTCGTTGCCGTTGTCACGGCGACGGGCGGTCTCCCAGCCGTCGTCCATCTTGCGGGAGCGGCCCGGGTTGATGGTGTTGGTCGGCGGGGAGTAGAAGCGGTTGGACGCGTCCTGCACCGAGCCGCCGTTCTCCAGGGCGACCACGTCGAAGGTGCCCAGCGCGGCGAGCCACTTCGGGTCGGTGACGACCTCGCCGTGGACGCGCAGGCGGGCGATGCCGCCGTCGGGGTGCTGGTTGACGCGCAGGTGCGTGAAGCGCTGCTCGACGTTCACCTCGAAGCCGTTGGCGGCGTGGCCGCCGACCGGGGTGCGCTCGACGAGGGTCGTCCACTTGACGTCGTCGGAGAGGAGTTCCTCGGCGGTCGGGGAGCCCTTGACCGAGGCGCCCTGCACCGACACGGCCTGCGGCATGTTGCCGCGGAAGTGGGCGGTGTCGACGATGATGCCGCGGATGACGCCGGGGGCGCCCAGGCGTACGAGCGCCCAGTCGTGGTCCTCGGCGGTGGGCCAGGGCTGCGTGGCGGAGACGCCGCGGCGACGGCGGGTCTCCCAGCCGTCCATGACCTTGCCCTTGTGCCCGAAGTCCTCGGGGTCGAAGTGGGCGGCCTCGGAGATCAGCAGGTTCTCGCGCTGGGCGAAGAACTCGTCGTTGGCTTCGATGACACCGGCGCCCAGCTCACGGGCCGCGAGGTTCGCGTACTGCGTGAAGGGGAAGTCCGCGGTGCGGTAGTCCGCGTACGGGTCGCCGCCTCCGTACGGGTTCGCGTTGCCGGTGAAGGAGGCCGGTCCAGTTGAACGCTGTGCCACTGTCAGTTCTGCCTTTCGAGGAGTCGGCCCGTGGGCTCGTTCGGGGTGCCGTGGTCGGCGATCTGCGTGCCGCGCAGCCAGGTGGACTTCACGACGCCGTGCAGGGTCTTGCCCGCGTACGCCGTGACCCGGTTGCGGTGGTGCAGTTCCGCGGGATCCACGGTGAAGGTCTCTTCGGGTGCCAGGACGGCGAAGTCCGCGTCGCGGCCGACCTCGATCGCGCCCTTGTCGGACAGCCCGGCGAGGGCGGCGGGGGCGGCGGACATCCAGCGCACGACGTCCTCGAGGGTGCGGCCGCGCCGGCGCGCCTCGGTCCAGATCGCGGGGAGTCCCAGCTGGAGGGAGGAGATGCCGCCCCACGCGGTGGCGAAGTCGTTCGTCTTCAGGTCCGCGGTGGAGGGCGAGTGGTCGGAGACGATGCAGTCGATGGTGCCGTCGGCGAGCGCGTCCCACAGGAGGTCCTGGTTGGCGGACTCGCGGATGGGCGGGCAGCACTTGAACTCGCTCGCGCCGTCCGGGACTTCCTCGGCCGTCAGGGTGAGGTAGTGCGGGCAGGACTCCACGGTGACCCGCACGCCCTCGGCCTTGGCGGCGGCGATCAGCGGCAGCGCGTCGGAGGAGGACAGGTGCAGCACGTGCACCCGGGCGTTCAGTCGCTTCGCCTGGGCGATCAGGTTCCCGATGGCGGTGTTCTCGGCGTCGCGCGGGCGGGAGGCGAGGAAGTCGGCGTACTTCGGGCCGGGGGTCTGCGGCGCGGAGTCCAGGTGGTGCGGGTCCTCCGCGTGCACGATCATCAGGCCGCCGAAGCCGGTGATCTCGGCGAGGGACGTGGCCAGTTGCTCCTGGTCGAGCTCGGGGAACTCGTCCACGCCGGAGGGCGACAGGAAGCACTTGAAGCCGTAGACGCCGGCGTCGTGCAGCGGGCGCAGGTCCTTGACGTTGTCCGGGAGCGCGCCGCCCCAGAAGCCGACGTCCACGTGCGCCTTGGCGCGGGCGACCTCCTGCTTGACGCGGAGGTTGTCGACCGTGGTGGTCGGCGGCAGGGAGTTCAGCGGCATGTCGAGGATCGTGGTGATGCCTCCGGCGGCGGCCGCGCGGGTGGCGGTCCAGAAGCCCTCCCACTCGGTGCGGCCCGGGTCGTTCACGTGGACGTGGGTGTCGACCAGGCCGGGGAGCAGGACGTCGTCGCCGAAGTCCTCCAGCCGGGCTCCGGCCGGTACCTCGGCCTCGTACGCCGACACGGCCGTGATCTTCCCGCCGGCGACGGCCACCGAGGCGGCGCGCGTCCCCTCGGGGGTGATGACACGCGTCGAGCGCAGTACCAGTTCCACAGCCGCGTCGGCCACCGGAACCTCCCCATCTACTTCCACAGAGCGAAATTCAACGTTCTGTTGACGGAGTCTTCACCCCGATCCGGGGCCAGTCAAGAGCGCCCGGACAGACCACCCAGCCCTGCGCGGCACAATTGGATGTTTCCACAGGATGGAATTAAGATTTCACTATCCAGAATGTAGCTACCACCATCGGGAGCCGTGCGGTTGACTTCGGGGGACGTCCACCACCGGGACAAACCCCCTCTGACCGGCGCGGACGGCCGAGCCCCGGCTCTAGGGCCGACGCCGACCGACCGGTAGGCTGATTCCTTGCCTGCCAGTACCGAAAGGACCGCGCCCGTGCCGACGTCCAGCGCCAGCACCACCGACGCTTCCGCCAAGCCCACCGCCGCCGGCGGTGGCGTCCAGTCCCTTGAGCGCGCCTTCGATCTGCTCGAACGCATGGCCGATGCCGGGGGCGAAGTCGGCCTCAGCGAGCTCTCCGCCGCCAGCGGCCTGCCGCTGCCCACCATCCACCGCCTCATGCGCACCCTCGTGGCGTGCGGTTACGTCCGGCAGCAGCCCAACCGACGGTACTCCCTCGGCCCCCGGCTGATCCGTCTCGGCGAATCCGCCTCGCGCCTGCTGGGCACGTGGGCCCGTCCCTACCTCGCGCGGCTCGTCGAGGAGACCGGCGAGACCGCGAACATGGCCCTGCTCGACGGGGACGAGATCGTCTACGTCGCCCAGGTGCCGTCCAAGCACTCCATGCGCATGTTCACGGAGGTGGGCCGCCGGGTGCTGCCGCACTCCACGGGCGTGGGCAAGGCGCTGCTCGCGTACACCCCCGCGGACGAGGTGCGCGCGCTGCTGGCCCGCACCGGGATGCCGGCCGCGACAGAGAAGACCATCACCACGCCCGAGGGCTTCCTGGACGCCCTGGAGAAGGTCCGCAAGGCGGGTTACGCGGTCGACGACAACGAGCAGGAGATAGGGGTCCGCTGCCTGGCCGTGTCGGTGCCGAACTCCCCGACCGCCGCCGCGATCTCCATCTCGGGCCCCGCGGGCCGGGTGACCGAGGCGCTGACGGACTCGATCGTGCCGATCCTCCAGGGGATCGCCGCCGAGCTGTCGGTGGCCCTGCAGAGCCAGAATCCCGCGTAGGGACCCACCGCGCGAAGGCCCCGGCCCGCCCTTCTCGAAGGGGGCGGCCCGGGGCCTTCGTCCATCGGGCGGCGGCCCGGGCCCGTCCCGCGTCGGACGGTGGCCCGGGCGGGGCCCTCGGGCGTCAGAGGGCGCGGGCCGTCTCCGTGAGCCGGCCGTCGGCCATCGTCATCGTGCGGTCCATGCGCTCCAGGTGGGCGTGGTCGTGGGTGACCAGCACCGTGGCGGTGGACCGCTCGCGGGTGAGGGTGACCAGGAGGTCCAGTACGGCCGCCCCCCGCTCGTGGTCCAGGGCGCTGGTGGGCTCGTCCACCAGCAGCACGGCGGGCTCGTGCATCAGGGCGCGGGCGATGTTGACGCGCTGGCGCTGCCCGCCCGAGAGCTGGTGCGGGCGCTTGTCGGCCTTGTCGGCCAGGCCCACGGCGTCCAGCAGGTCCAGGGCCCGGCGGCGCAGCCGCTTGGGCGGGCGGCCCGACAGGTGGGCCATCACCTGGAGCTGCTCGGCGGCCGTGAGCGAGGCCAACAGGTTGGGCTGCTGGAAGACGATGCCGATCTCCTCCCGGCGCAGCGCGGACTTCTGCGCGGCGCTGAGCCGGGCCGTGTCCCGGCCCGCGACGACCACCCGGCCCGCGTCCGGGGCGATCAGGGTGGCGGCGACCGCGAGCAGGCTGGACTTGCCGGAGCCCGAGGGGCCCGTCACGGCGGTCAGGGTGCCCGCCGGCGCCTCCAGGGCGACCGCGTCGAGGGCGGTGAGCCGGCCGTCGCCGTCGGGGTAGGTGAGCGTGACGTCGTGGACGAGCAGGGTCATCGGGCGCTCCCGAGTGCGGTCAGCGGGTCTACGGCGGTGATCCGCCGGATGGACAGGGCGGCCCCGAGCGCGCCGAGCGCGATCATGACCGCGGCGGGGACCAGCACGGTGGCCGCGTCGAGCACGAAGGGCACGTCGCCGCCGCTGATCAGCGCGCCGATGACGGCGGCGAGGGCCGTACCGAGGCCGGTTCCGACGGCGAGCATCACCACGGCCTGACCGAGGGCGTCCCGCAGCAGGTACGGGGTGGAGGCACCCAGTGCCTTCAGCACGGCGACGTCCCCGCCGCGCTGGATCGTCCACACCGTGAAGAAAGCCCCTGTGACCAGGGCGGAGATGGCGAAGAGGAAGCCGCGCATCAGCTGGAGCGAGCCGTTCTCCGAGGTGTACGAGCCGATCGCGGACAGCGCGTCGTCGACGGTCGCGGTCCGGGTGCCGGCGCTCGCGTCCCCGGCGGCGAGGTCGGCTCCGGACGCGTCCAGGGCGATGACGGTGGCGAGGGTGTCGATCGAGGTACCGGGGTTGCCGACGCGCTGCCAGTCGTCGAGGTCCATCCAGACGACCGGGGTGTGGCTGAAGGAGGCCGTGCCGGAGACGGCCGCGACGGACAGTTCGAGCGGGCCGATCCTGAGCTTGGCGCCGGCGGTGAGCCCGCCGAGTTCCCCGGCGGCCTTCTCGGTCAGGACCACCTGCCCCTGGGTGAGTCCGGAGCCGCGCGGGGCGAGCGGGCCCGCGGAGTGGACGCCGAAGACCGAGACGGCCGCGGTGCGCTCACCGGAGACGGCGTTGGTGGTGCGGATGCCGATCGGCTCCGCCGATGCGACGCCGCGCCGCTCCCGCCAGGCCAGCCAGGCCTTCTCGGGTATCTGCGAGTTGGTGAAGGACACCTCCTGGTCCCCGGCGGGCGCCGCGAACGACAGGTGCGAGGCGGGCAGTGCGGTGATCGCCGAGATGTTCTCCCGGGCCAGTCCGGAGGTGAGTCCGGACAGCAGGCCGACCAGCAGGGTGACGAGCACGACGACCGAGCCCATGAGGGCGAAGCGGCCCTTGGCGAACCGTAGATCTCTCCATGCGACGAACATGTCCCCCACCTTGGTGTTCCCCGTGGACACGCGGCATCGCGCCACAGGAGGGATCCTCGTGTCGAAGGGACGTCCCGGACATCAATCTTTTGGTTGACCGGGGGCGCCGAGCCCCCACTTACGCTGGTCGGGCCATGGTTGCTCCCGAATCCCGCCCCCTGACCCCCGTCTCCCGCGTCCTGCGCCTGTGCCTGCACGCGCTGCTGTGCGGGCTGCTCGCGCTGGCCGCCGGACGCGCCGTCGCCGACGACGTGCCCCACGCCGGGCGGGTGGTCGCCGCGTGCGCGCTGTTCGCCGCCGTGTACGCGGCGGGCGCCCTGGCGCCCGTGGTGCGCCGCTCGCCGCGCGCCGGAGCGGTGTGGCTGGCGCTGCTCGGCGCCACCTGGGTCGCGTTGCTCGTGCTCTCCCCGGACGGACTGTGGATCGCCTTCCCGCTGTACTTCCTCGAACTGCACCTGCTGCGGCTGCGCTGGGGGGTCGCGGCCGTCGCCGTCACGGCCTGCGCGGCGATCGGCGGGTTCCTCGCGCACAGCAGCACCCCCACCCCGGGGGCCTTCCTCGGCCCGCTGCTGGGCGGGGCCGTCGCGGTGGCCACGGTCCTCGGCTACCAGGCCCTGTACCGGGAGAGCGAACGCCGCCGGGAGCTGATCGAGGAACTCATCACCACCCGGGCCGAGCTGGCCGCCGCCGAGCGGGGCGCGGGGATCCTGGCCGAACGCGAACGCCTCGCCCGGGAGATCCACGACACCCTCGCCCAGGGCCTGAGCTCGATCCACCTGCTGCTGCGTGCCGCCGAGCGGTCCCTCCCCGCCGGCGCGCCCGCGCTGGAGCACATCGGCCGGGCCCGGGAGGCCGCGCAGGACAACCTCGCCGAGGCGCGCCGTTTCGTCCGGGCCCTGACGCCCCCCGACCTGGAGCACGGCTCGCTCGCCGCGGCGCTGGAGCGGCTCTGCTCCGCGGCCCCCGGGCCGCGGGTGCGCTTCTCGCTGAGCGGCGGCCCGCGGATCCTGCCCACCCCGTACGAGGTGGCCCTGCTGCGGATCGCGCAGTCGGCGCTGGCCAATGTGGTGCGGCACGCCCGCGCCGGCCGCGCGGAGATCACCCTGACCTTCATGGACACCTCGGTCACCCTGGACGTGGTGGACGACGGCCTGGGCTTCGATCCCTCGTCCGCGCCGTCGGGCGAGGGCGGTTTCGGCCTGCCGGCGATGCGCTCGCGGGCCGAGACGCTGGGCGGGCTGTTCACCGTCGAGTCCGCCCCGGGCCAGGGCACCGCCGTGGCCGTCACCCTGCCGTTGCCCGCGGAGGCGCTCTGATGACGATCCGGCTGCTGCTCGCCGACGACCACCCGGTGGTCCGCGCGGGGCTGCGCGCGGTGCTGGACACCGAGGCGGACTTCGCGGTGGTCGCGGAGGCCGCCACCGCCGAGCAGGCGGTGGAGCTGGCCGCCTCGGCGGGGGTGGACGTGGTCCTGATGGACCTCCAGTTCGGGCTCGGGATGCACGGTTCGCAGGCCACGGCCCTGATCACGGCCCGGCCCGACGCCCCCCGGGTGCTGGTGCTGACCACCTACGACACGGACGCGGACATCCTGGCCGCCGTGGAGGCGGGCGCCTCGGGTTACCTGCTGAAGGACGCCCCGCCGGAGGAGCTGGCGGCGGCGGTCCGCACGGCGGCGGCCGGCCAGTCGGCGCTGGCCCCGGCGGTGGCGTTGCGGCTGATGGACCGGATGCGGATGCCGGCGCAGGCGCTGACGAAGCGTGAGCTGGAGGTGCTCCAGCTGGTGGCGGACGGATTGTCGAACCAGCAGATCTCGAAGAGGCTCTTCCTCAGCCAGGCCACGGTCAAGTCGCACCTGGTGCACGTCTACGCCAAGCTCGGCGTCGACTCCCGTACCGCGGCGGTCGCCACGGCCGCCACCCGCCGGCTGATCCGCACGCCGTAGGGCGGGGCGCGCGGCTTTCGAGGGCCGGGGGCGCGGGGTCGTCGTCGGGGCGGTCGTGGGCGTCGTGGGGGTTCGTGGCGCGGGTCAGGGGGTGGCCGCGGGCCAGGGGGTGTCGGGGTCGACCGCGGCGGTGTAGTCGATGCCCGGGACGGAGAAGCCGTGGAGGCGGCGGACTTCGTCACCGAACCAGTCGAGGTCGGCGAGTTCGGCGATGGTGTCGCCCGTGGCGGTGTTCCAGCGTTCGGCGACGGCGCTCTGTACGGCGGGGTCGAGTTCCCAGGTGTCGAGGCGGATGCGGCCCTCGTCGTCGATGGCGAGGGGGCGGATGCCGGTCAACTGGTCCCAGAGCTGCACCAGTTGGCCGATCGGGGCAACCATGGCGTCGCCGAGGACGCCGCGCAGCAGCCCGACGTACAGGGCGATGCCGGGGATGGCGGTGGAGGACTGGGTGACGGCGGCGGCGTTGACCGAGGTCACGGCCCGGCCTCCCGGGGTCTTGCCGAGACCTGCGCGCGGTGGCTTCCAGATGGGACTTCGCCGCGCCGATGGTGCCCTCCCGGTAGATCGCCGCGGTGAGCGGCGAGCCGATGTAGGACAGGGCGGCGGTGGTGAAGCCGTCGGCGAGCAGGGACCGGTCGGCCAGGAACGTGATCCACCGTTCCCAGTCGGCGCCGCCCATGACCGCCACGGTCTGTTCGATGTCCTCGCCCTCGGCCGGCGTGGTGGTGACCTCCTTGACCTCCGGGGCGCCGTGCTCGTCGAAGACGAGGGTCTTGGTGGTGGACGGCGAGCCGATCGGCTTGAGGACCGCGGCGTACGTGTCGCCGGTGTCCGGGTCGGTGCGGCGAGGCGCGGCCACCGAGTAGATCCAGAAGTCGAGTCGTCCCCCGAACCGCTCGGCGAGGAGGTCGGCGACCTGCTCCTTCATCGTGTCGCCGAACGCGTCGCCGCCGCCACGGCGCCACCGCGTCCCGCAAGTCTGCGGCCGTGCGGACGAACACGGTGATCTTGACCGGCACAACGATGTCCGGCCGGGCTTGGAGGGGTTCCCCCTGGCTCTGGCGGCGGTGAACTGTTCCATCCCCGCGCGTCGGCCGCCCGGCCCGCACCGTACGAGCGGCTCGTCTCACGCGACCCAGTACGGCCGTTCCACCGACGGGGGCAGCGGCACCCCGTCGTGGAAGGCGGCCGCGAGCCGGCGGACGCCCTCGTCCAGGCGGTCCGGCGGGAGCGTGTACGGGATGCGCAGGCGGTGTTCGAAGGTTCCCGGGTCCACCCCGAAGCGGGCCCCGCGCCCGATGTGGACGCCGGCGGCGGCGGCGCGTTCCGAGAGCGCGGAGCTGACCGGTTCCCCGAGGTCCACCCAGAGCGAGAGGCCGCCCGGCGGCAGTTGCCAGGACCACTCCGGGGTGTGCCGTTCGAGGGAGCGCACCAGGGCCTCCCGGCGCTCGCGCAACTGCCCGAGGCGCGTCGGGAGCGACGCGTCGAGCCCTTCCAGCAGCGGCAGCGCGACGAGTTGGTCCAGGACCGATCCGGTCATGTCGGCCGCGACCCGCACGGCCGTCAGCTCGGCGATCATCTTGGCGGAGGCACGGATCCAGCCGACGCGCAGCCCGCCCCAGTGGGTCTTGCTCAGTGACCCGATGGTCACCACGTGGTCCGCTCCCCCGCGCGGTGCGAGGGAGGCCAGCGGGGCGGGTGGGGGCACGTCCAGGGCGATGTCGGCGATGGTCTCGTCGACCACCAGCCAGGTCCCGGTGCGCCGGGTGGCCTCCAGCAGCCGGCGCCGGTCCTCCTCCGGCATCAGCGAGCCCGTCGGGTTGTGGAAGTCGGGGATCACGTACGCCAGTCTCGGCACGGTCTGGCGCAGTGTGGACTCCGCGATCTCCATGTCCCAGCCCGCGTCGGACACGGCGATCGACGCGGTGCGCAGGCGGGCGTGCCGCAGGGCGTCGAGCGCGTTGGCGTAGGTCGGGTTCTCGGTGACGACCCGGTCCCCCGCCCCGCACAGCAGGCCGACGACCAGGGCGAAGGCCTGCTGGGCGCCCGCCGTGACGAGGATCTGCTCGGGCCGGGTGGGCAGCCCGCGCCGGGTGAAGCGTTCCGCCACGGCCGTGCGCAGGTCGGGCAGGCCGAAGGGGTGGTAGCCGGGGGTCCGCGCCACCGCGGGCAGCCGGGGCGCGGCCCAGGCCAGAGCGGCTTCCAGGCTGCCCTCGGGGGCGCCCATGGCGGCGATGGCGAGGTCGATGCCGGGGTCGCCGTCCGAGCGGTATCCGCCGGCGCCGATGAGCAGGTGGGCGCCCACGGGCCCGTGGCCCTCGGGCAGCTCGGTCCAGGTCCCGGAGCCGCGTCGGCTGCGTACGTAACCGCTCTCGCGCAGCAGGTCGTAGGCGCCGGTGACGGTGGCCCGGCTCGCGCCGATGGCCGCGGCGAGTTCGCGTTCGGCGGGCAGCCGGACGCGCAGGGCGATGCGGCCGTCGAGGACCAGGGTGCGCAGGGCGTCGGCGAGCGAGCGGTAGCCGGGGCGCGCCAGCACCTCGGCGGGCAGCAGCGCCGCGAGCCGGCGGCTGCCGATGGTTCTGTCCGCCGTCTGGACCACTGGACCGTTCGCCATGCCAACCTCCCCCGATTGGCTCTGCCGGCCAGGCCAATCAGGGACCAGACTCCCCGCATTGGCCCCTGATTGGCAAGGAGACACCGACATGCAGACCGACCGCGACGAACGGGCCCGGGTGAGCGCCGCCGAACAGCGGATCTCCGAGCCGCTGAACCTGAGCGCCGTGGCGGACGCGGTGCGATGGATCCTGGCGCGGCGCCCGCGGGGCCGGGTCCAGGAGCGAGAATCGCTGTCATGTCTGACCACACGACCCACGGCCCCGCCCCGGTGATCGCCGGCCTGCTGCTCGCCGCCGGGGGCGGTCGCCGTCTCGGCGGTCGCCCCAAGGCGCTGCTCCCCCACCACGGCCGCCCGCTCGTGGAGAACGCCGTCCGCGTCCTGCGCGAGGCGGGCTGCGGCCCGCTCCACGTGGTGCTCGGTGCCTCGGCGGCCGAGGTGCGCGAGCGCGCCGACCTGACGGGTTGCGTGGTGGTGGACAACCCGGACTGGACCGAGGGCATGGGGTCCTCGCTGCGCGTCGGGCTCGCCTCCCTGGCCGGGGCGGGGGCGGACGCGGTTCTGGTCTCCCTGGTGGACCAGCCGGGCATCGGGCCGGCGGCGGTGGCCCGGGTGCTGGCGGCGTACCGCTCGCGCGCGAGCCTCGCGGCGGCGGCGTACGACGGCGAGCGGGGCCATCCGGTGCTGTTCGGGGCGGACCGCTGGGCGGACATCGCGCGGACCGCGACCGGTGACCAGGGCGCGCGGGTCCACCTCAAGCGGCACGCCGGGGAGGTCACGCTGGTGGAGTGCGGGGACGTCGCGGAGGCCTTCGACATCGACACGCCGCCCGACCTGGCCCGACTCGCATGAATCGGCTGGCCGGCGGGAAGCAGCGGGGCGTGACCGCCATGGCACCGAGGGCCACCGATCGGCGGAATCTGTCGACCCGGAGAATCTCGACATCAACAAACCATTGAACTTCCACCATGAGGAAATTACTATCCACTGGTCAGAAGCGCCCTGAACCCACAGACGGCGCCCGCGACCGTATTGCGGAACTCTCCACACCCGACGGCACTGCGTGCCGTCTCGCGCGAGCATTCCCCCGCGGCCGCCAGGCACCGCCGCTGAAGGAGTGACAGATATGTCCGCACCAGCGCCGTCCCCGCTGGCCATCGTCGACGCCGAGCCCCTGCCCCGGCAGGACGAGGTCCTCACCGAAGCGGCCCTCGCCTTCGTGGCCGAGCTCCACCGGCGGTTCGCCCCCCGCCGCGCGGAACTCCTCGCCCGACGCGGCGAGCGCCGCGCCGAGATCGCCCGGACCTCCACCCTCGACTTCCTCCCGGACACCGCACAGGTCCGCGAGGGAGACTGGAAGGTCGCGCCGGCCCCGGCCGCGCTGAACGACCGCCGTGTGGAGATCACCGGTCCGACGGACCGCAAGATGACCATCAACGCCCTGAACTCGGGCGCCAAGGTCTGGCTCGCCGACTTCGAGGACGCCTCCGCTCCCACCTGGGAGAACGTCGTCCTCGGCCAGCTGAACCTGATCGACGCCTACGAGCGCCGCATCGACTTCACCGACTCCCGCACGGGCAAGGCGTACGCGCTGAAGCCCGCCGAGCAGCTCGCCACCGTCGTGATGCGGCCGCGCGGCTGGCACCTCCAGGAGCGCCACCTGCGTTTCGAGGGGGGCCCGGCCTCCGGTTCCCTCGTCGACTTCGGCCTGTACTTCTTCCACAACGCCCGGCGCCTGATCGACCTCGGCAAGGGCCCGTACTTCTACCTGCCGAAGACGGAGTCGCACCTCGAGGCCCGCCTGTGGAACGAGATCTTCGTCTTCGCGCAGGACTACGTCGGCATCCCGCAGGGCACCGTCCGCGCGACCGTCCTGATCGAGACCATCACCGCGGCCTACGAGATGGAAGAGATCCTCTTCGAGCTCAAGGACCACGCGGCCGGCCTGAACGCGGGCCGCTGGGACTACCTCTTCTCCATCGTGAAGAACTTCCGCGACGGCGGCGAGAAGTTCGTCCTGCCGGACCGCAACGCGGTGACGATGACCGCCCCCTTCATGCGGGCGTACACCGAGCTGCTGGTCAAGACCTGCCACAAGCGCGGCGCCCACGCCATCGGCGGCATGGCGGCCTTCATCCCGTCCCGCAAGGACGCCGAGGTCAACAAGGTCGCGTTCGAGAAGGTCAAGGCGGACAAGGACCGCGAGGCGGGCGACGGCTTCGACGGCTCCTGGGTCGCCCACCCCGACCTGGTCCCGATCGCGATGGCCTCCTTCGACGCGGTGCTCGGCGACAAGCCCAACCAGAAGGACCGGCTGCGCGAGGACGTCTCGGTGGCCCCGGGCGAGCTCATCGCCATCGACTCGCTCGACGCGAAGCCCACCTACGAGGGGCTGCGCAACGCCGTCCAGGTCGGCATCCGTTACATCGAGGCGTGGCTGCGCGGCCTGGGCGCCGTCGGCATCTTCGGCCTGATGGAGGACGCGGCCACCGCCGAGATCTCCCGCTCGCAGATCTGGCAGTGGATCAACGCCGGCGTCGTCTTCGAGAACGGCGAGACGGCCACGGCCGAGCTGACCCGCACGATCGCGACCGAGGAACTGGCCGCCATCCGCGCCGAGGTCGGCGAGGAGGCCTTCACCGCCGGCAAGTGGCAGCAGGCCCACGACCTGCTGCTCCAGGTCTCCCTCGACGCCGACTACGCGGACTTCCTCACTCTCCCCGCGTACGACCAGCTCACCGGCTGACCCACCCCCGTCTTCGGCTGAAACGCACAGCAGCCGAGCACGAAAGCCCCGCCCCCGCCGCCCCCAGGGCCCGGGGGCGGGGCCTTTTCCGCGCCCGAACAAGGGCCACCCGGCCTTCCCGAACACGCGCCACCCGTCCTTCGCGAACGCGCGCCACCCACCCCTCCCCAAGGCGGTGCACCCGACCGAACGATCGGGCGTTACCTCATCGTGATCTGCGCGTACCTAGCGGTAACATGCGGCCGCGTGTCACCTTTCCGATGCCACCGGCGCCGGCGGTAATCCCCACTTCCCCAGCCGTGCACCGGAGTTCCTCCGGGCATCGGCGTGGCAGACCGCAGGAGTTCCGCAGTGATCGGATTCCGCAACGTCAGCAAGAGCCGGACCGGCAGTCGTGTGCGACGACTGGCCGGGGCCGCGCTGGTCCTCCCCCTCACCGCCGCCGCGCTCGCGACCGGCGGGGCGGGAACGTCCGCGGCGAGCCCGGGCAACGGGCCCACCGCCGTGGTCTCCCTGGGCGACAGCTACATCTCCGGCGAGGCCGGCCGGTGGAAGGGCAACAGCCTGACCAACGGCGGCAGCCGCAACGGCACCGACCGGGCCTGGGTCAGCGGCGGTTCGTACGATCCCGCCAAGGTGTACGGCGCCACCGCCGGCGGCTGCCACCGGTCGGACTCGGCCGAGGTGCGCAGCGCCGGGCCGATCGCCGACGTGGCCGTGAACCTGGCGTGTTCCGGTGCGGTGTCGGACAACGTGTTCCGGGCGTCCAACGGCGGGGTGGCCTTCAAGGGCGAGGCCCCGCAGGCCGATCAACTCGCCGGTGTGGCCGCGAGCCACGACGTGAAGGTGATCGTGCTGTCCATCGGCGGGAACGACCTCGGTTTCGCCGACATCATCGAGGAGTGCGCCTACGACTTCGTCCTCTGGGGCTCCTACTGTCACGACGACCAACAGGAGGGCGTCGACGCGAAGATGGACGCGGTGATGGCCAAGGTGGGCAAGTCCGTCGACGAGATCCGGGCGGTGATGCGCGGCGCCGGGTACGCGGACTCCTCGTACCGCGTCGTCCTGCAGTCCTACCCCTCGCCGATCCCGCGGGGCGCCGAGAACCGGTACCCGCAGAGCGACTGGAGCCGGTTGAACTCCGGTGGCTGCCCCTTCTGGAACCGGGACTCGGACTGGGCGCGGGACGCGCTGGTGCCGCAGATCGCCGATCGCCTGGGCGCGGTGGCCGCCGCCAAGGGCGTGCAGTTCCTGGACCTGCGGGACATGATGCAGGGGCGCGAGGTGTGCGCGAAGGCCGGCAGGCAGGTGACCTCCACGACGGCCGCGTCCGCCCGGACGAGCGAGTGGGCGCGCTGGATCGACAGCAGCGAGACACAGGGGCTGATCCAGGAGTCCATGCACCCGAACCACTTCGGACAACTGGCCGTCGGGCGCTGCCTGGCCCTGGCTGCGGCCCGACCGGCCACCTCCCGGGACAGCTGCAAGAACACCGCCGGGGCCGACCAGGGCGGGATGTACCTGACGCCCGCCCCGTAGGCCCTGTCGTCAAAGTGGCGCCCCGCGCGCCGCGCGTGAGGGGCGCGGAACCCGCGGGCCGCGAGGCCCGGGTTCCGCGCCCGGGGGGCACGCTCGACGGCATGGCCTACGCGGCGGGTTGTTCGTCCGCGTCGTGGTCCGGGACCGGGACCGGGACCGGCTGCAGCGTGGTCATCGCCTCGCTGAAGGCCGCCCGGCAGCGCAGCCAGTCGGGGTCCGGGGTGCCCGTCCCCAGGGCCAGCAGTTTGGGCAGCAGGTCCGCCGAGAACGCCTGGGCCGCCTCGGCCGGGAGCAGGGACGGCAGGTTGTCGATGGCGATGACGTCGAGCGGCCGCAGGCCGTCGACCAGCCGGCGGGCCGGCGTCGCCCAGTCGGTGAGCCGGTCGTAGACGGGCAGCAGGTGCAGCGGCGAACCCGTGTCGCAGGTGATGTCGGCGATCACCGAGAGCCGCCGCCCGTCGGGGCCCGGGTCGCCGTCCAGGTCGGCGGGTGTGAGGAAGGGCGGCGCGGGTCGGGTGGTGAGCACCGCGTTGACCAGGACGTCGCATCCGAGGAGGGCGGCCCGGTCCAGGCGGGCGGTGTCGGTGCGGTCCCACCGGGTGACCCGTACACCGGCGGTGACCAGGGCGTCGCGGGCGCCGCGTCCGCTGCGCCCGTACCCGCCGATCACGACGGACCGCAGCTGTACCCCGTCGGGCGGGGGGACGGCCCGCGAGGCGCGTAATCGGCGGTCGAGTTCGGCCCGGGGCATCGGTGCGAGCGGGCCTTCGAGCAGCCCGCGCGCCTGCAGTACGGCCAGCGCCGCGCCCACGTAGCCCGCCCAGTAGCCGAAGGCGGCGAGTCTGCGCCCCTGGGCGTCGGCCAGGTACTCCAGGTCGAGCAGGGTCCCACCGCCCGCCGCGAACCGTTCCAGCAGCGCCGGGGCCTCGGCCTGGCCCTTGTACGCGTGCCCGAAGTACACGTGTCGGTGGTGCAACCGCTCCGGTGTCGGCGGGAGTTCCTTGAGGCCGAGGATGTACGCCGACCCGGGCGCGGCCCCCTGCGCCCAGGATCCGGCGGGCGCGGCGCGGCAACCGGCGTCCACGTACGCGGCGAGGGGGAAGACCCGGTGGTCTGAGTCCTCCACGGTGAGTCGTACGCCCTGCCGGACCAGCCGGCCCGCGTCCTGTGGGGTGAGCGGGGCCCTTCGTTCGGTGAGGCGTGTCTCGTTGCGCATCCACAACTGCGGCACATCTGCCATCGGCGGTACCACCTGTCTGCTCAGGACGCCTCGACGGACGCCCGCGTGCAACATGTGACCGACCATCAGAGTCGTTTCGCCGGAGCCGTTCGGCAAGGAGCGCGGCAGCGGGAACGGGGGCTCAGAACTCGGGCAGCAGCGCTCGCGGCCCGATCCGTGCGCCCTCCGCGTACGCCGTCAGGAGTCGCTCCTCGGTCATCCGGCCCCCCAGGACGTCCAGGGCGCGCGGCGGGCGGGCGGCGGCCGGACGGGCGCCGGCGACCGAACCGAGCAGGCGGGCGGACCGCGCGTACCGGCCCTCGGTCGCCTCCAACTCGGCCAGCAGCTCCGCCGAGAGGGCCTGGCCGGTCCGGTCCCCCAGGGCCGCCTGCGTCTCCAGCGCGCGCGTCACCTCGGTACGGGCCGCCCCGGTACGACCCTGGCGGGCCAGGCGCACGGCCGCGGCGTGGCTCGCCCAGGACCGGGCCCACGGGTCGGGTCGCCCGCCGGGCGGATCGCCCAGCGGCTCCGCCGATGGATCGGCGCACGGATCGACGTGCGCGAGGGCCAGGGCGAGGGCGGCCCGGAGCGCTTCCCGGCCGGGCCCGGACACGGGCCCGGCGGGCAGCAGTTCCAGGGCCTCGCGGTACTCGGCGACGGCGGTCTCGTGGCGGCCCTCCCACAGCGCGATCGTGCCGCGGACGTGCGCGAGGTGGGCCAGGCAGGCGTCCTGCCCTTCCTGTACGGCGGCGCTCCAGCCCTCGACCAGCAGCGGGTCCGCGCCGTCCGTACCGCCGAGGCTCGCCGTCAGCCAGGCCGTCAGCCACAGGGCGCGGGCCGGCCGGGGCCGCGGGTGCAGGGCGAGGGCGCGTTCCAGGTGGCACCGGCCCTCCCCCGGGAGCCCGCAGGCCGACCAGAGGAACCACAGGGTCACGGCGAGCTCCAGGGCGGCGCCCGGGCCGGCGACGAGCGGGTTCATCGCGGCCCGCAGCTCGGGGAGTTCGGCCAGGGCCAGGGCGCGTGCCTCGCTCTGCGCGCCGCCGTGCCACAGCCGCGCCGCGCGTGACGCGAGCGTGCGACATCGTTCCTGATGGCGCAGGGCGACGGTCGTACCGTCGTCGCCCGGGCGGCGGGCGAGGCGCATGGCCGCGTGCGCGCGGACGGACAGGGGCATCCGGTGGCGCCCGGGGTGCTCCTCGTCCGTGAGCAGGGCGGGGGCGAGTCCGGCCAGGGCCCGCACGGCCGAGGCGGGGGTCAGCTCGCCGAACCCGCACACGTCGGCGACCGCAGCCGCGTCGAAGGCGCCGGCGAAGACGGAGAGCCGTTCCCACAGGAGGCGTTCGGCCGGCGAGGCCAGCCGGTGGGTGCGTTCGGCGTCCACGCGGCCGGCGCGGCCGGCGCCGCCGGCGAGGAAGGTCAGCGGGTCGGCGCCGAGTCGGCGCAGGGCTTCCAGGGGCGGGTAGCGGTGCGCGCGCCCGGCGGCGAGTTCCAGCGCCCCGGGGATCCCGTCCAGGGCCCGGCACAGGGCGGCGACGGCGGCGGCGTTGGCGTCGGTGAGCTCGAAGAGGGGGTCGGCGCCGCGCGCGCGTTGCTCGTACAGCCGCACGGCGGCGGAGCCGACGATCGCGGCGGCCGGCTGCCGCGCGGCGGGATCCCGCGGTTCGGCGGGCAGGGACAGAGGCGGTACGGCCAACTCGGCCTCCCCCGGAAGGTCGAGCCGGCGTTGGGAGGTCGCCAGGATCCGGGCCCGGGGCAGCCAGGCCATCAGGTCCCGCACCAACCCCGCCGCACCGCCGCCCAGTTGCTCGCAGCCGTCGAGCACCAGCAGCACCTCGCGGCCGTCGAGCCCGTGGATCAACTCGTGTTCCAGCACCGCCCGACGTGAGGCGGGCAGCGTGGACAGGTCCACCCAGACCGTGTCGGCGCCGGCGCCGGAGGTCAGGCCGCGTACGGCGCGCACGGCGAGCCGGGTCTTGCCGATGCCGGCCGGCCCGGTGAGGGTGACCAGCCGTCCGGCGGCCAGCAGTCGGGCGGTGGCCGCCGTCTCCCGGTCCCGGCCGACGAAACCGGACAACTCCGCGGGCACCGTGCGGCGCGCACACGCTTCGGGGTCCCCCACGCGTCCTCCCGCGACGTCCTGAACTCCGCGCACAACCGGTGGATTCATCGGTTCGGCGCACAAAGAGAGATGATCTGCGGAAAGTCCGGTCTTCCGACCCGCGACCGGGAGAACCACCAGGGAGAAGGTATGCACGCGGCCATTTCCGCCGTGGACGACACCGACCGGGCGCTCGTCCACGCACTCCAGCTCGCCCCCCGGGCGAGCTGGGAGCGGCTGGGACCGGTGCTCGGCGCCCGCCCCGACACCCTGGCCCGCCGCTGGGAGCGCATGACGGGGGCCGGCGAGGCCTGGATATCGGGGCTGGGGCTGCGCACGGGCAACCAGTCGCCCTGCATGGCCTGGGTGGAGGTGACCTGCGCCGCCGGCACCGCCCCCGCGGTCGGCGAGGCCCTGGTCGGGGACCCGCACACGCTCGGCGTGCAACACACCACGGGCGCGCGGGACCTGTTGGCGTTCGTGGCCGTTCCGAACCTGCACACGCTGTACCGCTACCTGTCCTTCCGGGTCCAGCGGATCCCCGGGGTGGGAGCGACCCGCTCGTCGATGGTGACGGCGGTGCACAGCGCCCCCGACCGGTGGCGGCTGGACCAACTGACCCCGCTCCAGATCGATCTGTTGACCGGGCGGACCCGGCGCTCCGCGGCGTCGGTCGCCACCGCCGGGCCGGCGCCGACGAGCATGACCGAGGAGGACCGCCCGCTGGTCCTGGCGTTGGCCTCGGACGCGCGGCGCAGCGTGGCCTCGCTGGCGCGGGAGGTCGGCATGAGCGAGTCCACGGTCCGCCGCCGGCTGGGCCGGCTGGAGGCGGGGCAGGGCCTGCGCTACAGCTGCGCGATGGCCTCGGGGGTCTCGGGGTGGCCGGTGTCGGCGACCCTCTGGGCGGAGGTGCCCGAGCACGAGGTGGCCGACTGCGCGGCGGCGGCGATCGGGTTACGCGAGACCCGGACCTGCATGTCCGTCAGCGGGCCCTGGAACTTCATGATCAGTGCGCGGTTGCGCACGATAGCGGAGCTGTCCCGCTACACCTCGGACCTCTCGCGGCGGCTGCCGGCGATGCGGGTCACCGACTCGGCGGTGGCGCTCCACGTGCGCAAGTCGGAGGCACAGGAGTTGGACCAGGAGGGACGACGCGTCCGTACGGTGCTCCCGGACATCTGGACGGAGCCGGCGCGCGCGGCCTGAGGCCGCCGGGGAACGGGCGCGGGGGGGGGGGGGGGGGGGGGGGGGGGCCGCCGCGGGGCGGGGGGGGGGGGCGGCCGGCCCCCCCGCGCCGGCCGCGGC
>NZ_JBIWLV010000004.1:0-92204 GCF_044766345.1 Streptomyces sp. NPDC102278 | reverse complement strand
GCGGGCGGGGGGCCCCCCCGGGGCGGGGCGGGGGGGGGGGGGGCGGGGGGGGGCGGGGGGGGGGGGGGCGGGGGGGGGGCCCCCCCCCCCCCCCGGGGGGGGGGGCCCCCCCCCCCCCCCCCCCCCCACGGCCGGTGACCCGGCCTCAGTGCACGAACACCGGTTCCGGCGTGGCCTGTGCGGCCTCGTCCTTCTTCCTCGCGCCGAGGTGGTTGAAGGCCAGGTTGAGCAGGATCGCCACGACGCAGCCGGTGCTGATGCCGGAGTCGAGGACGACCAACAGGTCCTTCGGGAAGGCGTGGTAGAAGCCCGGGGCGGCGATCGGTATCAGGCCGATGCCGATCGAGGCGGCCACGATCAGGGCGTTCTCGCCCTTCTCCATGGCGGCGCCCGCCAGGGTCTGGATGCCGCTGGCGGCGACCGAGCCGAAGAGCACGATGCCGGCGCCGCCGAGCACGGGCAGCGGCACCACGCCGATCACGGAGGCCGCCACCGGACACAGGCCGAGCAGGATCAGGATGCCGCCGCCGGCCGCGACGACGAACCGGCTGCGCACCTTGGTCATGGCGACGAGCCCGATGTTCTGGGCGAAGGCACTGCACATGAAGCCGTTGAACAGCGGACTGATCGCGCTGCCGAGGGTGTCGGCGCGCAGGCCGCCCTCGATGGTCTTCGCGTCCGCCGGTCGACCCACGATCTTGCCGAGAGCCAGGATGTCGGCGGTGGACTCGGTCATGCAGACGAGCATCACGATGCACATCGAGATGATGGCCGCGACCTGGAACTGCGGTGCGCCGAAGTGGAACGGGGTGGGGAAGCCGACGATGTCCGCGTTGCGGATGGCGTCGAAGCTCGTCATGTGCAGCGGGATCGCGATGAGGGTGCCCACGACCAGGCCGAGCAGGATGGATATCTGCTGGAGGAAGCCGCGCAGGAACTTGCGCATGACCAGCACGATCGCCAGGGTGAGCGCGGCCATGCCGATGTTCTGCATCGACCCGTAGTCGGAGGCGGTGCTGTTGCCGCCCTGCGACCAGTTGAACGCCACCGGGAGCAGTGAGACGCCGATCAGGGTGATGACCGTGCCGGTGACGACGGGTGGGAAGAAGCGGACGAGCTTCCCGAAGTAGGGGGCGGCGAGGAAGCCGAGGAGCCCGGCGACGATGATCGCGCCGAAGATGACGGGGATGGCGTCGACCCCCTCCCCCTTGCCGATGGCGATCATCGGGGTCACGCCGGCGAAGGACACGCCGTTGACGAAGGGGAGCTTGGCGCCGATCTTCCAGAACCCGAGGGTCTGGAGGAGGGTGGCGAGGCCGGCGGTGAAGAGCGAGGCGCCCATCAGGAAGGCCGTCTCGGTGGCGGAGAGACCGACGGCGGGGCCGACGATCATGGGCGGGGCCACGACACCCGCGTACATGGCGGCCACGTGTTGGAGACCGCTCGTGAACATTTTCAGCGGAGGCAGGGTCTCGTCGACCGGGTGCGTCTCCTCCGGTACTGCGACTGCATCTTTGCGAAACCTGGGCGTTGCGGCCACGGCTTCCTCCGGTCGGGTAACACGTCGGCAGGGACGTGGGTGTCTGGGAGGTGGTGCGAAAGCTGTGCTAGTCGAGCCGTTGTGAAGTTGTGAGGTGCCGTCCCGAGGGGTGTGGGGGACGCACGGAGTGCGGAAACGATTCGCCCGAGTCGTTCCCACGGGATGCCGCGGTGCCTTGGAGCCCGCGGGGCCGTGGCGTGACGCCGTGGCGCGCCGATGGTGGTGCGCGCCGTGAGAGTGTCACGAGTCACCGCCCCCGGGGGCGCCCTCGGTGTTGACCTCGGGCGCTTCCCGGGAACGGCTGCCGCGGACCCCGCTCGGGTCCGCGGCCGCCGGTCGAGGGCCGTCCCCCTCGACCGGACTCCGGGGGATCAGGCCTGCGCGGAGAGCCGCGCGAGGCGCTGGGCCTCTTCCCGCGTGGACACGGCGATCGCGTCCTCGTCGGCGAAGAGCAGTCGGTTGTTCTCGACGATCTGCTTGCCGTTGACCAGCGAGAGGGTGACCGGGGCCGCCGCGCCGAAGACGAGCGCGGTGACCGGGTCGGCGATGGAGGAGTGGGCCAGCGTGCTGACGTTCCACATCACCAGGTCGGCGAGCTTGCCCACCTCCAGCGAACCGATGTTGTCGGCGCGACCGAGGACCTGGGCGCCACCGTACGTACCGAGGCGCAGGGCCTGGCGCGCGTTCAGGGCGCGCTCGCGGTGGACCGGGTTCAGGCGGTTGATCAGCAGCGCGTTGCGCAGCTCGGTGTGCAGCTCGCCGGACTCGTTGGAGGCGGTGCCGTCCACGCCGAGGCCCACCGGTACGCCGGCGGCCAGCATGTCCGGTACGCGGGCGATGCCCGCGGCCAGCCGGGCGTTGGAGGACGGGCAGTGCGCCACGCCGGTCTTGGTGCGGGCGAACGCGGCGATGTCGGAGTCGTTCATGTGGACGCTGTGCGCCATCCACACGTCCTCGCCGAGCCAGCCGGTCGACTCGAAGTAGTCGGTCGGACCCATCCCGAACAGTTCCTTGCAGAACTGCTCCTCCTCGACGGTCTCCGAGCCGTGCGTGTGCAGGCGCACGTTCAGCCGGCGGGCCAGCTCGGCGCCCTGCTTGAGCAGCTCGGTGGAGACCGAGAAGGGGGAGCACGGGGCGACGGCGACCTGGGTCATCGCGTCGAAGGAGTGGTCGTGGTGCTTCTTGACGGTCGCCTCGGTGTCGGCGAGCGCGCCTTCGAGGGTCTCGACGGCGTGGTCCGGCGGCAGGCCGCCGTCCTTCACGCTGCGGTCCATCGAACCGCGCGCCAGGGTGAAGCGGACACCCATCTCGGACGCGGCGCGGATGATCGAGCCGGAGAGGTCGCCGGAGCCCTTGGGGAAGACGTAGTGGTGGTCCATGGCGGTGGTGACGCCGCCCTTGGCCATCATCGCCAGGGAGCCCTGGGCCGCCGTGTACGTCATCTGCTCGTCGATGCGCGCCCACGTCGGGTACAGCGCGACGAGCCAGTTGAAGAGGTTGTGGTCGGTGGCCAGACCACGGGTGATCCACTGGTAGAAGTGGTGGTGCGTGTTGACCAGACCCGGGGTGACGAGGTGACCCGTGCCGTCGATGCGGCGGACCACGTTGGCGAGGTTCTCGGGGGCTTTGCCCGCACCGATCGACTCGATCTTGTTGCCGGCGACGACCACGTGACCCGAGGCGTACTCGGTGTCGTTCGCGTCAACGGTCGCGATGGCACAGTTCTCGATGACGATGCGCCGGACGGCGCTGTCCTGGGCTGCCGATGCTGCCATGGGACTTCCTCGTGCTTTCAGTGGCGGTACGGGCACGGCAAAACCCAGGGGATTTGAGTGCCGGAGCCGGGGGCCTTGACAGCTGACAGTACTGCCGCCCCGTGTGTTGCGTCCGGGTGCCGATTAAGGAAGTTGAAGAGTGTCGCGCCGATCCCGGGGCCACTGCGGAGCCCCGGGACGCGCGTGCTCGTCAGAGGTTGGTCATGTCCACGGGGATACGGGCGTCAACGCCGTCGCGGAGGACCGTCGCCTCGATCAGACCGTAGGGGCGGTCCGCGGCGAAGTAGACCTCGTTGTCGTTCTTGAGGCCGAAGGGCTCCAGGTCGACGAGGAAGTGGTGCTTGTTCGGGAGCGAGAAGCGGACCTCGTCGATCTCCGAACGGTGGTTGATGATGCGCGAACCCATCTGGTACAGGGTCTGCTGCAGCGACAGGGAGTAGGTCTCCGCGAAGGCCTGCAGCATGTGCTTGCGGGTCTCGGCGTAGGACTTCTCCCAGTTGGGCATCCGCTGCTCGTCGTCCGACCAGTTGAAGCGCCAGCGAGCCGACACCTGGGTGGCCAGGATGCGGTCGTAGGCCTCCTTCAGCGTCGTGTACTTGTCCTTCACGTAACCCCAGAACTCGGAGTTGGTGGAGTTCATGACGACGAGGTCCTTGAGGCCGGAGATGACCTCCCAGTTCTTGCCGTCGTACGTGATCTGGGTGACGCGGGTCTCCATGCCCTCGCGGACGAAGGAGTGGTTCACCTCGTCGGAGCCGATGAACTTGGAGTTGGCGTCCGAGGTGGCGATCCGGGACCAGGAGTACTCCTCGATCCGGATGCGCGCGCGCTGGATCGGCTCCTGGCTGTTGACGAACCAACGCGCCAGGTGGATGCCGAACTGCTCGGCGGACTCGATGCCGTGCTCCTTGGCGAAGGCGTACACCGTGTTCTTGGTGGTGTCCGTCGGCAGGACGTTGGCGTTCGAGCCGGAGTAGTGGACGTCGTCCATGTCGCCGGAGAGGGCGACCGAGACGTTGAGGTCCTTGATGTGGTGGGTGTCGCCGTCCCGCGTGATCTTGACTACGCGGTTCTCTGCTTTCCCGTACTGATTCTGGCCGAGAATCGTGGGCATGTCTGCTAGCTCCCTCGGTAAACGGAGTAGCCGAACGGGTTGAGCAGCAGCGGTACGTGGTAATGCTCGCCCGGGTTCACCGCAAAGGTGATGGTGACCTCCGGGAAGAACGCACCGCTGTCCCTTACGCGGGGGGCGTCCTGCTGCGCCTCGGCTTGCTTCTTCGAACTGTTCTTGTTCAAGAAGTACGTCTCGGTCTCGAAGTCGAGACGTACGTGGGTGGTGCCCTCCGGCAGGGCCGGCAGGTCCTTGCAGCGCCCGTCCGCATCGGTGGCGGAGCCGCCCAGGGCCGCCCACTCGCCGTCGAGCCCCGTACGGGCCGACAGCGAGATCGCGACGCCCTCGGCGGGCTTGCCGATGCTGGTGTCCAGGATGTGCGTGGACACCGACGCGGTGGTCTCGGTGCTCATCGGGGGCTCACTCTCCTTCTACGAGTCGGGTCAGGCGGATCCGGTTGATCTTGACGAGCTCGCCGCGGGCGATTTCCCGCTCCGCTTCGGGCGAGTTGTCGATCCGGACCTTGACCGCGTCCCGCATGAACTCACCGGTCGCACCGGTGGCGCAGATGAGGAAGACGTGGCCGAACTTCTCCTGGTAGGCCAGGTTCAGTTCGAGGAGCTCGTTCTTGAGGTCCTCCGAGGCGCCGGCCATGCCACGCTGCTCGCGGGCGGAGGTCGGGTCTCCCGGCTTCGGCCGGCCGATCGGCGCGTGGCCCCCCATCGCCTCGCCCAGGTCCTCGGCGGTGAGCTCCGCCATGGCGGACTCGTTGGCCGAGAACAGGGCATCGGCGGTGGTGAAGGGGCGCTGGGCGAGCAGCTTGCTCCCCCATGCCGAGCTGGCACAGACCTCGTGCAGTTCGGCCGTGGCCGCGCTGTCGTCCAAGGCGTTGAACCGGGTGAGACCCGGGGTCGGACTCGAAGTCACGGTAGGCCTCCGTGGCCTGTTGTTGCTTGACGGGCTGCGCATAGCTAACGCCCTCGACAACACCGCGTCAACACTTTGTTGAAACTTCGCGTACACAAAAGCCGCCGCCCGGATGAATTGGGCGGCGGCTCGTCACCGTGAGTCAGGCTGCGTTCACTCCTGGCTGTTCTTGTTCGGGTTTTCCCTGTTCAGGTAGTTGTAGACCGTGAAGCGGCTTACCCCCAGGGCCCCCGCGACCGTTTCCACTCCGTGCCGTACGGAGAAGGCGCCACGCGCCTCGAGTATGCGCACCACGTCCTGCTTGGACTTCCGGTCGAGCCGGGCCAGGGGGACGCCGTGGCGCCGCTCCAGCGCCGCCAGGATGTGGTCCAGCGAGTCGGACAGCTGGGGAAGGCGCACGGCCAGCAGGTCCTGCCCCTCCCAGGTGAGCACGACGTCGTCGGGCTGCGCCAGGGAGGGATCCATCAGCTCACCGCCGATGGCGTCGACCAGCGGCTTGACCGCGGTGACGAACGGGTGGTCGCGGGGCTCGGTCACGGGGTCTCCTCCCGGATCACGTTCACCTGGAGCGAGACGCGCGTGGCTCCGGCTTCCAGGGAATCGCGCAGGAGCGCGGAAACGGCGGTGAGCACCTCGTCGGATCCGCCCTCGGCGGTATTGCCGAAGGGGCCGACGTCCACCGCGTCGAGCCGCGCCTTCTGGATGACCTCGCGAGCGGCCACGGCATGGGCGGGGGCCTCTTCGAGATCGAAGGGCTCGGTCGTGAATTCCACTCTCAATCGCACGCGGTCAAGCTACCCCGCGCTCCTGAGGTTTCGGCAGTCCGCACTTGACAGCCACGCGAACCTCGATGCAGTCTTCCATCAAGCAGAAACTAACTTCCGCAATACGGAAGGAGCGCACACCCCTCATGGGATACACGGACCAGCGCTTCGATGTAAACCTTTCGATCCTCTACACGGAACTCCCGCTCCTGGAGCGTCCCGCGGCCGCCGCCGCGGCGGGCTTCACCGCGGTCGAGCTGTGGTGGCCCTGGATCGAGACCCCCACCCCCGCCCAGGCGGAGCTCGACGCCCTCAAGAAGGCTCTTGAGGACGCCGGCACCCAGCTGGTGGGTCTGAACTTCTACGCCGGCCGGTTGCCGGGTCCGGACCGCGGCGCGGTCTCGGTCCCCGGCGAGGAGTCGGAGCGCTTCAACGCCAACATCAACGTGGCCGCCGACTTCGCGGCCTCGGTCGGCTGCAAGGCGCTGAACGCCCTCTACGGCAACCGCGTCGAAGGCGTGGACCCCGCCGTCCAGGACGAGCTCGCCCTGCAGAACCTGGTCGTGGCCGCACGGGCCGCCGACCGCGTGGGCGCGATCCTCCTGATCGAGACCCTCAACAAGCCCGAGTCGCCGCTCTACCCCCTGGTGAGCGCCCCGGCCGGCATCGAGGTGGTGGACAAGGTGAACGAGGCCACCGGCCTCGGCAACGCCAAGTTCCTCCTCGACCTGTACCACCTGGCGATGAACGATGAGGACCTCTCCGAGGTCATCGAAAAGTACGCCGCCAAGACCGGGCACGTCCAGATCGCGGACAAGCCCGGACGCGGTGCCCCCGGCACCGGCGAGCTGCCCCTGGAGGAGCTGCTCGACCAGCTGAGGAAGGCCGGATACGAGGGCTACGTAGGCCTGGAGTACAAGGCCGCCGACGCTGCCGCTTCCTTCGCGTGGCTGCCGGCCGAGGCCCGCGCCGCGCAGTAGGCGGACCAAGTCCGGGCGATCAGCCAGGCACCTCACGAACTTTTCGTACAAAGCATTAAGAGAAGGACCCTCATCATGAGCAACCCCGCTGAGCTCCCGTCGATTGCCTGGGTCGGTCTCGGAATCATGGGCTCCCCCATGGCCGAGAACCTCCTGAAGGCGGGCTACTCCGTCACCGGCTTCACCCTGGAGCAGGACAAGCTGGACCGCCTCGCCGCCGCCGGCGGCACCGCGGCCGCCTCGATCGCCGAGGCCGTCAAGGACGCCGACGTCGTCATCACGATGGTGCCCGCCTCCCCGCAGGTCGAGGCCATCGCCTACGGCGAGAACGGCATCCTGGAGAACGCGAAGTCCGGCGCGCTGATCATCGACATGTCGTCGATCACCCCGCAGACCTCGATCGACCTCGCCAAGAACGCCGCCGAGAAGGGCATCCGCGTCATCGACGCCCCGGTGTCCGGCGGCGAGGCCGGCGCCATCGAGGCCGTACTGTCGATCATGGTGGGTGGCGAGCAGGCCGACTTCGACGAGGCCCTGCCGGTCCTCGAAGCCCTCGGCAAGACCATCGTCCTGTGCGGACCGCACGGCTCCGGCCAGACGGTCAAGGCCGCCAACCAGCTCATCGTCGCGGTGAACATCCAGGCGTGCGCCGAGGCCGTGGTCTTCCTGGAGAAGTCGGGCGTGAACCTCACCGCCGCCCTGGACGTCCTCAACGGCGGTCTGGCCGGCTCCACGGTGCTGACGCGCAAGAAGGACAACTTCCTGAACCGCGACTTCAAGCCCGGCTTCCGGATCGACCTGCACCACAAGGACATGGGCATCGTCACCGACGCCGCCCGCAATGTGGGTGCGGCCCTCCCGGTCGGCGCGGTCGTCGCCCAGCTCGTCGCCTCGCTGCGCGCCCAGGGTGACGGTGGCCTGGACCACTCCGCCCTGCTCCGCGCGGTCGAGCGCCTCTCCGGCGCCCAGATCTGATCACGGGTCTGAACGCCCTTCCCCCCAGGGGGACCTGAGTTTCCGGATGGTGCCGGTGCTGACACCTGTCCTGTCGCGCCCAAGTGCCGGCACCGTCCGGATTTCCTCTCCACACTCTTTCTTTCAACAAACTGTTGACGTCGAGTTCACGCCGAAATTAGGCTGTTCCGCATGACGGAAGATGCATTCCGTCAGCAGTTTCCCGTACGGAAGGTCACCATGTCGAAGCGCACGCTGACGACCGAGTCCGGCGCCCCGGTCGCCGACAACCAGAACTCCGCCACCGCCGGCGTCGGTGGCCCGCTCCTGGTCCAGGACCAGCAGCTCCTTGAGAAGCTTGCCCGCTTCAACCGTGAGCGCATCCCGGAGCGCGTGGTGCACGCCCGCGGCTCGGCCGCGTACGGCCACTTCGAGGTGACCGACGACGTCACCGCCTACACCAGCGCCGCGTTCCTGAACACGGTCGGCAAGAAGACCGAGACCTTCCTGCGGTTCTCCACCGTCGCGGACTCCCTCGGTGGCGCGGACGCCGTCCGCGACCCGCGCGGCTTCGCGCTGAAGTTCTACACCGAAGAGGGCAACTACGACCTCGTCGGCAACAACACCCCGGTGTTCTTCATCAAGGACCCGATCAAGTTCCCCGACTTCATCCACTCGCAGAAGCGCGACCCCTTCACGGGCAAGCAGGAGCCGGACAACGTCTGGGACTTCTGGGCGCACGCCCCCGAGGCCACGCACCAGATCACCTGGCTGATGGGTGACCGCGGCATCCCCGCGTCCTACCGCCACATGAACGGCTACGGCTCCCACACGTACCAGTGGACCAACGCCCGGGGCGAGGCCTTCTTCGTCAAGTACCACTTCAAGACGAACCAGGGCGTCCGCAGCCTCTCCAGCGACCAGGCCGCCGAGCTCGTCGGCAAGGACGCGAACTCGCACCAGACCGACCTGCTCCAGGCGATCGAGCGCGGCGTGAACCCGAGCTGGACCCTCTACGTCCAGGTCATGCCGGCCTCCGAGGCCGCGGACTACCGCTTCAACCCGTTCGACCTCACCAAGGTGTGGCCGCACAGCGACTACCCGCTGCAGCGCGTGGGCCGGCTGGTCCTCGACCGCAACCCGGACAACGTCTTCGCCGAGGTCGAGCAGTCCGCCTTCTCCCCGAACAACTTCGTCCCGGGCATCACCGCCTCGCCGGACAAGATGCTCCAGGGCCGCCTCTTCGCGTACGCCGACGCCCAGCGCTACCGCCTCGGCGTGAACCACACCGTGCTGCCGGTCAACGCCCCGAAGGCGACGAAGGCCGACAACTACGGCCGCGACGGCGTGATGGCGCTGCGCAACGGCTCGCGTCACGACAAGAACTACGAGCCCAACTCGTACCAGGGCCCGGCCGAGACCGGTCTGGCGCTCGGCGCCCCGAAGGCCGTCTCCGGCTACACGGGCACCCACGAGGCCCCGGCCCACACCAAGGACGACGACTTCTTCCAGGCCGGTGAGCTCTACCGCCTGATGTCGGAGGCCGAGAAGCAGCGTCTGGTGGCGAACATCGCCGGCGGCCTGTCCCAGGTCACCATCGAGGACGTCATCGAGAAGAACCTGGCTCACTTCCACGCCGCGGACGCCGACTACGGCAAGCGCGTCGAGGAGGCCGTTCGCGCCCTGCGCGACGCCTGAGCCGCTCAACTGTACCGGGGGCCTGACGGGAGGTCAGGTCCCGGGTGCTGAGCCCGCACCGCGGACCCGGATGAGGGGTGGTACGCGGTGAGGGCAGGACGAGGACCGCGGCGGGCGTGCGAGCCAGTGCGGTGGTAATGGGTTCCGAGGCCCGTCTCTTGACCTGAGGGAGACGGCGCCGGAGTTCTCGTCGCCGCCCGCCGCGGTCCCAGCCTCCTCCTTCCGTACAGGGGCCACGCACAGAGTCCCCTGTACCGGAAACACCCTCCCCCAACACTCCGCCCGGCGGTGCGAACGTCCTGTCGCGCCAGCCTCGCACCGTCGGGCGGTCACACTCGAAGCGCCGCGTCACGGACGGTCCCGTGACGCGGCGCTTCGTCATGCCCGGGCGCCGCTCAGCGGCCGACCGCCGACCGCCGCCGGGCCGCGATGGCGGCCGGGTCCCAGCCGGGCCGGGGCACGGAGTCCAACAGCAACCGGGTGTACGCGTGCTCGGGGGCGGACAGCAGCGTGGCCGTCGCGCCCTGTTCGACGATCCGCCCGGACCGCATGACGACCAGCGAATCGGTCACCACCCGTACGACACCGAGGTCGTGCGTGATGAACAGGTACGCGATGTCCGTGCGGGCGCGGATCTCCGCGAGCAGGTTCAGGATCTGCGCCTGCACGGAGACGTCCAGGGCGGCCACGGCCTCGTCCAGCACCAGCACCGCCGGCTCCACCGCGAGCGCCCGGGCGATCGCGACCCGCTGGCGCTGGCCGCCCGACAGTTCGCGCGGGCGGGCCGCCGCCTCCCGGTCGCCGAGGCCGACCTGTTCCATGAGTTCCGCGACCCGGCGCCCCGGATCGCGGTCGGGGAAGTGCAGCCGCAGCGTCTCGCGCACCGCCTCCCCCGCCGGGACCCTGGGATCCAGCGACAGAAGCGGGTCCTGGAAGACGAGTTGTACCTCGCGGGCCCGGTGCAGCCGGGCCGCCCGGCCGCGCACCGACGGGGCCCGCGGCCGTCCCCGTACGAGGACCTCGCCCGCGTCGGCCCGCTCCAGGCCGGTCACGATCCGGGCCGTGGTGGTCTTGCCCGAACCGGACTCGCCGACGATGCCGAGCGAGCCGCCCGCCGGGACGGAGAAGGAGACGTCGTCGACGGCGCGCACCGCGCCGTAGGAGCGACCCAGGCCCCGGACCTCCAGTACCGGCGTCACGAGAGCACCTCCGCGTGGTGACAGGCCACGCCCGAGCGCGGGGCCGGGACCTCGGCGCCGCACAGGTCGGTGGCGTGGGCGCAGCGCGGGGCGAAGGCGCAGCCGGTGACGGTCGTGCGGAGGTCCGGCGGGCGGCCGGCGATCGCGGCGAGGGGCCCGGGGGACGCGTCGAGGCGGGGGGTCGCCGCGAGGAGCGCCCTCGTGTAGGGGTGCCCGGGGTGTTCGAAGAGGGCGGCGGCGGGACCGGTCTCCACGATGCGGCCCGCGTACATGACGTGGACCCGGTCGCTGATGGCCGCGGCGAGTTCCAGGTCGTGGGTGACGAACAGGAGCCCGCAGCCCTCGCGTTCCCGCAGCCGGGCGAGGAGGGCGATGGTCTCGGCCTGGGTGGTGGTGTCGAGGGCGGTGGTGGGTTCGTCGGCGAGCAGCAGCCGGGGTCCGGGCAGCAGCGCGGCGGCGATCATGACGCGTTGGAGCATGCCGCCGGACAGTTCGTGCGGGTACTGGCGCAGGACGCGGTCGGGCAGGCCCACCGCGTCGAGGAGTTCGGCGAGCCGTCCGTCGGGGACCTTGACGCCCGCGTGCCGCAGCCCCTCGGTGAGGAAGTCGCCGAGGCGGCGCAGCGGGTTCATCGCGGCGCGCGGGTCCTGGAAGATCATCGAGGCGGTGTGGGAGCGGAGTTCGCGGAGCGCGGCGGGGGTCATCGTCAGCACGTCCCGGCCGGCGACCCGGACCGATCCGCGGACATCGGCGCCGGGCGGCAACAGCCCGAGCGCGGAGCGGGAGGTGAGGGACTTCCCGGAGCCGGACTCGCCGACGAGGGCGACGGTCTCGCCGGCCTCGACGGTCAGGTCCACTCCGGCGAGCACGGGGCGCGGGAAGCCGGGAAACGTCAGGCGGAGCCCTTCCACTTCGAGTACGGGGCTCATGCGGCGCGCCCCGAGACCCGGTCGGCGAAGCGCTCGCCGACGACGTTGAAGGCGACGACCGTGAGGATCACCGCGAGGCAGGGGGCGAGCGCGGAGAGCGGCGCCCCGTCGAGGATGGCGGACTGGCCGTCGTTGATCATGGCTCCCCAGTCGGGGGTGAGGGGCGGCACGCCCAGGCCCAGGAAGGACAGGGCGGCCAGGTCGAGGAGTGCGTAGCCGAAGTTGACGGTGGACTGGGCGAGGACGACGGGCGCGATGTTCGGCACGAGGTGGCGTACGCAGATCCACGCCCCGGAGAAGCCCTGCACCCGGTACGCCGCGAGGTAGGGCTTGCCGACCTCGGAGAGGGCGAGGCTGCGGGCGAGCCGGCTGACGAACGGCGTGTACGCCAGGGACAGCGCGACCACCGGGGCGATCAGCCCGCGCCCGTACAGCGAGACGAGCAGCATGGCGAGCAGCAGCCCGGGAAAGGCGAGCAGCAGTTCGCTGGTGCGGGAGAGCAGGGCGTCGACCCAGCCGCCGCGCCAGGCCGCGGTGACGCCGATGACCAGCCCGAGGAGGGTCGACAGGACGACGACGCCGAGCGGGCCGAGGAGCGAGGTGCGGGCGCCGACGATCAGACGGGAGAGGGTGTCCCGGCCGCTGATGTCGCCGCCGAGCGGCAGCGCGGGCGTGGGATTGGCGAGCGAGGCCCCGAAGTCGACGGCGTTCGGGTCGTGCGGGGCCAGCCAGGGGGCGGCGAGCGCGACCAGCACGACGAGGACGGCGAAGCCCAGGCAGATCCGGTGGAGCCGGGCGCCGCCGGCCTTGCGGGTCTTGGTCCGTGCGGTCGCGGGCCGGAGCAGGAGTGTGGTCATTCGCAGCTCCCGGTGCCGAGCCGGACCCGGGGGTCGATGAGCGGGTGGGCGAGATCGACGACGAGGTTGACCAGCACGAACAGCGCGATGGTCAGCAGGGAGATCGCCTGGACCACGGGGAAGTCCTTGACGGTCACGGACTTCGCGAGGAACTCGCCGAGCCCGCCGAGGCCGAAGGCGGACTCCACGAGGATCGTGCAGACCATCAGCCCGGACAGGGCCAGCCCGGCCTGGGTGACGACGGTGCCCAGCGCTCCGCGCAGCACGTGCCGGCGTACGACGGTGCGCTCCGGCACGCCGCGGCTGCGGGCGACGGTGACGTGGTCCTGCGCGAACTGCTCCAGCAGGGAGGCCCTGGTGACGCGGGCGAGCACCCCGACGAAGGGCAGGGCCAGGGCCACGGCCGGCAGGACGAGGTGGTGCAGCGTGTCGAGGAAGCCGTCTCCGCTGCCGAGTACGGGGAACCAGCCGAGCCGGACCGAGAACAGCGACAGCAGCAGGATCGCGGCGATGAAGGAGGGGGTGGCGACGGCGACCGAGGTGGTGATCAGGACGGCCTGGTCGGTGCGGCGCCCGCGCACGGCCCCCAGCAGGCCCAGCAGCAGTCCGCCCGCGATGACGAGGAAGGCCGACATCCCGATCAGGGCGAGGGTGACGGGCATGCGCGAGGCGACCAGGTCGAGGACGTCGGAGCGGTACTGGGCGGACGTGCCCAGGTCTCCGGTGAGGACGCCCCCGAGCCACTTCCCGTACTGGACGAGGAACGGGTCGTCGAGGTGGTAGTGGGTGCGGATCGCCTCCAGCGCCCGGGGACTGGCGCCGCGACCGCCGAGCAGGAAGGCCTCGGGCCTGCCCGGGGCGAGGCGGATGGAGGCGTGGACGAGGAACGAGGCGACGAGGAGGGTGGCGAGGAGTTCACCGGTCCTGCGCAGCAGGAAGCGGACCAGATCCGGTCTCGGCATCACGGGGCCCCCACTTCGGCCGCCCAGGGGGCGTACATGTACGAGATGCCGGTCGGCGCTCCGGTGATCCTCTTGTTGAGGAACAGGGGGCCGGGGTACTCGGCCACCGGCAGGCACAGGGCCGCGTCGGAGGCCATCCTGGCGAGCCTGGCGGTCAGCACCCCGCGGGTGGCGGGGTCGTACTCCGCCGTCGCCCGGTCCACGAGGGCGTCGTACTCCGGTGAGCTGTAGCCGGCGTAGTTCTCGAACTGGCCGGTGCGGAAGTTGCCGTACATGGCCAGCGGGTCGCCGAGCGAGAGGTAGTACGTGTAGGGGAAGAGGTCGAGGCCCTTGCGCGCCTCGGGGTCGGAGAACAGCGCGGTGAAGGCGTCCGGTGCGACGGTGCGGATCTCCATGTCGAGGCCGATGCGGCGACCGGCGTCCTGGACGGCGGTGGCGAGCAGGGCGACGTCCGGGCCGAGCGGGCTGGAGGCGACGGTCACCTTCCTCCCGCGCGCGCCGGCCTCGTCGACGAGACGTTTCGCCTCGGTCAGGTCCCGCTTCACCGGCGGCAGCCCGGCCAGTTCCCGGGCGACGGGTCCTTCGGGTATCCCGCGCCATACGTCCTTGACCACCAGGGAACCGGTGGGGGTGGCGGCACCGCGCATCGCGCCCTTGGCGAAGCCCTCGCGGTCGAGGGCCAGCATCAGGGCGCGGCGCACCCGTACGTCGGAGAGGGTGCCGCCGAGGTCGGACACGGCGAGGTTGACGGTGGTGAGGCTCTGGCCCTGGTGGACGGTGCCGTTGTCGGCCGCGCGCAAGCGGGAGAGCGACTCCGGCGGCACCGCGAACGAGCCGTCCACCTCGCCGGTGAGCAGGGCGTTGGTGCGGGCGGCGGAGTCGGGCAGGAAGACGAAGTCGACGTGGCCGGCCCTGGCCCGTTCGCCCCGGTAGCCGTCGAAGCGGTCCAGGCGCAGCGAGGCGCCCTGTTCCCACTTGCCCAGGGTGAAGGGGCCGGTGCAGTCGAGGCCCCCGTCGGCGGTGCCGAACCGCCGGCCCTGCTCGCGCATGGTGGCGGCGTTGGCGACGGTGCCGGCGGAGTTCGCCATGGCCTGGGGGAAGAGCGCGTCCGGGGTCTTGAGGTGCACGGTGACCTGGAGCGGGCCGGTCTTCTCGATCGAGTCGACGTTCTTGAAGTCCTCGACCCAGTACGAGCCGAGTTCGGGGTCGAGGTGCCGGTTGAGGCTGGCCACGGCGTCGTCGGCGGTCAGGGTGGCGCCGGAGTGGAAGCGCACGTTCGGGCGGAGGTCGTAGACCCAGGTGGTGGGGTCGGGGTTGGACGCCTTCTCGGCGAGCCCGGGTTCCACGGTGAGCTGCGGGGTCCAGCGCATCAGGGACTCGCAGACGTTGGCGAGGACGGTGTTCTGCGGGTAGTCGAAGGCGTAGAGGTAGTCGAGCACGGGCGGCTCGGCGTACAGCGCCCAGGTGAACCCGTCGATGTCGCCGCGCGCTGCGGGAGTGGTGGTGGAGAGGTGTATCGCGGTGGCGCCGGCGTCACCGGCCGGGGCCGCGCAGCCCGCGCCCGTGAGGATCAGGGCGAGGACCGCGGCGGCGGTACCGGCCGGGCGGCGCCGTGAGGGGATCGGCATGCACGCTCCTTGGCGGAGTTTGGCGCTGGGAGGACCTGCTGGTCAGTGGGACTGCGCGTCGAGTGGCTCGGTGAGCCGGCCGTACAGCTCGGGGCGGCGGGTCTGCATCAGTCCGAAGTCGAGCCAGTCGCGGCGCTGGTCGAGGTCCAGGTCGGCGACGAGCACCGCGGGCCGGTCGCGCGGGGCGCGCAGCATGACACGGCCGTAGGGGTCGGAGATGAAGGAGGAGCCGTAGAAGGTGGAGCGGCCCTCGGTGCCGACCCGATTGGGAACGATCATGAAGAGCGCGTTGGCGAGGCCGTTGGCGCTGATCGCGTGCTCCCACATCGGCCGGGTGTCGAAGTCCGGGAGGTCCACCTCGGAGCCGATGGCGGTCGGGTGGACGAGGATCTCGGCCCCGTGCAGGCCGTAGGCGCGCGCGAGTTCCGGGAACCACTCGTCCCAGCAGGTCGGGAAGCCGAAGCGGGCCCCTTCGAGGAAGGCCACCGGGAAGCCGCTGTCGCCCGGACGGAAACAGAGGTCCTCGCGGTAGCCGGGGAAGGCGGGGATGTGGTTCTTGCGGGTACGGGCGAGGAGCTTGCCGCCCTCGTCCACGCACACCGCCGTGTTGTAGCCCAGCCCGCCGTCCTCGGCGCGCTCGTAGAGGGAGGCGTGCACCGTGATGCCGAGCTCGCCGGCGAGTTCGGCGGCCAGGGCGACGGTGGGGCCGCCCTCCAGGTCCTCCAGGTGGCGGGCGGCGCCGTCGCCCATGGGGTCGTCGGTGTTGCAGAAGTAGGGGCTGCGGGTGAGCTCGGGCAGGCAGACCACCTCGGCGCCCTCGGCCGCGGCGATGCGCACGCCCTCGCGCAGGCGCTCGTCGTGCTCGTCCTGGTCGGCGTACCAGCGCATCTGCACCAGGCCGACGCGCAGCGGGACGCGCTCGGCGGGCTCCGTGCGGGCGGGGGACCCGAGCGGGGAACCGTCGCTGACGAGCAGCTCGTACGTGGTGGGGGCGGTGCGCACGAGGGTGCGGGTGGTGCCGGTGGTGCGGGTGGGGGTGGTGTCGGCGGTGCGGGTGGTACCGGTGGGCTCGTGCGCGGGGGTGCCGGGCGAGGGGGTGCCAGGCGCGGTGTGGGTGGTGTCGGTGCTCATGCGTTCAGGTCCTTCGGGAGTTGCTGGGTGATGCAGTGGACACCGCCGCCGCCGAACGCGAGGACGGGCGCGGGGACTCCGACCACCTTGCGGCCGGGCAGGGCCTCGGCGAGGACGGCGAGGGCGGCCTCGTCCTCGGGCGTACCGCCGACGGGCACCACGCAGCCCCCGTTGGCGAGGTAGAAGTTCAGGTAGCAGACCTCGACCGGGTTCCCCTCGACCTCGCCGTGGGTGGTCTGCGGGACGGCGACGACCCGCAGGGCGCGACCGCGGGCGTCGGTGGAGGCCTCCAGGACGGCGAGGTTGGCGCGCATCCGGGCGTGGTCGGGGTGGGCGGGGTCCTCGGGGAGGGAGACGACCACGGTGGCGGGGGCGACGAAGGCGGCGACGCCGTCGACGTGCCCGTCGGTCTCGGTGTCCTCCAGACCGCCGTACGGGAGCCAGATGATCTTCTCCACGCCGAGCCGGCGCTTGATCTCGTCCTCGATCTCCGCGCGACTCATGCGCGGGTTGCGGTTCGGGTGCAACAGGCACTGCTCGGTGGCGATCAGGGTGCCTTCGCCGTCGACGGTGACGGCACCGCCTTCGAGGATCATCGAGGAGTGCGCGCGCGGGATGCCGAGCCGGTCCAGGAGGAGCGAGGCGAGCTTGTCGTCGGCGGTCCAGGGGTAGTGCTTCTCGCCCCAGGCGTTGAAGCGGAAGTCGACGCCCACCCGGTCGCCCTGCTCGTCGTAGGCGAAGATCGGGCCGGAGTCGCGGAGCCAGGAGTCGTCGATCGGCAGCTCGATCACCTCGATGCCGGGATCGTCGCCGAAGACGGCGCGGGCCCCGTCCACCGAGTCGGCCGCGGCGATCATGACGACCGGTTCGAAGTCGGCGATGGCACGGGCCACCGCCGCGTACTCGCGCCGCGCCGCTTCGAAGGCCGGCCCCCACAGGGCGGGCCGGGTGGGCCACGCCATCAGGCAGGCCTCGTGCTCGGCCCACTCGGCGGGCATGCGGGGGTACGTCGGGGTCGGCGGACTCGGCGGACTCAGCGGACTCATGGGAGGTGCTCCTTTGGTGCGGGCTGGGCTGGTGGGGCTGATGGGACGGGTACGAGGAGGGTGATCGCGGCCGGCGTGCACCCCGGCGACCTCGCGAACGCATCCTGACTGAAATTTCAGTCAGGTGAACGGTGACTGAAAATCCGGTCAGTAACCTCGGTGGGAGCTATCGTGGGACCTGACTGAAAGGTCAGTCAAGAGGTAGGGACCCGAAAGGTGCGAACAAGAGTGGCCGATCGCCAATCGTTGATCTTGGAAGCAGCCGTACGCGTGATCGCCCGCAACGGCGTCAGGGGACTGCGCGTCGAGGAGCTGGCGTCCGAGGCCGGGGTGTCCACGGCGCTGATCTATTACCACTTCAAGGACCGGGCCGGCTTGATCCAGCGGACCCTCGCCTTCATCAGCGACCGCGCCACCGGCTACACCGACGAGGCGCTCGACGACTCCGAGGACGCCCGGGGCGTACTGCTCCAGTTGCTGCTGAGCGAGCTCCAGGACACCACCCGGGTCCGCGAGAACAGCATCGCCTGGGGGGAGTTGCGGGCCAGCGCGATCTTCGACACGGACCTGCGCGAGACGCTGGCGGACTCCACCCGCACGTGGAACCGGGACACCGCCGATTCGATCATGGACGCCCAGGTGGCGGGCCTCGCCGACCCCCGGGCGGTCCCGCTGGACGTCGCCGAGCGGCTGACCGCGCTGGTGGAGGGGTTGAGCGAGCGCTGGTTGAGCGGTTCGCTGGCCCTGGACCGCGCCCGCGACCTGATCGCGGGCGCGCTGGACGCGGAACTCGGCACGCATCCCGGAAAGTGACTCCCGCGCCGGGGCGTCCGGGTGGCCCCCCGAACGACCCCGGCGACCCCCGCGGCCCGGTGTCCGCTTGACCCGGCGCCCCCGCGGCCCCCGTGGCGGAACGCGGAACGGCCCCCGCCCCTCCTGCCGGAGGGACGGGGGCCGTCGGGGTCGTGGCGAACACGACCTACCGCTTCACGCCCAGACGCTCAGACGCCCAGACGGTCAGACGGTCAGACGGTCAGCGGGCGGATCGCGGTCGGGGCGTGGCCCGGCTCGGTCGCGAGCTCCTCGAACTCGGTGACGTCGCTCATGTCGACCGTCTTGCTCATCGAGATGTTGGTGACGCGCTCCAGGATCGCCTCGACGACCACCGGGACGCTGTACTCGGCGGCGAGCTTCTTGGCCTCCTCCAGGGCGGCACCCAGCTCGTTCGGGTCGGTGACCCGGATCGCCTTGCAGCCCAGGCCCTCGACGACCTTGACGTGGTCGACGCCGTAGACGCCCAGCTCGGGGGCGTTGATGTTCTCGAATTCGAGGTTGACCTCGAAGTTGATGCCCAGACCACCCTGCGCCTGACGAATCAGACCCAGGTAGGCGTTGTTCACCAGGACGTGGACGTACGGGATCTTGTGCTGCGCACCGACCGCCAGCTCCTCCAGCATGAACTGGAAGTCGTAGTCGCCGGAGAGGGCGACGACGGGGGTCTGCGGGTCGGCGGTGGCGACACCCAGCGCGGCCGGGATCGTCCAGCCGAGCGGGCCGGCCTGGCCGCAGTTGATCCAGTGGCGCGGCTTGAAGACGTGCAGCATCTGCGCGCCGGCGATCTGGGAGAGACCGATCGTGGTGACGTAGCGGGTCTCCGGGCCGAAGGCCTTGTTCATCTCCTCGTAGACGCGCTGCGGCTTCATGGGGATGTTGTCGAAGTGCGTACGGCGCTGGAGCGTGCCCTTGCGCTCCAGGTGCGAGGCGACCCAGCCGCTGAAGTCGGGCAGCTTGCCCTCGGCCTTCAGCTCCTTGGCGACCTCGATGAAGATCTCCAGCGCGGCCTTGGCGTCGGAGGCGATGCCGAGGTCGGGGGCGAAGATCTTGCCGATCTGGGTGGGCTCGATGTCCACGTGGACGAACTTGCGGTCACCGAGGTACGCGTCCAGGTTGTAACCGGTGTGACGGTTGGCCCAGCGGTTGCCGATGCCCAGGACGAAGTCCGACTCCAGGAACGTCGCGTTGCCGTAGCGGTGCGAGGTCTGGACACCGACCATGCCGGCGGCGAGCTCGTGGTCGTCGGGGATGACGCCCCAGCCCATGAGGGTGGAGATGACCGGGACACCGGTCAGCTCGGCGAACTCGACCAGCAGGTCGGAGGCGTCGGCGTTGATGATGCCGCCACCGGCGACGATCAGCGGGCGCTCGGACTCCAGCAGGAACTGGATGGCCTTCTCGGCCTGCTTGCGGGTCGCGGCGGGCTTGTGCACGGCCAGCGGCTCGTAGAGGTCGGGGTCGAACTCGATCTCGGTCAGCTGGACGTCGATCGGCAGGTCGATGAGGACCGGGCCGGGGCGGCCGGAGCGCATCAGGTAGAAGGCCTGCTGGAACACGCCGGGGACCTGCGCGGCCTCCAGGACCGTGGTCGCGGCCTTCGTGACGGGCTTGGCGATCGAGGCGATGTCGACGGCCTGGAAGTCTTCCTTGTGCAGCTTCGCGACCGGGGCCTGACCGGTGATGCACAGGATCGGGATCGAGTCCGCGATGGCCGAGTAGAGGCCGGTGATCATGTCGGTGCCGGCGGGGCCGGACGTACCGATGCAGACACCGATGTTGCCCGGCGTCGTGCGGGTGTACCCCTCGGCCATGTGCGAGGCGCCCTCGACGTGGCGGGCGAGGGTGTGGTTGATGCCACCGACGTTCTTGAGCTCGCGGTAGAACGGGTTGATCGCAGCGCCGGGCACGCCGAACGCTTGCGAAACGCCCTCGCGCTTGAGGATCTCCACTGCAGCGGCGGCGGCTGTCATACGAGGCATCGAGTTCTCCTGCGGGTCTGGCGGTCAGGCTTTTCCGTAATCCGGAAGTTTTGTTCTGCTATACGGAACAAGCTAAGCGGCCACTCCCGGGTGCGTCAAGGCGGTTCGCCACCCCGGAACCCACCAAAAGCCGCTTCTCGCTCGGTGACTTGTACGAATGACCATGGCGCGACGGAAAATCGAGGAGGTGCACGCCCCGACCGTCGCCGGTGGTGGAGCATGGACCCACGCACAGCGACGGAGGGGGTCCGGCCTCATGGCGGAAGCGGTACCGGTGCGCTGCCCGACGTGCCGGCGCGAGAACACGTACAGCGCGCCGGTCTTCCCCTGCGCCTGCGGGAGCCCGGTCACGCCACCGCTGAACCTGGCGGCGCCGACCGCGCCCCTGACCCGCCGCAGTTGGTCGGACAGCTGGGTGGCGGTGCGGTGCGAGGCCTGCGGCCGGGAGAGCGAGTGGCCGCGCCCGGAGGTGGGGTGCGCCGCGTGCGGGACCGTGGCGCTGATACCCGTCCATCCGCCGGGATCCGGTGATCCCGCCCCGCCCGCACCCGGACCCGTCCCCGAGGCGCGGGGAATGTGGGGGATGCGGGGGCCGAGGGGCGACATACGGTCCGAGGAGCCGGGGGCGGCGTCCGGGGCGGGGTGGTCCTCGTTCGGCGCGGATTCCGCGCCCGGGTCCGCGGTACCGGCGGACCCGCCCGCCGCGGGCCCACCCGTTGCCGAGCCTCCCGCCGCGGACCCGCCTGCCGCGGAGCCTCCCGCTGCGGATCGGGCGCCGTTTCGGCCGGTGACCATCCGGACCGGCCGGGACGCGGTGGTCACGGCCGCGTTGTACCTGCGCTGGCTCGGCTTCCGTGACGTACGCCGGCCCGACGGGCCGCCGACCCCCGCCGCGGCGGTGGACCTGCGGGCTCCCGGGGTGGTGGCGCAGGTGGACCCGACGACGGCGCCGGCCGGGCTGCGGGCGGTGGAGTGCGTGTGGCTGAACGGGCTCACGGTCTCGGCCGCGAGCGTCTACTTCTCCCTCGCCGGCTACACGACGGAGGCCCGCGAGCGGGCGGACCACCTGGGGATACCGCTGTTCGTCATGGACCTGACGGGCATGCCGCAGCCGGTCAACGATCCGGCGGACCGATTGATCGCGTCGGGGGCCTGAGCCGCGGGCGGCAGGGGCCGCCGTCGCCGCCGCTCGACCGGGAAGATCGTGATCAACGGCGTGGTACTAGGCTCGGAGGCCTTGACCGCCCTTCCCGCCGAGGAGAGCCCGATGAGCCTGTACGACATTCCGCTGACCACCCTGGACGACGAGCCCACCAGCCTCGCGGCGCACAAGGGCAAGGCGATCCTGCTGGTGAACACCGCCTCGCAGTGCGGACTCACCCCCCAGTACTCGGGCCTCGCCCGCCTGCAGTTCGCGTACGAGAAGAAGGGGTTCACGGTGATCGGCGTGCCGTGCAACCAGTTCGGCGGCCAGGAGCCCGGCACCGCGGACGACATCCAGACCTTCTGCGCGGCCGGTTTCGGGGTCACCTTCCCCATGCTGGAGAAGTCCGAGGTCAACGGCGAGAACCGGCACCCGCTGTACACGGAACTGGTGAAGACCCCGGACGCCGAGGGTGAGGCGGGGGACATCCAGTGGAACTTCGAGAAGTTCCTGATCTCCCCCGCCGGCGAGGTCGTCGGCCGCTTCCGGCCGCGCACCGAGCCCGAGTCCCCCGAGATCGTCGCGGCGATCGAGGCCCAGCTGCCCGCGTAAGGCCGACGCGAGGCCGGTGTCCGGAGTACCCGAAACCGACGCGAGGCCGGTGGCCGGCGCGCCCGACACGGACGCGAGGCCGGTGTGCGGCGCGCCGGCTCGGCTCAGTCCAGGTCGGCCTCGTCGTACTCCGTCCCGGACCCGGCCTCGGTGAGCTCGCGCAGCTCGACCCGGCGGATCTTGCCGGACACGGTCTTCGGCAGCTCCCCGAACTCGATGCGGCGGACCCTCTTGTACGGGGAGAGCACCGCCCGGGAGTGCTCGAACAGCAGCCGGGCCGTCTCCTTCCCCGGCTCCCATCCGGCGGCGAGCGTGATGTACGCCTTCGGCACCGCCAGCCGGAGCGGGTCCGGGGCCGGGACCACGGCGGCCTCGGCCACGGCCTCGTGCTCCAGCAGGGCGCTCTCCAGCTCGAACGGGCTGATCTTGTAGTCCGAGGCCTTGAACACGTCGTCCGCCCGCCCCACGTAGGTGAGGTAGCCGTCCGCGTCGCGCGAGGCGATGTCCCCCGTGCGGTAGAGGCCGTCCGCCATGGCCTCCGCGGTGCGGTCCGGGTCATCGCGGTAGCCGGTCATCACCCCGGCGGGACGGGTCCGCAGGTCCACGCAGACCTCGCCCTCCCGATCGGACTCCTTGCCGGTGACGGAGTCCAGGAGCACGATCTCGTAGCCGGGTGACGGACGGCCCATGGAGCCCGGCTTGACGGGCACCCCCGGGAAGTTGCCCACCTGGAGGGTCGTCTCCGTCTGACCGAATCCGTCGCGGATGGTCACGCCCCAGGCCTCGCGGATCCTCTCGATGACCTCCGGGTTGAGCGGTTCACCCGCGGCGACCGCCTCGCGCGGGGGGTTCCGGAGCCGGGTGAGGTCGGACTGGATCAGCATCCGCCAGACGGTCGGCGGGGCGCAGAAGGTGGTGACGCCGCCCCGGTCCATCTCGGCCATGAGCCGCTCGGCGTCGAAGCGCGCGTAGTTGTGGACGAAGACGGTCGCGCCGGCGTTCCAGGGTGCGAAGAGGTTGGACCAGGCGTGCTTGGCCCACCCGGGCGAGGCGATGTTGAGGTGCACGTCGCCGGGTCGCAGCCCGAGCCAGTACATGGTGGAGAGGTGCCCGATCGGGTACGAGGCGTGGGTGTGCTCGACGAGCTTGGGACGGGCGGTGGTCCCCGAGGTGAAGTACAGCATCAGCGGGTCGCCGGCCAGGGTCTCCGCGTCCGGGCTGAAGCTCCGGTCGGCGGTGTGGAAGTCGGCCAGTCGCAGCCAGCCCGCCGGGACCTCGGCGCCGGCGGCGATCCGGGTATAGGCGCCGGGCACCTCGGCGAACTTGCCCGTGTCCTCGGCGCGCGCGATGACGTGCCGTACCCGGCCCCGTTCGACCCGGTCGCGGAGGTCGGCGGCCCCGAGCAGCGGGGTGGCGGGGATGACCACGGCCCGCATCTTCATCGCGGCGAGCATGACGTCCCACAGTTCGCTCTGGTTGCCGAGCATGACCAGGATCCGGTCGCCCGCCGCGACACCTTGGGCGCGCAGCCAGTTCGCCGCGGCCGCCGAACGCGCGCTCAGCTCCTCGAAGGACACTCCCTCGCTCGTTCCGTCCTCCTCGACGATGCGCAGGGCGTCGGCCGTGTTCCCCCGGGCGAGGTGGTCGAACCAGTCGAGGGCCCAGTTGAACCGCTCGGGGCGGGGCCAGGTGAACCCGGCGTGGGCGGCGTCGTAGTCCCCGCGACGTTCGAGCAGGAAATCCCGCGCGGCCAGGAAGGTGTGGGTGGCGCTGTTCTCCGTCATGGGAGGCATCGTGCCGCGCCGGACACGGACACCACCAGGCCGCCGTCAGCCTCGGATTGACCCGAAGCGCACGGAGACGGTGCCGTTCGCGGGCGCGGCACCGGGCCCGGCCGAGGGCGCCGATCCGGGTTCGACCGAGGGCGGTGCTCCGGGTTCGACCGAGAACGCCGATCCGGGTGCGGCCGAGGGCTCGACCGTTCCACCGGTACCGGCACCGGCACCGGCACCGGCACCGGCCGGCGTGTCGGCACCCGCCGGCGTATCGGCCATGTCCGCGAGCAGCGCCTCCCCCTCGGCGACGATCTCCTCCTTCCGCGCCCGTGACGCCGGGCCGAAGAGTTCCACCGTGAGCACCCCGGCGTCCGCCTTCCACAGCCCGCCGAGGAAACCGTCGAGCAGCAGCACGCGGTGGGCCTGGTTGCCGCTCCAGGTACGGCCCTTCAGCTCCGGGGCGACCACGCGCGACCGGTCGGCGTGGGAGAGCAGCAGGTTGTCGAACTCGGGAAGGAAGCGTGGCGGGGCCGGCGTTCCGGGATCGGGCCGCGGCGCGTCGGGCAGGTCGAACAGCTCGACGCCGTTCTCGTCGCGGAAGGTGAGCAGCCGCGGCCGCAACCGCTCGAACGGCTCCTTCAACCGCGTCAGCCCGGCCCAGGTCTGCATGTCCTTCACCGAGGCGGGGCCGAAGGCGCCCAGGTACCGCAGCACCACGTCGTCGACGCTCTGCGCCTCCCCGACCGGCCGCCGGAGCCAGTTCTCCACGGTGGTGAGCCGTACCTGCCCGCCGCGCCCCCACACCCCGCGCGGGGTCACCTGTACGAGCGGCAACAGGCAGCGCGCGGCGACGGACAGGGACTGCGGGTCGGCGTCGGGCCACGCCTTGAGGAGCTCCTCCCGGATCTCCCCCATGGTGCGCGGTTCGGCCTCCACGAACGCGCGCGCGTCCAGGGCCAGCCGGTCCAGGTCCACCCCGACGAGGCCCTTGCGGAACTGGTTGACCTCACGGTCGCGAGCCGCCTGGACCAGCGGCCGCAGCGTCAGCGCGTCGTCAGCCGTGTGGGTGTGGATGGTGGAACGCAAGGTGACCATCCGGACCACCTGGCGGGCTTCCATCAGCCCGGCCAGCTCGGCGGGCCTGAACCCGGCGAGCCGGGCGTGCAGCTGGAAGTACGGCGGTTTGACGTTCTGCGCCTGGAGCCCGACGAGGTGCGCGACGGCGTCCCGCGCCGACGTCTCGGCGCGGCTCAGCAACAGCTGGCGGGCCAGCGTGGCACGGTTCAGTGCGCGGGTGTCGAGTACGGGATCGGTTCTGGAGGCCATGACAGCACGCTAGCCCGGCATGCGGACAGGAACGGTCCGCAACCTCCCGGCGCATTCCCCCCTATACCCTTCCCCTTGCCCCCAAACACACGTCCGACCGACCACCGGGAGCTGAGCCGCGATGCCGGAGCGCCCACACCGCCGCCCGTCCACGCCGTCGGGATCGCCGGGTTCCCATCCAGACTCGTCAGGCTTGTCGGGCTCGTCGGGTCCCTCGGGCTCGTCAGGCTTGTCGGGCTCCTCGGTCTCGGGCGGCTCGGGCGGCTCGTCGACCTCATCGGGATCATCGAGGTCATCGGGATCGTCAGGGTCATCGTCGCGGCGTACGGGGTGGCTCCGGCCCTCCTCACCGGCCGGCCCCCCGCCCACCACTCCCCCGGCATCGGCGTCCACCCCGGGCCCCGCGTCGCCGGAACCCACGCCCCCGAACCACCGCAGCGTGATCGACTCCGCCGTCTACCGCGACGGCCGGCGCGCCGCGTCCCCCGGCACACTCGCCGATACCTTCCGGCAACTGCGCGAACAGCCCGACGGAATGGCCTGGATCGGCCTGCACCGCCCGACGGAAGCAGAACTCCACTCCCTAGCAACCGAGTTCAACCTCCACCCGCTGTCCATCGAGGACGCACTGGAGGCACACCAACGTCCCAAGCTGGAGCGCTACGGCGACACCCTCTTCGTCGTCCTGCGCGCCGCCCGGTACCTGGACGCCCTGGAGGAGGTCGACTTCGGCGAGCTCCACGTCTTCGTCGGCCCGGACTTCCTCATCACGGTCCGCCACGGCGCGGCCCCCGACCTCTCCGCCGTCCGCCGCCGCATGGAGGAAACCCCCGACCTCCTCTCCCTCGGCCCGGAAGCCGCCCTGTACGCCATCCTCGACGCGGTCGTCGACGGGTACGCCCCGGTGGTCGAAGGCGTCCAGAACGACATGGACGAGATCGAGACCGAGGTCTTCCGCGGCGACCCCGAGGTCTCCCGCCGCATCTACGCGCTCTCCCGCGAGATGGTCGAATTCCAGCGCGCCACCCGCCCACTGGTCGGCATGCTCCACAGCCTGATGGCCGGCTTCGCCAAGTACGGCACGGACGAGGAACTCCAGCGCTACCTCCGCGACGTAGCCGACCACGTGACCCACACCAGCGAACGCGTCGACGGCTTCCGCCAAGCCCTGACCGAAATCCTGACGGTCAACGCCACCCTGGTCTCCCAACAACAGAACGCCGAGATGCGCGCCTTGGCCGAAGCCGGCTTCGAACAGAACGAGGAGATCAAGAAGATCTCCGCCTGGGCCGCCATCCTCTTCGCCCCCACCCTGGTCGGCACCATCTACGGCATGAACTTCGACACCATGCCGGAACTCAAGTGGGCCCTCGGCTACCCCTTCGCGGTCCTGCTGATGGCAGTGGTCTGCGTCAGCCTGTACGTCATCTTCAAGAAGCGCGACTGGCTATGACAGGCAGCCCGGTCGCCTAGGAGCTCGGTGGGGCCTGGAGTGCTCCAAGCCGTCTTGCGAGGCCGGAAGCGGACTCCTTGCCGCATGACAGGACGACGGAGAGTTTGCTGAGCGTGACGCCCTCGGGCCTCTTGACGTAGGACCACCGCTGACCGGCACGCCACAGGGTTCTGAAAAACTCCTCGCGAGCAACACCGTCCTCGGAAAGGACATTCTCAGCGGAGTCGACAACGAGGACATGATGGTCCGATGAAAGCCATTGAAGATCACGAAGGCAGTCATAGAACGCATTCCAGTTCCATCCGAAATACTTGGGAAACTTCAGCAATTCATCGAACTGCCGGAACGTTGATATCTCGTCGGTCATGTCCCGCCCATTCAGTCGGGCCACGTAAACACTACCCGACGTGGGCAGCAGTTCATCAAGACGTACGAAGCCGCCTGTTGTGATGACGTGCATCCACGGGGCGATGCGGATCGTCGGTTCCTCTTCTGTCATCAGTTCACCCATCTGGGACTTTCGCCCACAATGTACGTCTGTTGGCGAGTTGGCGCGTAGTAGGCGCTTTCCTGAAAGTTCGTGGGTGGGAAGCTGGTAGGCGTTGTTTCTGCCGCTGTTGTCAAATGGCTCAGTCCACCACTTCGGCCCGCAGAACCCGGGCCCGCCCTGCGGGATCGACCCACGTGCGGGGATTGGGAACGTAGGCCGCAGGGTTGGGCGCCGGAGTGAAGCCTGGGGGGCGTGGCTGAGGTAGCGGGCGGTTTCGGGGTCGTAGTGGCGGAACTAGTTGTAGTGAAGACCCGATTCTGGGTCGAAGTACTGACCTGGGAAACGAAGTGGTGTGTACGCCCTGTCGGTGGGCGCCCAGGCTGTGGTGCCCCACAGAGTGGTGTGGGTGCGCCAGGCCGGTGCGCCGGGCTCGTCGATCAGCTCTACGAGGGCGCCCACCAAGTCGGTGACGATGATGAAGAAGCGTGAATATACGACCCCTTGGGGAGCGTCCCGGTCCAGGAGGCGTTCTCGCTGGGTCAGGGGCGTCATGCCGTCGGCCGCGAGGCGTTGCGTGGACCTGCGGCGGCCGAGTGCGTCGTACGCGTACTGCCATGCGGCGCCACCGGGGGGGACTCGCGAGGGACCACGGCGCCGACGCTGCCCTTCAGGAAGCGCGACTGGCTGTAGTTGGCACATCAGCGCCGTTGAGTGAAGCCCCGCTCGCGAGCATCGAGTACCAGCCAATCGCGCCGGCTTGATCACGTCGGACCGGCGCTTGTCCCCCGGTGCGGCGGCACCTCAACACACGTATCGGCGTCGACGAACCGGGCGCGATCCGCCCGCCGATGAGGTCTGGTGAGGGTTTGGTCGGCGGTGTAGCGGTGCGATGTGAGGGATTGTCACCTCTCTCGTGAAGAACTGCCGGCGAATCGGCAACGGGAAGGGTGACCGGCGGCGGATGCGAGGTCGAAGGGCCACGACAACCCGCCTTTGCCACAGCCGGGTTGGGCGCGTGGGGTGCCGCGGAGGGCGTCCAGGGTGTCGAAGATCCGGTGATAGCATCCCCGCATCTGTGATCTTGATCCGTTTTGATGCAGATGCTGATGTGATCGGCACCGTGTTCTCCGCGTAACCGCAGGTGAACCGTGCCGATCAGCTGTGTTGCGGGGCCTCGCGAGGTGTATCTGCAGCCGTCCGCATGCCATGCGCCGGGAAGGTTTCCATGAATCGAGACGCACTTGTGTGGTGCTTGGTTGCGGTGGCGGCGATAGCCGTTGTCGCGGTCGTGGCACTCGCCGCCCGCAACAGGGCTTTGGGGGCGAAGAAGAAGCATACCGAGGCCGAACTGAGGGACCGGTTGCTCGCGGCGGACAGCCATCTGCACGCGGCGCGCGCCGAGTTGCAGAGGTTCCGGGGCGAGCAGGACGCCACGCTCCGCGAGGCCAAGGAGGCGGCGGAGGAGAACACCAAGGCCGTCCTCAAGGGCGCCGCCAGCCTCTTGCAGAGCCTCGCGGCCGAGCAGACGACGCTTTTGGACGGCATCCAGCGCAAGTACGGCGGACACGGCGTCCTCAGCGATCTGTTGGACGTCAACCACGCCAACGCCCAGATGGCGCGCAAGGCTCAGGGCATCGCCGTGATGTGCGGTGCGCCGCTCGGCCGGCGCAACAGGCCCGCCGCCGTCTACGACGTGGTGCGCAGCGCCCAGGGCCAGATCCGCAACTTCCACCGGGTCGCCATCATGCAGCAGACCAGTCTCGCCCTGAAGGCGTCCGCGGTCGCGCCCGTCGCCCTCGCCGTTGCGGAGCTGCTCGACAACGCCGCGAGTTTCTCGCAGCAGGACGCGCCGATCGAGGTGACGTTCCAGCGCGTGCAGAACAACCTGTGCATCGTCATCGACGACGCCGGTGTCAGCATGAACGACGAGGAGCGGCAGCGGGCGACCGCGCTGCTCTCCGGGGAAGTCGCCCCCCGACTGTCGCAGCTCGGGACCCAGCCGAAGTTCGGCTTCCCGGTCATCGGCCTGATCGCGCGTCAGCACGGTTTCAGGGTCGACGTCACCGGAGTCTCCCGGTACGGCGGCGTCAGGGCCGTCGTCCTCTTGCCCGAGGAGCTGTGGACCATGGAGGAGATACCGCCCGTCCAGGAGGCTCCGGTCAGCGACATCCGGCGCGTCACCGAGAGCCGGCCGCAGAGCGCGACGTCGCGGACGATGCACGGTCTGCCCAAGCGCGGCGCACGCCAGGCTCCCATCGCGAGCGTCCCCGATCCCGACACCGCCTCGCCGGCGCCTCGGATCCCGGGTGAGACGGGCCGCGCTTCCGGGCGCGGTCTGGGGGCCTTCCAGCGCGGCACGCTGTCCGGCCGCAACCTTGACGCCACCTCGTTCGAAGGGCCCAAAGAGGCATGACCGCAGACCTGTCGTGGATGCTCGAGGACATCGTGCACAACGTGCCCCATGCACGGCACGCCGTCCTGCTGTCCGCGGACGGCCTTCCTCGCGGGGCGACGGAGGGCCTGGCCGAGAAGGACGTGCGCACCATCTCCGCGGCCATGGCCGGGATGCAGTCGCTGAGCCGGGCGACGGCCCACTTCGCCGGGCCGGAGGAGGACCGGCAGTGGAACCAGACCATCATCGAGTTCTCGCACGGCTGGAGCTTCCTGATCGGGGCGGGGCAGGGCTCCTACCTCGCCGCCGCGGCCGCGCCCGATGTGGACATGCAGCAGATCTCCTTCCGCATGCACCGGCTGGTCGCCCGGCTGGGCAACAACCTCACCTCACCGCCGCGGGTGAGCGCCGAGGACGCGGGCGGTCCGCGCGGGAACGCCCACCGGCAGCAGAGTTCCGGTGACGCGGGATTCGCCCTTCGTGAGCTCGACCAGGTGATGTCCGAGGTCAAGGGCGCCCGCCACGCCGTGTTGCTGGGATCGGACGGCCTTCCCCGCGGGGCGACCAGCGGGATGAGTCGCGATCTCGCGGACACGATCTCCGCGGCCATGACGGGCATCCACGCCTACAGCCGGGTCACCTCCCAGTTCGCGGGGGCCGCCGAGGACGCCCAGTGGCGTCAGACGGTCATCGAGTTCCAGCACGGCTGGATCTTCCTGATGACGGCCGGACCCGACGCGTTCCTGGCCGCCGCCGCCGAACACGACTGCGACATAGAACAGTTCACCACGCGTCTGCACGAGGTGGTTCCCAGACTGACGGCGACGGCGATACCGGGGAAGGGGACGGGCCATGTCTGACGGGTTCGAACGGGATGAAGAGCTGGAGCTGACGTCTCCGTTAGTCCCCCTCTTCGTGATCACGAACGGACGAGGGCTGCCCCCGGACCACGAGTACGAGCACACGACGCTCGTGACGGCGGCCGCGGAGACCGGACAGGTCGCGGCGCGCACGCTGTCCCCGGAAGCGGCGCAGGTCATGGATCTGGTCGCGAACGGCTTCCTGTCGGTGGCCGAGGTGGCGGGGCACACGCACCTGCCCCTGGGCATCGTCCGCATCCTGCTGGCGCAGTTGGAGGAGGACGGTCTCATCCTCGCGAGGACACCGATACCGCGCGCCGAACGTGTCGACAGAGAACTGGTCAGCGCCGTCCTCGAGGGCCTGAAGAATCGATTCGGAGCGTAACGCGTGTACCTGGATCCAGATGTCTCCCACGCGGTGAAGATCCTCATAGTGGGGCACTTCGGGGTCGGCAAGACCACCTGCATCGGCAGTCTCTCCGAGATCGAGCCCCTGCGGACCGAGGAAGAGATCACCGAAGCCAGCGTGGGCTTCGATGACCTGTCGGGCACACCCGACAAGAAGACCACCACCGTCGCCATGGACTTCGGCCGGCTCACCCTCAGCGACACCCTGGTCCTCTACCTCTTCGGAACGCCCGGCCAGGAGCGCTTCAAGGAGATGTGGGAGGAGCTCTCCCGGGGCGCCCTGGGCGCGCTGGTCCTCGTCGACCCGGAGCGACTGCACGAGTCCTTCCCCGTCCTGGACCTCGTCGAACGGTTCGGCCTGACGTACGCCATCGCCGTGAACCACTTCGAGGGCACCACGCACTACCCGCTCGACGAGGTGCACGAGGCCCTGAACCTCACCGCCGACACCCCCGTCGTGGAGTGTGACGTACGGGACGAGAACTCCTCCGCGCGGGCCCTCATCACCCTCGTGAAACACCTCATGTCCCAACTCGGCTAGGAGCGCAGGAATGCAACAGCCACGTGAACCGCAGGAGATACCCCCCGGCTGCCCCGCGCACGGGAACGTCCGGATGTACGGCCCCTCGTTCGGAGCCGATCCCGACAGCCACTACGCACAGCTGCGGCCCTACGGTCCCAGTGCGCCCGTGGAGATCGCCCCCGACGTCCAGGCCGAGCTCGTCACGAGCTACGACGCCGCTCTGTACGTCCTGCAGAACCCCGCCTCCTTCGTGCGCGACTCCCGCCGCTGGAACGCCCTCAACGAAGGGCGCGTCCCGGCCGACAGCCCGGCACTGCCCATGATGGGCTACCGCCCCAACGCGCTCTTCAGCGACGGTGCGGCACACGCCCGACTGCGGCGGGCCGTCACCGACAGTCTCGCCACGGTCAACGAGCACCAACTCATCAGGCAGACACAGCAGTCGGCGAACTACCTGATCAGTCAGTTCAGTACCGACATCCGCGGCCAGGCGGAGCTGATGGCCGAGTACGCCCAGCCGCTGCCCCTGCTGGTCTTCAGCGATCTGTTCGGCTGCCCGCCCGAGATCGGCGACCGCGTGATCGCCGGTATCAGTGGCATCTTCGAGGGAACACCCGGGGCCGACGAGATACTCGGCGGGGCGCTCACGGAGCTGATCGCCCTCAAGCGGCGGCGGCCGACGGACGACCTGACGACGCGCCTGATGGAGCACTCGTCCCAGCTGAGCGACGAAGAGGTGCTGCACCAGCTGGTCACCCTGCTCTCCGGCGGCACCGCGCCGCTGGCCGCGGCCATCGGCACCAGCAGCGCCCTGTACCTCGGAGAGGACTGGCAGGTCGGCCTTCCGGTCGAGGACGCGGTCTCCCAGACCCTCTGGAACTACGCGCCGATCGCCAACTACGCGGCCCACTACCCGACTCACGACGTCGAGCTCGGCGGCAGGGTGATCCGGACCAACGACCCGATCCTCATCTCGTTCGCCGCGGCCAACACCGATCCGAAGCTGACCGAGCACCGCGAACAGCTCAGCGCCAAGGCGCACTTGGCATTCGGGGCCGGTCCGCACGCTTGCCCCGCCAAGGACCCGGCGTTCATGATCGCCGTGACCGCGGTCGAGACGCTGCTCAACCAGCTCCTCGACGTGGAGCTGCGCGTCCCGTTCAAGGCGCTCACCTGGGCGCCGAGCCCGTGGAGCCGCACGCTGGTCACCCTCCCGATCCGCTTCACCCCGAGGGCCGTTACCCAGGCGGCCGGCTCGGCCGGTTCAGCCGGTACGAACGGTGTGGCAGGAGCGGCCGGGCCGAACGGTGCGGCCGGATCGAGCGCTGCTCAGGCACCCCGGCAGCAGGCAGCCGCCTCCTCGTCCTCCCGCGCCGGCACCTCGCGGACGAACGCCGGTTTCGCGCCACAGCCCAAGGGCGGCCTGTTCAGCCGCTTTCTGGCCTGGACCAGGGGCGAGTGAGGCAAGTGTGATTCTAGTAACCTCCTGAGTACTCAGTGGTAGGGGATGCGCCAACGATCACCTGGGTATGCATGGCGGCTGGTTCTCAGAAAGGAGCCGCCATCATGGGGGTTGTCACAACTCCGTCGTACGACCGCCGGGCGTCCGCCTCCCTCTTCTCCCGTCTGCGGACGGCCGGAGGGCAGGCCGACCCCTTCCCGATCTACGCCGAGCTCCTCTCGCGGGGCGAAGTGGTGCCCGCCCCCTGGGGCGGCTTCGCCGTGACGGGTTTCGCCGCCTGTGACCAGGTCCTGCGCAGCCGCCAGTGGCTGGAGCCGGACAGGCGGTGGCGGGAGCGCCAGGGGCCCGGGACGCGCTGGAACGCGCCCTCCTCACGCGAGATGAGCAACACGCTCGCCGCGCTCAACCCCCCGGACCACACCAAGGTGCGACGGGCTGCGGGCTCGTTCGACCGAGCCACCGTGGAACGCATCGGCCGCAATGTGAGCCGGACCGCGGATCGGCTCCTCGACGCCTTCACGGAGCGAATACGCACCGGCGAGGCGGACTTCTCGGAACTTGTCTGCGAGGAGCTGCCGGTGGCCACCATAGGTGACTGGCTGGGGTTGCCGCAGGCAGACTGGCCCCGGCTCCGCGAGTTGACACACGATCAGGTCTTCACGCAGGAACTGCTTCCGTCGGCCAGCCAGCTGGCCCTGTCCGACGCGGCCACGGCCGAACTCCGCTGCTATTTCATGGCTTTGGTGCGCGACCGGCGCTCCCACCCCGGTGACGATCCCGTCACCCGGTGGATCCGGACGTGGGACGCGATCGAACCCGACCGGGACAAGGCAGACGAGGCCGTCTACTTCCTGGTGTTGTTCGTCCTGTTGGCCGCCCTGGAAACCACCGCGACCCTGCTGTCGACGATGACGCTCAGGCTCGTCGAAAGCCCGGAACGCTGGGACATGGTCGCCGACAACCCCGGGCTCGTACCCGGGTTCGTGGAGGAGACGCTCCGCTACGACCCACCCACCCACGTGATCAGCAGGGTCGCGTCGCAGGACTCCGTGCTGGGCGGCATCGAGATCCGCCGCGACGAGATGGTCCACCTCATGATCGGAGCGGCGCACCGGGACCCGGCCAGACATGGCGACGCGGACCGGTTCGACCCCGAACGCACCCCCGACCACCTGGCGTTCAGTGGCGGCATCCACTACTGCCTCGGCGCGCCGCTGGCCCGCCTCGAAGCGCAGACCCTTCTGCGCCGGCTGATCCGGCGCCTGCCCCGCCTCACCCTCGTACGCCCCCCGTCGATGGCGCCCCGCGTGGCCTTCCGGCGCCTGCTGAACCTGGACGTGGCACTCGCATGACCGACCTGACCCCCATCCCCACGCCGGGTCGGGCCCCCGCCCCGCCCGCCGCTCCCGCACACGCCCCCGCCCCTGCCCCTGCCCCTGCCCCTGCCCCTGCCCCTGCCCCTGCCCCCGTACGCTCCCGAACCGCCACCAAGGCGATCCGTACCGAACAGGACGGGCCCGTCCTGCACGTCGGCCTCAACCCGTGGGGGCAGGAGGACACGCTGGACTCCGCGGTCCTCGACGACCTCATCACCCTGCTCGACGACCTCCACGAGAGACCCGACGTCCGGATCCTCACGCTGTCCTCGCTGGGTACGGACTTCTGCCTGGGCGCCGACCGCAACGAGTACCAGGAGGCGTTGGCCGCCGACCCGTCCGGGGTGGCCCTGCGGCGCATCGCCGACAAGGCGCACCGCCTGTGCCAGGCCCTGGAGAACACCCACGCGGTCACCATCGCCCGACTGCACGGGCGGGTCATCGGCGCGGGTCTCGCCCTGGCCTCCTTCTGCGATCTGCGCGCCGGCGCCGACACCAGCCGCTTCCGCATGCCGGAGGTCGGCATAGGGCTGCCGCCGGCGTGGGGCGGGGCGATGGGACGCCTGGTCTCCGAGGCCGGCGCGTCCAGGATCCGCGAGCTCATGCTCACCTGCGACGTCTTCGACGCCGCCACGGCTGAGCGGATCGGTCTGCTCCACCGGTCCGCTCCGCTGGACCAGTTGGACAAGGTGATCGATTCCTGGACCAGACCCCTGGTCCGCCGCTCGCCCGAAGCCCTCGTCCTGACCAAACGGATGCTGGCCGGTTACGCGCGGGCGGACAGGACGGCGGACGTCTCCCTGCTGGACTCCCATCTCCTGGCAGCCACCCTCCACCAGCACGCGAGGGGCTGACCCGCCCGGGCCGCCCGGCGGTGCGCCACCCCGGGAGAGGGTGTAGGGGTCCGACTCGCCGGAGCAGGTGCGTGCGATCCCGGCGTCGGGGGGTGGACCTCTTCGCGCAGCCGGCCGTCCATGGCGAGGCGCGCCCCTTCCGGTCGGTCCTCAGCCGGCACGCGGTCAGGCGCAGTTGTCGCAGGTCCCGGTGGTGGGGAGTTGGACGAAGCAGGTGGGGCAGATCGGGGCCGGCGGCTCGGGTTCGCGGGCGCGGCGGCGGGCGAGGGCGGCTTGGAGACGGGGGGCGAGTGCGGGTTCGCCGCCTCCCGGGGGAAGGGTGGCGCCGAAGCGGCGGTAGCACTCCAGCCGTGACTCGGCCGCGTGGTTCTCGCGGTCGGTGGCTTCCGTCGTCACCTGTTCCCCGGAGAGTTCCAGGACTTCCCGGTAGCCCTCCCCGACCATCCCGTCGTCGGTGCGGACGACCAGGGCGGTCAGGGGCGGGTCGCCCCGTCGGTGTACCTCGTGCACCACCCTGCCGAGGACGGCGCCGATCCAGTTGTGGAGCAGCGCGGAGGTGCGGATGCCCGAGGCCCGCTGGACGTCCTCGCCGAGGTCCTTGTAGGTGATGACGGCGTGGTAGCTGCCGGCCACCCCCGACAGGCGCGGATAGGCCTCGCGGGCCCAGGCCTCATGTGCCTCGGTCGCCGCGACGGGGGAACCGTCGGCCTCGCGCCAATAGCCGCGCCGTGCCATACGTCCACCTCGTGAGTCGGTCGGTCCGCCCGGCCGCCGTTTCGGTGGTGGACGGGCCCGGGTCGGGCACCGGCGTTCGCCCGGTGCCCGTGTCCCGTTCATCCTGCTCCCGTGCGGGCCCGGGCTCAACCGCTTCGACGAAGAGACGAGGAGACGTAGAGCGAAGACGCGTGGCCGGCGGCCGGGGCCCGGAGACTCGTCAGGCCGTCGCGGGCGCGGTGGGAGCGGTGGACGCCGCAGGTTCCGTGGACGCCGCAGGTTCCGTGGACGCCGTCACCGGTGTCAGCAGTCGGGCGTGCAGTCGGGCCACGGTAAGCGGGGTGATGCCGACGTGGTTCGTGAGGTAGGCGGTCGGGGAGCCGTGGCGGGCCTTCAGGTCGGCGAGGACGAGCTCCATGACGGTGGCCGGGGCGCGGCCGTAGGCGGGCCAGCGCATGGTGCGGCCGGGGTGGGCGGCGTGCCAGTCGGCCGTGAGGCGTTCGGTGGCCAGTTCGGTGAGGGCGAAGTCGGCGAGGATCTCCTCGTCGGGCACGCCGAGGAGGGTCAGCACGAAGGCCGCGATCAGGCCGGTGCGGTCCTTGCCGGACGTGCAGTGGAAGACGGTCGGTCCCGGTTCGGCTTCGGCGATCAGCTCGATGGCCTGCCGGATCTCCTCGACGCCGTCCTCCGTCACCTCGGCGAAGCGGTCGGCGAGGTAGCGCCAGGGGTCGATGTCGGGGTCGATCTCGGCCTGGTCGTAGGGGCGGTGCTCGATGCTGAGGTTGGCGTACGTGAAGCGGTGCGGTTCGGGTACCCGGCCCTTGGCGTCGGCTTCCCAGGGGTAGCGGAGGTCGATGACGGTACGGATGTCCAGCGCGAGGAAGCGGTCCCAGTCGGCGTCCCGGAGCTTGCCGAGCGAGTCGGACCGGTACAGGACGCCCGGCGTGACGGTGCGGCCGTCGGCGGTGCGGTAGCCGCCCAGGTCACGGAAGTTGTGCAGGCGCTCGAACTCGATGTGGCGGTCGGTCACTTGGTTGCTCCCTCGGCTGCGGTGGTGTTCCGGGTCGCCAGCATGCCTCAGGTGATCGACGCGGGATCGTGCGGGTCCCTGCGGGGCCGCGCGGGGGCAGCTGGCAGGGGCTGCGTGGCGGGTCCCGCACTCAACGGCCCGAGAGGCGTTGGCGGGGCGGGCCGCCGTAGTAGCGCCGGCAGGCGCGCGGCATGCCTTCCGCCGAGAGGGTGAACACGTCGACGAATGCCCACTGTTGGGGTGCCGGACAGCCCATCGCGACCACGCAGTCCCCTTCGGCGACGATCCGCGTGATGTGGTGTCGGGTTCGGAGCGGGCCGGAGCGGCGGGGGAACCCACCGGGGCGGGCGGGGCGGCGTCGGCGCCGGCCGCCGGCGCGGCGCTCACGCCGGCTCGACGGCCGCCCGCGGGTTGAGGGCGGCGTACTCCAGCGGCGCGGACGGGTCGATCGTCAACCCGTACGGCGCCGGCTCCGCGCCGGAGCGGACCAGCAGGTCGCCGACGGCCGCGATCATCGCGCCGTTGTCGGTGCACAGGGTCATCGGCGGGACCCGCAGTTCGATTCCGGCGCCGGCGCAGCGCCGCTCCGCCAGCTCGCGCACCCGGGAGTTGGCGGCGACCCCGCCGACCACCACCAGGGTCCCGACCCCGTACTCCTTGCAGGCCGCGACGGCCTTGCGGGTCAGTACGTCGGCCACCGCCTCCTGGAGCGAGGCCGCGCCGTCGGCGACCGGCGGTTCCTCGCCGCGCAGCCGATGGCCCTCGGCCCAGCGGGCCGCGGCGGTCTTGAGCCCCGAGAAGGAGAAGGAGTAGGCGTACGGGTCGCCCTCGCGGGGGCCGCCGGTGAGCGGGCGGGGGAAGGCGACGGCCTTCGGGTCGCCGGCCCGGGCGGCCCGGTCGATGGCCGGGCCGCCCGGGTAGGGCAGGCCGAGGACCCGGGCTACCTTGTCGAAGCACTCGCCGGCGGCGTCGTCGAGGGTGTCCCCGAGGTGCAGGATCGGCTCGCGCACGAGGTCGCGCACCAGCAGGAGCGAGGTGTGGCCGCCGGAGACGATCAGGACCATGCAGGGCTCGGGCAGCGGCCCGTGCTCCAGGGTGTCGGCCGCGACGTGTCCGGCCAGGTGGTGGACCCCGTACAGCGGCAGGTCCAGGGCGTAGGCGAGGGTCTTGGCGCCGGCGAGCCCGACCTGGAGCGCGCCGGAGAGACCGGGGCCGGTGGTGACGGCGATCGCGTCGAGTTGCGACATCCGCAGTCCGGCCTGGTCGAGGGCCCGGCGGACGACCGGGTTGAAGGCGTGCAGGTGGGCGCGGGCCGCGATCTCGGGGACCACACCGCCGAAGCGGGCGTGTTCGTCCATGCTCGACGCGACGACGTGCGCGAGGAGTCGTCCGTCGCGCACGATCCCCGCGCCTGTCTCGTCGCAGGACGATTCGATGCCGAGCACCACCGGAGATCCCACGACGACACCTTCACCCCTTGTTGCGAACTGTTCGCAACAAGGGTAGCGGCGCCGTCCGCAGGTCCTCGCACGGGCTGTGAGGACGGACACGTCCCCATTCGGGAACCCTCGGCACGTCACACCCGTCGGACGGGACGTCAAAAGATCTTCGGGAGCGGGAGCGGGAGCGCCACATGGTCGGCAAGGCGGGGGGCGGGGCGAGACGCGTCCGCGTCGTGCTGCTCGGGATCGTTCTCGCCCTGGTGGGCGGCGGGTCCTGGATCGTGTGGGAACTGCGGGCCGTCGCCGCGCACCTCGCGGACGGCGACCCGGCCCGGGGCACCTACCTCCAGGATCCGGAACGAGCGGACCGGACGGCCGCGGCGGTCCTGGACGGGCTGGTGGTGGAGGTCGAGGCGCCCCGCGACGACACCCCGGCCCCCACCGGTTCCGAGGCGACGCCCGAGCCCGCCGGGCCCGCGACCCCGGTGCGGTGGCGGCAGGGAGGCGCCTGGCGGCCCTCCTCCCCCCTGGAGGCCCGGAACACGGCGCCCGAGCCCGCGATCGGCGCGCTGTTCTCCCCCGGCGGCGACTGGGACGCCGACCACCACTGCTCCGCCGCCGTGGTGCACTCCCCCGACGGGGACCTCCTGGTCACCGCCGCCCACTGCGTGTACCGGGGCGGCTTCCGCACCAACCTCGCCTTCGTGCCGGGCTACCGGGACGGCACGGCCCCGTACGGCGTCTGGGTGCCCACCCGGATCGACGTGGACCCGCGCTGGACGGAGTCCGCCGATCCCGATCACGACGTGGCCTTCGTCCAGGTGCGCCGCCCCGGGCACCCCGGGGAGCGGCTGGAGGACGTCACCGACGCGCCCGCGATCCGGTTCCGCCCCCGACTGCCCGCGCCCGCGCGGGTGGTGGGCTATCCGAACGACGCCGAACAGCCGGTGGACTGCTACACCACGGCCCGTGCGGACGGGCCCGCGCAGGTGCGGCTGGACTGCGCGGGGGTGCCCGACGGGACCAGCGGCGGCCCGATCCTGACCGACGGGTCCACCCTGATCGGGGTGGTCGGCGGCCGGGACGGCGGCGGCGACGCGATGACCTCGTACAGCAGTTGGTTCGACGACGGCACCCGCGCGCTCTACGCGCGTGCGACCGGCTCTCCCTGAGGCGGTTCCCGGGATCCGTGCCGGGTGCGCCCGCGCCTCGGAGGGAGCCCGGCTTCTGGGTGGTTGTCCGCAGCGTCGTCTTCCATGCCGCCGAGTGTCCGGGGGCGACGGGGTTCGGTTCAGGGCCCGTCCGGGGCGCCCGGAGGCGTCCCGGGGGCGGACGGGCTCACTTCGGGGCGCCCGTGACGGCGGTTCCGGCGCGCGTCAAGGGCCGCACGGGGCGGTCGGCCGTCTCCGCGCGGCCATCGGCGCTCAGCGCGACAGCGGCGGGTACGACACCCCGGTCAGTTTCTCGGAGGCGGCCCAGAGCCGCTCACCGGACGCGTCGTCGAGGGTCCACTTGGCCCGCCAGGACCGGACGGGCGCCCCGCGCCAGCCGAGCCGCGGCCCGATGAACGCGTCGGGCCGGACGCCGGGGGCGGTGGCCGCGTACAGGGTGGGCAGCGCGCCGGCCTCGGCGGACTGCGCGACGACGGCGATGCCGACGGCGTTGACCCCGGCGTTCGCGGCGACGGCGATCCGGGAGGTGAGGGTGCGTCCGGCCCGGGGGGCCGCTGCGACGTGCAGGTTGGTGGAGGCGTAACCGGGGTGGGCGGCGGCCGTGACGATCCCGGAGCCGGCGGCGGCCAGGCGCCGGGAGAGTTCGTGGGTGAAGAGGAGGTTGGCGGTCTTGGAGCGCCCGTAAGCGATCCAACGCCGGTACGCGCGCTCGGCGTTCAGGTCCTCGTGGTCGATGTCCCCGAGGGCGTGGAACGCGCTGGAGAGGTTGACGATCCGGGCCCCGTCGCCGGCGGCGAGGATCCGGGGCATGAGCAGCCCGGTGAGGGCGAAGTGGCCCAGGTGGTTGACCCCGAACTGGCTCTCGAAGCCGTCGGCGGTCCGTCCGTACGGCAGGGCCATCACGCCGGCGTTGTTGACGAGCAGGTCCAGGGTGTCGTGGCGCTGCGACCAGGCCCGGGCGAACTCCCGTACGGAGCCGAGGTCCGCGAGGTCCAGCGGCATGAACTCCACGTCCGCGCCGGGGACCTCGGCCCGCAGCCGCACCGCCGCGGCCCGGCCCCGGGCCGCGCTGCGACAGGCCAGGACGACGCCGGCGCCGGCGCGGGCCAGCTCGCGGGCGGCGACCAGGCCGATGCCGCTGTTGGCCCCGGTCACGACGGCGGTGCGGCCGCTCTGGTCGGGGATGTTCCTGACGTTCCAGCCGGGCATCTCGACTCCCTCACGACGACGTGGTTACTGAGGGTAACACCCCGGGTCCCGGAGGGCCGGCACGTGGGCCCGGTCACCCCGGGGACCGGGCGCGCGCGCAGGCCAGTAGGCTGCGGGTCCATCCGCTTCCCCTCCCCCGAGGTCCACGCAGTGAGCTCCGCACCCCCCGCCCTCCCCGTGACGGTCGTCGGCCTCGGCGCCGACGGCTGGGCCGGGCTCACCGCCGCCGCGCGGACCGCGCTGTCCTCCGCCGAGGTGCTGATCGGCGGGCCCCGCCAACTGGACCTGCTGCCGACCGACGCCTGCCCCGGCGAACGGGTCGCCTGGCCGAGCCCGCTGCGCCCGGCGGTGGCGAAGCTGACGGCCGAGCACGCCGGCCGCGCGATCGCGGTACTGGCCAGCGGCGACCCCATGTTCTACGGGATCGGCCGCGCCCTCTGCGAGGAACTCGGACCGCACGCCCTGCGCGTCCTCCCGCACCCCTCCTCGGTGTCGTACGCCTGCGCACGGCTCGGCTGGCCGGTGGAGGACACCGAGGTCGTCACGGTCGTCGGCCGACCCGTGGCCCGGCTCGCCGCCGCCCTGTACGAGGGCCGGCGGGTGCTCGTGCTCAGCGCGGGCGCCGGCTCGCCGGCCGAGATCGCCGCACTGCTGCGGGACCGGGGCTTCGGCCCGAGCCGGATGCGGGTACTGGAGCAGCTCGGCTCCGCACACGAGGACGCGTACGAGGGTCGGGCCGACGGTTGGGAGCGGGCGCCGGGCGACCCGTTGAACGTGGTGGCCGTGGACTGCCGCCGCGACCCGGCCTCCCCGACGCCGCGGATCGGCACCACTCCCGGCCTGCCCGACACCGCGTACGAACACGACGGCCAGCTCACCAAACGGCACGTGCGGGCCGCGACGCTGTGCGCCCTCGCGCCGGCCCCGGGCGAGCTGCTGTGGGACATCGGCGGCGGTTCCGGTTCCATCGGCATCGAGTGGATGCGCAGCCACCCCTCCTGCCGGGCCGTGGCCGTGGAGCGCGTCCCCGAGCGGGCCGAACGGATCACCCGCAACGCCGCCGCCCTCGGTGTGCCCGGCCTGCGGGTCGTCCTCGGCGCGGCCCCCGACGCGCTGATCGGACTGCCCGCCCCCGACGCGGTGTTCATCGGCGGCGGCCTGACCGCGCCCGGCCTCCTCGACGCGGCCTGGACGGCGCTGGCGCCCGGCGGCCGGCTGGTGGTCAACACGGTCACCCTGGAGTCGGAGGCGGTGCTCGGCGACCACTACCGCCGCCGCGGTGGCGAACTGGTCAAGCTGGCCGTCGCGCACGCGGTGCCGGTCGGCGGCTTCACGGGCTGGCGGCAGGCGATGGCGGTCACCCAGTGGTCGGTCACCAAGCCCCACCCGACGACGGACCGGACCGCGGACCGGACGGCCGAGAACGAGAACGAGAACGAGAAGGACCAGACATGACCGTGTACTTCATCGGAGCGGGCCCCGGCGCCGCCGACCTGATCACCGTGCGCGGTGCCCGGACGCTGGCCGCCGCCCCCGTGTGCCTGTACGCGGGCAGCCTGGTGCCGCGCGAGCTGCTGGCCGAATGCCCGGCCGACGCCCGGCTCGTCGACACCTCCCGGCTCAACCTGGACGAGATCGTCGCGGAGTTCGCGCGGGCGCACGAGGCGGGCCTGGACGTGGCACGGCTGCACTCCGGCGACCCGTCGATCTTCAGCGCGGTCGCCGAGCAGATGCGGCGCCTCGACGCGGCGGGCATCCCCTACGAGGTGGTCCCGGGCGTGCCGGCGTTCGCCGCCGCGGCCGCCGCGCTCAAGCGCGAGTTGACCGTGCCCACCGTCGGGCAGACCGTGATCCTGACCCGGATCGCCCAGCAGGCGACCCCGATGCCGCCCGGGGAGGACCTGGCGACGCTCGGCCGCAGCGGCGCGTTGCTGGTCCTGCACCTGGCCACGCGGTACGTCGACCGAGTCGTCGAGGAACTGCTGCCGCACTACGGGTCCGAGTGCCCCGTCGCGGTGGTCGCGATGGCCAGCCGCCCCGACGAGTTGATCCTGCGCGGCACACTGAGCGACATCGCGGACCAGGTGAAGGCGGCCGGGCTGGTGCGCACCGCGGTGATCGTGGTGGGTCGCACCCTGGGCGCGGAGCAGTTCCGCGACAGTCACCTGTACTCCGCCGAACGCGACCGGCATGCCTGCTGAGGGGGACTGCGGTCACCTGCTGATCCTGGGCGGCACCACGGAGGCCCGCCGGCTCGCGGAGGCGCTGGAGCGGTCCCCGCTGCGGGTGACGACCTCCCTGGCCGGCCGGGTCGGCGCGCCGGTGCTGCCGCCGGGCGGGACCCGGATCGGCGGGTTCGGCGGCGTCGAGGGCCTGGCGGCCTGGATGACCGCGCATCGGGTCACGCACCTGGTCGACGCCACCCACCCGTTCGCGGAGCGGATGAGTTTCCACGCGGCGCGGGCGGCGCGGCTCACCGGCGTGCCGCTGCTCGCGTTGCGCCGGCCCGGCTGGACCCCGGGGCCCGGCGACGACTGGACGTTCGTCGACTCCCTCGACGATGCCGCCGCCCTGCTCCCGGAGCGGGGCCGCCGGGTGTTCCTGACCACCGGCCGGATGGGCCTGCACCGCTTCGCGCACCTCACCGAGCCCTGGTTCCTGGTGCGTTCGGTGGACCCGCCGGCCGGGGAGCGGCCGCCGCGTCTCGACGTGCTGCTCGCGCGGGGGCCGTTCGGCCTCGCCGACGAGCGGGAGCTGTTGGCCCGGCACCGGATCGACCTCCTGGTGACCAAGGACAGCGGGGGCGACGCCACCGCGCCCAAGCTCGTCGCCGCCCGCGAGGCGGGGATCGCGGTGCTGGTCGTACGGCGGCCGGCGGTGCCCGGGGGCGTGCCGGAGACGGACTCCGTCGAGGCGGCGCTGGCCCGGTTGCCCGGCTCACGGACCTGACGGCCCGACGGCCCGGCCGCGTGACGGCCCGACGGCCCGGCGGCGTGACAACCCCGCTTCCGGGCCCGAATCCGCCGGCCGGCCGGGGCCCGGGGGGCGGTGACCGCCCCGGGCCTCAGCCGTCGCGTCGGCCGGTCAGGCGTAGCGGCGCGGGGTCCACGTCACCCGTGACCCGTCGGCCCGCTCGGTGACCTGGGTCTGCGAGGAACCGATCAGCAGGATCGTGCGCATGTCCACCTCGGCCGGTTCCAGTTCGGCGAGGGTCACGATCCGCACCGACTGCTCCGGACCGCCCACGTCCCGTGCGACGACCACCGGGGTCTGCGGGGAGCGCAGTTCCAGCAGGAGTTCCCTGGCCTGAGCGACCTGCCAGGTGCGGCTGCGCGAACCCGGGTTGTACAGGGCGAGCACCAGATCGGCCGCGGCGGCGGCGCGCAGCCGCTCGGCGATGACCTCCCACGGCTTGAGCCGGTCGGAGAGCGAGACCGTGGCGTAGTCGTGGCCGAGCGGCGCCCCGGCCGCCGCGGCCGCGGCGTTGGCGGCGGTCACGCCCGGCAGGACCCGTACCGGCACGTCCTTGTAGGCGTCCTGACCGGCGACCTCCAGGACGGCCGTGGCCATCGCGAAGACGCCGGGGTCGCCGCCCGAGACGACGACGACCCGCTTGCCGCGGCGGGCGAGGTCCAGGGCGAACTCGGCGCGCTCCGACTCCACCTTGTTGTCGGAGCCGTGCCGGACCTGACCCGGCTTCACCGGGACCCGGTCCAGGTAGGTGGTGTACCCGACCAGCACCTCGGCGTCGGCCAGTGCCCGCCGGGTCTCGGCGGTCAGCCACAGCGGGCCGGCCGGTCCGGTGCCGACCACGACGACCTCACCGGGCCCGGACGGGACGCTGCCCGGGTTGCCGATCCGGCTGGGCACCACGGCGACGGCGAAGTACGGGACGCTGTCGGGGTCGGTGTCGGCGAGCCATCCCGTGCGTTCGCCCGCCATGGTGGCGCGCTCGACGTAGCGGGCCTCGGCGAGCCGGCCGCTGTTCTCCATGGCCCGGCGCACCGCGGGGAAGGTGCGGCCGAGCTTCATCACGACCGCCGAGTCGGTGGCGGCGAGCCGGGCGGTGAGTTCCTCCTCGGGCAGGGTGCCGGGCAGGATGGTCAGCACCTCCTCGCCCTCCACCAGCGGGGTGCCCAGGCGCGCGGCGGCGGCGCTCACCGAGGTCACGCCGGGGATCACCTCGGCCGGGTAGCGGTCCGCGAGCCGCTTGTGCATGTGCATGTACGACCCGTAGAAGAGCGGGTCGCCCTCCGCGAGCACGGCGACGGTCCGGCCGGCGTCGAGGTGTGCGGCCAGGCGGGCGGCGGAGGCCTCGTAGAACTCCTCCATCGCGCCCTGGTAGCCGCCGGGATGGTCGGTGGTCTCGGTGGTGACCGGGTAGACCAGCGGCTCCTCGACGTGGTCGGCGCGCAGGTGCTTCGCGGCGATCGAGCGGGCGATGGAACGGCCGTGGCGGGCGGAGTGGTAGGCGACGACGTCCGCCTCCGCGATCACCTCGACGGCGCGCAGGGTCATCAGGGAGGGGTCGCCGGGGCCGAGCCCGACGCCGTAGAGCTTCCCGGGGGTCACGTCGGCGGCGCTCATTCGGCCACGCTCGCGATCGCGTTGACGGCCGCGGCGGCGATGGCGCTGCCGCCCCGCCGACCCCGGACGATCAGGTGGTCGAGGCCCGAGGGGTGGGCGGCGAGCGCGTCCTTGGACTCGGCCGCGCCGATGAAGCCGACGGGGACGCCGATGACGGCGGCGGGACGCGGCGCGCCCTCCTCGATCATCTCCAGCAGGCGGAAGAGGGCGGTCGGGGCGTTGCCGACGGCGATCACCGATCCCTCCAACAGGCCCTTGTCGCGCCAGACTTCGAGGGCCGCGGCGCTGCGCGTGGTGCCCATCCGCGCGGCGAGTTCGGGCACGGCCGGGTCGGAGAGGGTGCAGATCACCTCGTTGTCGGCGGGCAGCCGCTTGCGGGTGACCCCGCTCGCGACCATCTGTACGTCGCACAGGATCGGCGCGCCGGCCTCCAGGGCGGCGCGCGCCCGCAGGACGACGTCCGGGGTGTACCCGAGGTCCTGGGGCAGGTCGGTCATCCCGCAGGCGTGAATCATGCGCACCGCGACCTGGGCGACCGAGGCGGGCAGCCCGGAGAGGTCCGCCTCGGCGCGGATCGTGGCAAAGGACTGGCGGTAGATCGCCGCGCCGTCCTTCTCGTACTCAAACACGGGGCACTCGCTCATTTCTTCACTGCGGGTTCGGTGGTCGGTGGGGTACTGCGGGCGTCCGCGAGGGCCGCGGCGAGTTCGTCGGGGGTGTCCGGCACGGATTGCCGTACGGGCCGGCCCGGCGCGGCGAGCCGGTAGCCGGTCGGGCCGGCGACCAGGTCCACCCAGGCGGTGCCGCGCGGGTGCCCGCAGCGTCGTTCGCAGCCCGACCAGTGCACGGGCAGCGGGCCGCGCGCGCGGTCCACGACGGCCCGCGCGTCGGCGCGCACGTCCGCGAGGGATTTCGCGCAACCCGGCCGTCCCGTGCACGCGGTGACGGACCGCCAGGGACCGTCGGGGACGAGCACCAGTCCGGCGTCCTCGACTCGGGCCGTGACGGAGGCGGGCCACGGGGTGTCGGCCGGGGGCAGCACGACGCCGCGCCAGGGGGTGACGCGCAGCTCTGCGCGCCCCTGTTGCGCGATCTCGACGAGGACCCGCCACTGCGCGGTGCTCGCCCGGCCCAGCGGGGGCAGCACGCACAGGGCGCCGCGGCCGTCGCCGTCCGGGCCGGCGGGTGGCGGCGGGGGCGCGTACGGCCAGGTCGGCTCGGCCACGCGCATCGCCTCGATGTCGGCGGCCGCGAGGCGTCGGACCAACTCGGCGGCGTTCAGCGGGTGTTCGGGCGGCAGTTCGCCGACGCGCCAGGCGCGGGTACCGGCCGCCGCGGCGGTGTCGAGGAAGTACTCGGCGGCCAGCAGCGCCGCCCGGGGGGCGTCCGGCGCGGCCACGTCCACGGCGTCGGCGCCCCCGCCGAGCCGGACCAGCGCCCGCCCGTCGGGCCGGCCGAGCACGGTCACGTCGGGGTCGAGGGCCGCGACGTCCCCGCGTCCGTCGTCGAAGGCGAACAGGAAGCGTCCGGACAGGGAGGTGGCGCCGGCGTTCGCGCACAGCAGCCGGTCGAAGGCCAGGGCCCAGGCGAGCGCGTCGGGCCGCTGGGTGCCCTCCAGCCCCGACATCGGGGTCGCCACGATGTTCCGTACCCGCTCGTGGCTCGGCGCCGGCAGCAGCCCGGCGGCGTCCAGCAGCCGCGCCGGGCCCGCGCCGCAGTCCTCGGCCAGTCCGCGGAGCTGGACGTTCCCGCGCGAGGTGATCTCCAGGTGCCCGTCGCCGAAGCGGTCCGCGGCGAGCGCCAGGGCCTCGGCGCGCGCCACCGTGAGCAGCCCCGCCGGGATCCGCACCCGGGCCAGGAACCCGTCGTCCGCCGCGTGCAGCCGCAGCGCGCCGGGGCAGGCGTCGCCGCGGTCCCGTATGACGGGATTCTCCCGCGACGGGGCGGAGGGGGGCGTGGGCATGGCCGCGAGCATACCCACGATTGCCGCGCCCCGACCTGTGTCCGTCACCACCCCCGGGCCCCGGGGCGCCTTACCCCGCGCCCACCGCCCTCTCCGTCCCCACCAGCCACTTTCCGGGCCGCCGGGGTTTGGGGCACCCGGACCGTGGGGCAGGGCCCCCGGCAATGGAGCCGCGCACGGCGCCCCCCTAAGATGACCACCGGCGGGCCGCACGGCCCGCCGTCGCCGAGGACGGCGACATGGGAGGAAGCCCGGTGAGATTCCGGCGCGGTCCCGCCACTGTGAACCCCGCGGAGCGATCCGGGGGGTGAGTCAGGAACTCCCGCTGTCCTCACTGCCCGGGGCGCGGAAACCCCGAGGAAGGCTGCCGCCGCATGATCCTGCTGCTGTCGACGTCCGACACCGATCTGCTCAGCGCCCGCGCCGCGGACGGCCCCGTCCCGTACCGGTTCGCGAACCCCTCCCGCCTTCCCCTGGCCGACCTGCCGGGCCTCCTCGACGGAGCCGACCTGGTCGTCGTACGCCTCCTGGGCGGTCTGCGGGCCTGGCAGGACGGTCTCGACCTGCTGTTGGCCCCGGACCAGACCCGTCCCGTCGTCGTGCTGACCGGTGAACAGGCCCCGGACGCCCAGCTGATGGAGGCCTCCACGGTCCCGATCGGCATCGCGGCCGAGGCGCACGGCTACCTCGCGCACGGCGGCCCCGCCAACCTGGACCAGCTCGCCCGTTTCCTCTCCGACACCGTGCTGCTGACCGGTCACGGCTTCGAGCCCCCGGCCGCGGCCCCCACCTGGGGCCCGCTGGAGCGCACCCCGCAGCGCACCGAGGGGCCCCGGATCGCGGTGCTCTACTACCGCGCCCACCAGATGAGCGGCAACACCTCCTTCGTGCACGCCCTGTGCGAGGCCGTCGAGGCGCAGGGCGCGCAGGCGCTCCCGCTGTACGTGTCCTCCCTGCGCACGCCCGAACCGGGTCTGATCGCCGAGCTGGAGTCCGTCGACGCGGTCGTCACCACCGTCCTCGCGGCGGGCGGCACCAAGCCCGCCACCGCCTCGGCGGGCGGTGACGACGAGTCCTGGGACGCGGGCGCGCTGGCCGGGCTCGGCGTGCCGATCCTCCAGGCCCTGTGCCTGACCGGATCCCGCAGCGCCTGGGAGGAGAACGACGAGGGACTGTCCCCGCTCGACGCCGCGACCCAGGTCGCGGTGCCGGAGTTCGACGGCCGTCTGATCACCGTCCCGTTCTCCTTCAAGGAGCTCGACGAGGACGGGCTGCCCGCCTACGTGGCCGACCCCGAGCGGGCCGCCCGGGTCGCGGGGATCGCCGTGCGCCACGCCCGGCTGCGGCACATCGAGCGCCGTGACAAGAGGATCGCGCTGGTGCTGTCGGCGTACCCGACGAAGCACTCCCGGATCGGCAACGCGGTCGGCCTGGACACCCCGGCGAGCGCCGTGGAGCTGCTGCGCACGCTGATCGCCGGCGGCTACGACTTCGGTCCCGTCGAGGACGTCCCGGGCCTGGTCTCGGGTGACGGCGACGAGCTGATCCGCGCCCTGATCGAGGCCGGCGGCCACGACCAGGACTGGCTCACCGAGGAGCAGTTGGCCCGCAACCCCGTCCGCATTCCGGCCGCCGACTACAAGCGGTGGTACGGGCAGCTCCCGGCCGACCTGCGCGCGAGCGTCGAGGAGCACTGGGGCGAGGCGCCCGGCAACATGTTCGTGGACCGCTCCGCCAACCCCGAGGGCGACATCGTCCTCGCGGCCCTGCGCCGCGGCAACCTGCTGATCCTGATCCAGCCGCCGCGCGGCTTCGGCGAGAACCCGATCGCGATCTACCACGACCCGGACCTGCCGCCCTCGCACCACTACCTGGCCGCGTACCGCTGGATCCAGGCGCGCGCCGAGGACGGCGGATTCGGCGCCGACGCCATGATCCACCTGGGCAAGCACGGCAACCTGGAGTGGCTGCCCGGCAAGAACGCGGGCCTGTCCGCGTCCTGCGCCCCGGACGCCGCCCTCGGCGACCTGCCGCTGATCTACCCGTTCCTGGTCAACGACCCGGGCGAGGGCACCCAGGCCAAGCGTCGGGTGCACGCCACGCTGGTCGACCACCTGGTGCCGCCGATGGCCCGCGCGGAGTCGTACGGCGACATCGCGCGCCTGGAACAGCACTTGGACGAGTACGCGCAGATCTCGGCGATGGACCCGGCGAAGCTGCCGGCGATCCGCGCGCAGATCTGGACCCTGATCCAGGCCGCGAAGCTGGACCACGACCTGGGGCTGGAGGCACGCCCCGACGACGACGGCTTCGACGACTTCCTGCTGCACGTCGACGGCTGGCTGTGCGAGGTCAAGGACGCCCAGATCCGCGACGGTCTGCACGTCCTGGGCGGCGCCCCGACCGGTCCGGCCCGGGTCAACCTGGTGCTGGCCATCCTGCGCGCCCGTCAGATCTGGGGCGGTACGACGGCCCTGCCGGGCCTGCGCGAGGCGCTCGGTCTGGACGAGTCCGCGGCCACCCGCACCTCCGCCGACGAGGCGGAGGAGGCGGCCCGCGCCCTGGTCCAGGCGATGGAGGACGCCGGCTGGGCCCCGGAGGCGGTGGCCTCCGTGGCGGCCGGGCACTGCGCCGACGTGGCCGCGGTGCTGGACTTCGCGGCCCGCGAGGTCGTCCCGCGCCTGGCCGGCACCACCGACGAGATCGCCCACGTGGTCAGCGCCCTGGACGGCTCGTTCGTCCCGGCGGGCCCCTCCGGCTCGCCGCTGCGCGGACTGGTCAACGTGCTGCCGACCGGCCGGAACTTCTACTCCGTCGACCCGAAGGCCGTCCCGTCGCGGCTGGCGTGGGAGACGGGTCAGGCGCTCGCCGATTCCCTCCTGGACCGCTACCGCACGGACAACGGCGAGTGGCCCCCGTCCGTCGGCCTGTCCCTGTGGGGCACGAGCGCGATGCGCACCTCCGGCGACGACGTGGCGGAGGCCATGGCGCTGCTGGGCGTGCGTCCGGTCTGGGACGAGGCCTCGCGCCGGGTCACCGGTCTGGAGCCGATCCCGCTCGACGAGCTGGGCCGGCCGCGCATCGACGTGACCTTGCGCATCTCGGGCTTCTTCCGGGACGCTTTCCCGCACGTGATCGGCCTGTTGGACGACGCGGTGCGGCTCGCGGCCTCGCTGGACGAGCCGGCCGACCGGAACTTCGTCCGGGCCCACGCCCAGGCGGACCTGGCCGAGCACGGCGACGAGCGGCGCGCGACGACCCGTATCTTCGGCTCGCGCCCGGGCACGTACGGTGCCGGCATCCTCCAGCTGATCGACTCGCGGGACTGGCGCACGGACGCCGACCTCGCCGAGGTCTACACGGTGTGGGGCGGGTACGCGTACGGTCGCGGCCTGGAGGGCCGTCCGGCGCGCGCCGAGATGGAGACGGCGTACAAGCGGATCACCGTCGCCGCGAAGAACACCGACACCCGCGAGCACGACATCGCGGACTCGGACGACTACTTCCAGTACCACGGCGGCATGGTCGCCACCGTGCGCGCCCTGCGGGGCACGGCGCCCGAGGCGTACATCGGGGACTCCACCCGCCCGGAGACGGTCAAGACCCGCACGCTGGTGGAGGAGACCTCCCGGGTCTTCCGTGCCCGGGTGGTCAACCCGAAGTGGATCGAGGCGATGCGTCGCCACGGCTACAAGGGCGCCTTCGAGCTCGCGGCGACCGTCGACTACCTCTTCGGGTACGACGCCACGACGGGCGTCGTCGCGGACTGGATGTACGACAAGCTGACCGAGACGTACGTCCTGGACCCGGAGAACCGCGCCTTCCTGGAGGAGGCCAACCCCTGGGCCCTGCACGGCATCGCCGAGCGGCTCCTGGAGGCGGAGTCGCGCGGCATGTGGGAGAAGCCGGACGCGGGGATCCTCGAGGCACTGCGCCAGGTGTACCTGGACACCGAGGGCAATCTGGAGGGCGAGGCCGAGTAGCGCCGGGGGCGGCCGGACGGTCCCGGGCCGCCCTCGTGCCACCGGAGCGACGAACGTCCTCCCCGCCCGTCGTCGGGCGGGGAGGACGCGTTCCTTTCCGGCCCGCCCGGCGCCCTATCCCCCGCCGGCGCCCCGCGCCGGGGAACGGCGCTCACGTCACCTGAAGCGGTGAACTCCCCCTTGTCCCTCCCACGACCGGGGTAGGGGCCTGCTGATCTCGTGCGGGGGGCCGCAGCCACGGGCCCTTCGCACCCTCGGACCGAAAGGCCTACCCCGCCGTGACACAGCCGTTTCAACTGCCGGATTTCTACGTGCCTTATCCGGCGCGACTGAACCCCCATCTGGAAGCCGCGCGCACCCACACCAGGCAGTGGGCCCGCGACTTCGAGATGTTGGAGGGGTCCGGCGTCTGGGAGGAGAGCGACCTCGAATCGCACGACTACGCCCTGCTGTGCTCGTACACGCACCCCGACTGCGACGTCGACGCGCTGAACCTGGTCACCGACTGGTACGTGTGGGTCTTCTTCTTCGACGACCACTTCCTGGAGATGTACAAGCGCTCCCAGGACCGGGACGGCGCCAAGGCGTACCTGGACCGGCTCGCCGCCTTCATGCCGATGGACCTCTCCCACGGGTTCCCCGAGCCGACCAACCCGGTGGAGGCGGGCCTGAAGGACCTGTGGTTGCGGACCGTCCCCGCGATGTCGACGGACTGGCGGGAACGGTTCTGCGAATCGACCCGCAACCTCCTCAACGAGTCGATGTGGGAACTCGCCAACATCAACATCGGGCGGGTGGCCAACCCCCTCGAATACATCGAGATGCGCCGCAAGGTGGGTGGCGCCCCCTGGTCGGCCGGCCTCATCGAGTACGTCAGCGCCGAGGTCCCGGCGCGCGTCGCGCACGCGCGGCCGCTCGCGGTGCTGCGCGACGCCTTCTCCGACGCCGTGCACATCAGGAACGACATCTTCTCCTACCAGCGCGAGGTCGCCGACGAGGGCGAACTCTCCAACGCCATCCTCGTGTTGGAGACCTTCCTCGGGTGCTCCACCCAGGAGGCCGCCGAGGCCTCCAACGACCTCCTCACCTCCCGCCTCCACCAGTTCGAGCAGACCGCCCTCGCCGAGCTGCCCCAGCTCTTCGTCGACCACGCGATGAACCCGGCAGAGGTCGCCGCCGTCCTCGCCTACGCCAAGGGCCTCCAGGACTGGCAGTCCGGCGGCCACGAGTGGCACATGGTCTCCAGCCGCTACATGAACAAGGAGGCCCGGGCCACCGCCCCGCTCAGCCTGCCCTTCATGCCCGAGGGACTCGGCACCACCGCCCTCGACGTCCGCTCCCTGTTCACACCGCGCTCGATGGACCTGCGCCGCCGTTCCTTCACCCACGTGCCGTTCGAGAAGACCGGACCCTCGGTCATCCCCGACATCTACATGCCCCACCGGCTCTCACTGAGCCCGCACCTCGCGCACGCCCGCGAGGAGTCGGTCGCCTGGTGCAAGGCGATGGGCATGCTCGACCCGCAGCCCGGCGACCCCGGTTCGGCGATCTGGTCCGAACGCAAGCTGCGCGGCTACGACTTCGCCGTCTGCTCGGCCGGGATCGACCCCGACGCCACCCCGCAGGCCCTGGCCCTCAACGCGTGCTGGCTGAGCTGGGGCACGTACGGGGACGACTACTACCCCGTGGTCTTCGCCCAGGCCAAGAACCTCACCGCGGCCAAGGCCACCACCGCCCGGCTGATCGCCATGATCCCCGTCGACCACGCCGAGCAGGCGCAGCCGTCGACGGCGATGGAGCGCGGGCTCGGCGACCTGTGGGTGCGCACCAGCGCGGGCATGTCCCCCGGGCAGCGCACGGAGTTCCGGGCGACGCTGGTGAGCATGTTGAACAGCTGGCTGTGGGAGGTGGAGAACCAGGTGCTGAACCGCATCCCCGACCCGGTGGACTACGCCGAGATGCGCCGACACACCTTCGGCTCCCACCTCACGATGTACCTGTGCCGGCTCGGCCACCAGGACCGCGGCATCCCCGACGAGATCTACGCCTCCGGCACCATCCGGTCGCTGGAGAACGCCGTCGCCGACGCCGCCTGCATGATCAACGACATCTACTCCTACCAGAAGGAGGTGGAGGTCGAGGGCGAGGTGCACAACTACATCCTCGTCACCCGGAACTTCTTCGACATCGACTATCCGGAGGCCCTGCACATCTGCCACGCGCTGATGACGCAACGGACCGAGGAGTTCGAGCACATCGTCGCGACCCAGATGCCGCTGCTCTACGACGACTGGAAGTTGGGCGCGCAGGCCCGGACCGCCCTCGACGCGTACGTCGCCGAGCTCAAGGACTGGCACGTGGGCATCCTCAACTGGCACGAGAAGATCGCCCGTTACCGGCCGGAGGACCTGTACGAGCTGCCGGTGGGCCTGGGTCCGGGCGCCTGGAGCGACGGCTTCGGGATGTCCGCCGCCCGGATCTCACTGCCCCGCTGACCCGGCGGGCGGGGGCGGTCCGCTCGCCCGCCCCCGCCCGCCGCTCCCTCCCGCCGCCCGTCGCGCGGCTGCGCCGGCGCGCCCGCTCAGAACTCGTCCGCGGTGTGCGGGAGCAGTTCGGTCCGCAGCGCCGCGTCCAGCGCGACCGCCGCGCCCGGGACCCGTTCCTCCACCAGCCCGGCGGCGACCAGCTCCCCGATCCGGGTGCCGCCCAGGTAGCAGGCGGCCAGTTCGCGCACGTCCAGTACCAGGTCGGGGGCGGCCCTGGCGGGCTCGCAGGCGGCCCCGTCCGGGCCCGCCTTGAGCCGGTACCGCCCGGCGTTCGCGGGCAGTCGCGCGTCGGAAAGTTCCAGCACCAGTTCCACCGGCGCGGCCCACGCCCGGGCGGTCAGCGCCGCCGGTACGTCGACCAGGCGCAGCCACAGCGCCGGGAACCGGGCGGTGACGCGGACCTGGTCCCGGTCGGCGGCGAAGTGCAACAGCGGGTCGTCGAGCGGGCGGCCCCACGCGCAGACCCTGCCGGTCAGGTCGAGGGAGGAGACGCATTCCCACAGGGCCGCGGCGACCGCCGGGGTGTCGGCCTCCAGTTCGTCCACGCGCACCAGGCCCCGGCCGTGGGGCCGGCCGTCGCCCGCCGCGGGGGCGGACTTGGTGCGGTAGAGCACGTACCCCGCGATCGGCTCGCCCGGCTCGCCCAGGACGACGGTCCGGGGCGGGCTCAACTCCTCGTCCTCCTCGTCCCGTTCGCCGAGCCATTCGTCGGCCCAGCGCTCCGCGCTGCGGCTCGGACGCCCGGCCCGGGTGGCCCGGGTGGCCTCGTGGTACGGGCCGACCAGGTCGGGGACGTCGGCGGGGTCGATCAGCCGCAGCGGGCGCCGGTCCGGGGCGAGGCGCAGGGCCAGCGGTCGGGTGGAGTCGATCTCGATGGTGACGCCCTCGGTGGCGGCGCCGTAGCCGAAGCGGCCGTAGATGGCGGCCTCGGAGGCCCACAGTGCGGCGATCGGGTGGCCGGCGGCCGCGGACGCGCGCAGTCGGGCGTCCATCAGCGCGGTGAGGACGCCGCGGCGGCGGTGTGTGGGGGCGACGCAGACGAAGGTGAGTCCGGGGCAGGCGAGGTCCGCGCCGGGCACCGAGAGCCGGAAGTCGTGCGCGGCCATGAATCCGACCAGCGCGTCCCCGTCGTAGGCGCCGACGCGGGCGCACCGGGTCAGCAGGGCGTGGTGGAGTGCGCGGCGGTCGCGCTCGGGGCGGTCGTGGAAGACCAGGTAGGCGAGCTCCAGAGCGCGGTCGATCTCGGCCTCGGGTACCTCACGGATGTCCACCATGATCCGGAGACTAATCGGTCATCGCGGACCGGTCACCCCATAGTGGCCGGATCCGAACGTCCCGCCCGGGGCCCCTTTCGCGCGGGGCGCGGAGCCGTCGGATCGCGCGGGGCCGGCGGAGGGACCGGCGGCCGGGCCGGCCAGGGGACCGGCTCTTCAAGCGACGGAGCCTATCCGCCCCACCACGGTCCTCGATCCGTCGTGGTGGATCGGGATGTGCGCACCGGTCAGCGCGGCGCCGGTTCCGCCGCGGCGATTGGCGACGATCTCGGCGGCGATGGACAGCGCGGTCTCCTCCGGGGAGCGGGCGCCGAGGTCCAGGCCGATCGGGGAGCGCAACCGGGCGAGTTCGATCTCGCTCACGCCGACCTCGCGGAGCCGCTCGTTGCGGTCCTCGTGGGTGCGGCGGGAGCCCATGGCGCCGACGTAGGCGACGGGAAGCCTGAGGGCCAGTTCGAGGAGGGGGACGTCGAACTTGGCGTCGTGGGTGAGCACGCACAGGACGGTCCGGGCGTCCACGGCGCCCGCGTCGGCCTGGGCCTCCAGGTAGCGGTGCGGCCAGTCGACCACGATGTCGTCCGCCTCGGGGAAACGGTTCTTCGTGGCGAACACGGGCCGGGCGTCACACAGGGTGACGTGGTAGCCGAGGAACTTGCCGATCCGCACGAGGGCGGAGGCGAAGTCGATGGCACCGAAGACGATCATCCGCGGGGGAGGCACGCTGGACTCGACCAGCACCTTGAGCGGCTCCCCGCACAGCCGGCCGTCCGCGCCGACCTCCAGCACGCCGGTCCGGCCGGCGTCGAGCATGGCGCGGGCCTCCTCGGCGAGCGTGCGGTCGAGCTCGGGGTGTCCCCCGAAGCCGCCCTCGAAGGCGCCGTCGCCGCGGACGACCACGGCGCGACCCATCAGCTCGGCCGGGCCCTCGGCGATCCGGGCCACCGCCGCCGCCTCCCCGCGGGCGGCGGCGGCCAGCGCGGCCGCGAACACCTCCCGGACGGGAGAGTCCACGGCGACCGGGGTGACGAGGATGTCGATGATCCCGCCGCAGGTCAGACCCACGGCGAAGGCATCGTCGTCGCTGTAGCCGAAGCGCTCAAGGACGGGCTCCCCGTCCTGGAGCGCCTGCCGGCACAGTTCGTACACCGCACCCTCCACGCATCCACCGGAGACCGAGCCGATGGCCGTCCCCTCGCCGTCGACGGCGAGGGCGGCTCCGGGCTGCCGGGGCGCGCTCCCGCCGACCGCCACGACCGTGGCGACGGCGAAGTCACGTCCCTGCTCGACCCACCGGTTCAGTTCCTCGGCGATGTCCAGCATGCGGGCCTCCTCGGAGAGGTTCGGTTTCCAGTATCGGATACGTGGAGAATGCGGCTTGGTACGGAGGGGTCCGGGTCGGCTAGCCGACGCCGAGCCAGCCCTCGATCGGGTGGAGCGCGAAGTAGACCAGGAAGATGCCGGTCAGCGCCCACATGAAGGCACCGATCTCGCGGGCCTTGCCCTGCGCGACCTTGATGGCCACGTAGGAGATGACACCGGCGGCGACGCCGGCGGTGATCTGGTAGGTGAACGGCATGATCACGACGGTCAGGAAGACCGGGATCGCGGTGGCCGTGTCGGCCCAGTCCACGTGGCGGGCGTTCTGCATCATCATGGCGCCGATGACGACCAGGGCGGCGGAGGCGACCTCGCCGGGCACGATCTGCGTGATCGGGGTGAAGAAGAGGCAGGCGGCGAAGAAGAGGCCGGTGACGACGGAGGCGAGGCCCGTACGGGCACCCTCACCGACACCGGTGGCGGACTCGACGAAGACGGTCTGGCCGGAGCCACCCGCGACGCCACCGATGGCGCCACCGGCGCCGTCGATGAACAGCGCCTTGGACAGGCCCGGCATGCGGCCCTGGTCGTCGGCGAGCTTGGCCTCGGTGCCGACGCCGATGATGGTGGCCATCGCGTCGAAGAAGCCGGCGAGCACGAGCGTGAAGACGATCATGCCGATCGTCATGACGCCGACGTCGCCCCAGCCGCCGAACTCGACCTTGCCGAACAGCGAGAAGTCGGGCATCGAGACCGCGGAGCCGGAGAGCTCCGGGGGACCGTTCTTCCAGGCCTTCGGGTCGATGTCGACGATGGCGTTCAGGATCGCGGCGAGGACGGTGCCGCCCACGATGCCGATCAGGATGGCGCCGGGGACCTTGCGGGCCTGGAGCATGAAGATGGCGAGCAGGGTGACGCAGAAGAGCAGGACGGGCCAGCCGGCGAGCTCACCGACGGCGCCGAGCTGCACCGGGGGGCCGAACTCGGGACCCGCGCCGACGAAGCCGGCCTTCACGAGTCCGATGAGGGCGACGAACAGGCCGATGCCCATGGTGATGGCGTGCTTGAGCGCGAGGGGGATCGCGTTCATGATCATCTCGCGGAGGCCGGTGACGACCAGGAGACAGATCACCACGCCGTACATCACGCACATGCCCATGGCCTGCGGCCAGGTCATCTGCGGCGCCACCTGCGAGGCGAGGACACCGGAGACCGAGAGCCCCGCCGCGAGGGCGAGCGGCACCTTGCCGACGAAGCCCATGAGCAGCGTGGTCAGGGCCGCCGCGAAGGCGGTGGCCGTGATCAGGGCCGCGGGGGCCATGGTGTTTCCGGCGACGTCCTTGCCGGAGAGGATCAGCGGGTTGAGCAGCAGGATGTACGCCATGGCCATGAAGGTCGTGATACCGCCACGAACCTCGTTGCCGACGTTGGATCCTCTGTGCGTTATGTGGAAGTACCGATCGAGCCAAGACCGCCCGGCGGGGGGACGAGAGCCGTCGCCGGCCTCTTCCGCGGTGGTCTTGGGCTCCACAGACGATTGGGTCATGGTGCCTAACTCCCAAGGTTCAAAGGGGCACCCGCTTGGAGATTGGAGATGCGGGATTTGGGATGGTGCGTTTGGCTGCACGACCCGGGGTGACGGCCCGAGGCGACGCGAAGGTGCACTGCGTGAACTGCGGGTACAGCGGGGTTTCGCGGTACTGCCGGAGGCTCCGGGGTGGTGGTGCCTTACGGCGGTGGGTGGTGCGTGGGGGTACTGCCGGTGGAACGGACCGCGAGCGGAGCGGCTTTTCGTATTCCGGACTTTCCAACTCCGGGCGGTGCGGTCGGCAAGTGTGACGTTCCCGTGTCACACCGCCCGGAGAGCTGGGGGTCCGGGGGCCTCGCGGCCCCCGGAGCACGCCGTCCTAGAGGGTGCCGGTGAGGGCTTCCGGACGGATCGGCGTCTTGTTGAGCTCCAGGCCGGTCGCCGCCCGGATCGCCGCGAGGACGGCCGGGGTGGACGACAGGGTGGGGGCCTCGCCCATGCCGCGCAGGCCGTACGGCGCGTTGGGGTCGGCGAGTTCCAGGACGTCGACCGGGATGGTCGGGGTGTCGAGGATGGTCGGGATCAGGTAGTCCGTGAAGGAGGGGTTGCGCACCTTCGCGGTCTTCGGGTCCACGATGATCTCTTCCATGATCGCCACGCCGAGGCCCTGGGTGGTGCCACCCTGGATCTGGCCGACGACGGAGAGCATGTTCAGCGCCTTGCCGACGTCCTGGGCGGTGGCGAGCTCGACGACCTTGACGAGGCCCAGCTCGGTGTCCACCTCGACCACCGCGCGGTGCGCGGCGAACGTGTACTGGACGTGGCCGTCGCCCTGGCCGGTCTTCAGGTCGAAGGCGACGGTCGGCCTGTGCCGGAACTCCAGCTCCAGGTCGATCGCGTCCTCGCCCTCCAGGATGTCCGCCAGCTCGGCGAGCACCTCCCCGCCGTCGGTGACGACCTTGCCGCCCTCCAGGAGCAGTTCGGCGGTCGCCCACGCGGGGTGGTACGAGCCGTTCTTGCGGCGGCCGATCTCCAGAACGGCCTCGCGGACGGCCTCACAGGTGTTCTTCACGGCGCCACCGGTCATGTACGTCTGCCGCGAGGCGGACGTGGAACCGGCGGAGCCGACCTGCGTGTCGGCCGGGTGGATGGTCACCTGCGTGACACCCAGCTCCGTGCGGGCGATCTGGGCGTGCACGGTGACGCCGCCCTGGCCGACCTCCGCCATGGCCGTGTGGACCATCGCGACGGGCTCGCCGTTGATGACCTCCAGGCGCACGCGGGCGGTGGAGTAGTCGTCGAAGCCCTCGGAGAAGCCGACGTTCTTGATGCCGACCGCGTAGCCGACGCCGCGGACGACGCCCTCGCCGTGGGTGGTGTTGGACAGGCCGCCGGGCAGCGCGCGGACGTCCGCGCCCTCGCCGGCGCTCTCCCACTGGCGCTCCGGCGGCAGCGGGCGGGCCTTGACCCGGCGCAGCAGCTCGGCGACGGGCGCCGGGGAGTCCACGACCTGGCCGGTGGGCATGATCGTGCCCATCTCCATGGCGTTCAGCTGACGGAACTCGACCGGGTCCATGCCCAGCTTCGCCGCGAGCTTGTCCATCTGGGCCTCGTACGCGAAGCAGGCCTGGACGGCGCCGAAGCCGCGCATCGCGCCGCAGGGCGGGTTGTTCGAGTAGAGGGCGATGGCCTCGATGTCGACGTCGTCGATCACGTACGGGCCGACGGACAGCGAGGAGGCGTTGCCCACGACCGCCGGCGAGGCCGACGCGTACGCGCCGCCGTCCAGGACGATCTTGCACTTCATGTGCGTGAGCTTGCCGTCCTTGGTCGCGCCGTGCTCGTAGTACAGCTTCGCCGGGTGACGGTGCACGTGGCCGAAGAACGACTCGAACCGGTTGTAGACGATCTTGACCGGCTTGTTCGTGGCCAGGGCCAGGAGGCAGGCGTGGATCTGCATCGAGATGTCCTCGCGGCCACCGAAGGCACCGCCGACGCCGGAGAGCGTCATGCGGACCTTCTCCGGCGGCAGGCCCAGGACCGGGGCGATCTGCTGGAGGTCCGAGTGCAGCCACTGGGTGGCCACGTACAGGTCCACGCCGCCGTCCTCGGACGGCACGGCCAGACCGGACTCCGGGCCGAGGAAGGCCTGGTCCTGCATGCCGAAGGTGTACTCACCCTTGACGATGACGTCGGCGCGCTTGGCGGCCTCGTCCGCGTTGCCGCGGATGATCGGCTGGCGGTGCACGATGTTCGGGTGCGGGACGTGACCGGAGTGGTGGTCGTCGCGGCCCTGGTGGATCAGCGGCGCGTCGGGGGCGATGGCCGAGGCCTCGTCCGTGACGAGCGGAAGCTCCTTGTAGTCGATCTTGATCTTGGCCGCCGCGCGGCGGGCGGTCTCCGGGTGGTCGGCGGCCACGAGGGCCACCGGCTCGCCGTGGTGACGTACCCGACCGTTGGCGAGGACCGGGGTGTCCTGGATCTCCAGGCCGTAGTTCTTCATCTCGGCCGGCAGGTCGTCGTACGTGAGCACGGAGTAGACGCCGGGCAGGGCCAGGGCCTCGGAGATGTCGATCGAGATGATCTCGGCGTGGGCCACGGTGCTGCGGAGCGTCTGGCCCCACAGCATGTCCTCGTGCCACATGTCGGAGGAGTACGCGAACTCACCGGTCACCTTGAGGGTGCCGTCGGGGCGCAGCGTGGACTCGCCGATGCCGCCCTTGGTGTGGTTCTGCGTGACGTTGGTCGGCGTGCCCGCCGGAACCGTGCGCGTGTTCTGAGCCATGGTCAGACCGCCTCTGACTGACGGGCGGCCGCGAGGCGGACCGCGTCGAGGATCTTCTCGTAGCCCGTGCAGCGGCAGAGGTTGCCGGACAGGGCCTCACGGATGTCCTGGTCGGACGGGGAGGAGTTCTCCTCCAGCAGCGCGTCGGCCTGGACCAGCAGGCCCGGGGTGCAGAAACCGCACTGGACGGCGCCGGCGTCGATGAACGCCTGCTGGATGTTGGAGAGCTCCACGCCCTCGCCGGTCTGCGAGTCGCCGGGCTTGGCCTGCCACTGCTTGGCCGCGTCCAGGGTGACGCCGCCCTTGGAGCCGCAGCCGCCGCCGGTGCCGCAGGCACCGCCGTGGCCGTGCTCCTCGCGCTGCTTGGCGAACTCCGCCAGGCCCTCGACGGTCACGACGTCGCGACCCTCGACCTGGCCCGCGGCGACGAGGCAGGAACACACCGGCACGCCGTCGAGACGGACGGTGCAGGAACCGCACTCGCCCTGCTCGCAGGCGTTCTTCGAACCGGGCAGGCCCAGGCGCTCGCGCAGGACGTAGAGGAGGGACTCGCCCTCCCAGACGTCGTCGGCTTCCTGCTGACGGCCGTTGACAGTGAAATTGACGCGCATGATTACGCAGCCCCTTCAAGCGAGCGGCCGTTTTCGGTGCCGCGGTACTGCTCCCAGGTCCAGACGAGCTGGCGGCGAGCCATGATGCCGACCGCGTGACGGCGGTACTTCGCCGTGCCGCGGACGTCGTCGATCGGGTTGGCCGCGCCGGAGGCGAGGTCACCGAACTGCTTGGCGATCGACGGGGTGATGACCTTGCCGGACTCCCAGAAGCCGCCCTCTTCGAGCGCGGCGTTCAGGAACTCCTCGGCGGCCTTCGCGCGGATCGGGGTCGGCGCGGCCGATCCGATGCCGGTGCGGACCGTCCGGGTCTGCGGGTGCAGCGCCAGGCCGAACGCGCAGACGGCGATGACCATCGCGTTGCGCGAGCCGACCTTGGAGTACTGCTGGGGGCCGTCCGCCTTCTTGACGTGGACGGTCTTGATGAGCTCGTCGGCGGCCAGCGCGTTGCGCTTCACGCCGGTGTAGAACTCGTCGATCGGGATGAGGCGGGTGCCGCGTACGGACTCCACCTCGACCTCGGCGCCCGCCGCGAGCAGCGCGGGGTGGGCGTCACCGGCCGGCGAGGCGCAACCGAGGTTGCCGCCGACACCGCCGCGGTTGCGGATCTGCGGGGACGCGACCGTGTGCGAGGCGAGCGCGAGACCGGGCAGCTCCGTGCGGAGGTTTTCCATGATCTGCGTGTACGGGACGGAAGCGCCGAGCCGGACAACATCCTCGCCGACCTCCCACTCCCGCAGCAGACCGATGCGGTTCAGGTCCAGGAGGTACTCCGGCCGACGGTGGTCGAAGTTGATCTCGACCATCACATCGGTGCCACCCGCAATCGGCACAGCTGTGGGGAACTCGGCCTTAGCGGCGAGCGCCTCCTCCCAGCTGGCGGGGCGAAGGAAGTCCATGTGCGGCTCTCTTCTTCTTCATCGTGTCGTTCACTTCAAGCCAGGAGGCCCAATGGCCCTCGACTGGTCGTTCACGTGCTGTTAACGCGGTGTGGAGTCAGTACACAAGCCGCGCGTCCCCCGGGTGCAGTCACCGAAACCATGAAGGAGTTGGCTGGGGACCTCCCTCGTCTTGTAGATTCGTATGAAAGGCAGGATGCGACGACCTGCCCGATTTCCAACGGCAACATCGAGACAGATCGGCGGCGACATCATGCGGCTGCGCGCACTGCTGGAAACCGAGGCGCTGGGGCTGCGGCTGCTGGGCGGTGAGGAGGAGCTGGACCGGACGGTCCGCGGGGTCATGACGACCGACCTGCGCGATCCCAGCCGGTACCTCTCCGGAGGCGAACTCGTCCTCACTGGCCTGGCATGGCGAAGGAATTCGGCCGACTCCGAGCCGTTCGTACGAATCCTCGCGAGCGCGGGGGTCGCCGGGCTGGCGGCGGGCGAGGCGGAGCTGGGCGACATCCCCGATGATCTGGTCTCGGCCTGTCTGCGCAACCGGCTGCCCCTGTTCGCCGTGAACGAGGACGTTGCATTCGCCACCATCACGGAGTACGTGGTGCGGCAGGTCTCCGGCGAGCGTGCGGGCGACCTCGCGGCCGTCGTGGACCGCCACCGCCGGCTCATGACCTCCGGTCCTGCCGGTGGCGGTCCCGACGTGGTGCTGGATCTGCTCACCACCGACCTCGATCTCCGGGCCTGGGTGCTCTCGCCCACGGGCCGGCAGATCGCCGGCGCGGGCGAGCCGCTGGCACCGGGCGTCTGCGCGGCACTGGCGGGCGAGCACCTCGCGGCGGTCCGGACGGGCCGCAGGGGACCGCACCGGATCTCGATTCAGGGTATTACGTACTCCCTCTTCCCGATCAGGGGACACGGCCGCGGAACCGGCCCCGCGGCCCGCGACGTGCGCGAGAGCGTGCTGTCCGACTGGCTGCTGGCCGTCGAGGCCGACGCGGGCGACTGGCCCGCCGAGCGGCTGGACCTGCTCCAGGGCGTCACCCAACTGATCGCGGTCGAGCGGGACCGCCGTGACGCGGCCCGCACGGTGCGCCGCCGTCTGGCCCAGGAGGTGCTGGAGCTGGTGCAGACGGGCGCCCCGCCCGCGGAGATCGCCGCCCGCCTGCGGGTGGCCGCCCCGGTGCTGCTGCCCGGGCTGGGCGCGGCCCCGCACTGGCAGGTCGTGGTGGCCCGGGTGGACTGGGAGGGCGTCGACATCGCCGGCGGACCGGTGGCCCAGTCGCTGCTGGAGGAGATCCTGGTCGACCCGTCCCTGTCGGGACCGGAACCCTCCGACCGGATCGCGGTCGCCCACGCGGGTGACGAGGCGATCGCCCTCGTGCCGCTGCCCGCGCTCTCCGGGGACTCCGGCGAGGACAAGGGCCCCGATCCGGCCCTGCACGCCGACGTGCTCCTGACGACCGTACGGGAGCCCCTGGCGGCCGGCCTGGCCGACGACGGCCGGCTCACGCTGGGCGTCAGCGCCGCCGTGCACTCCGCCGAGGGCCTGCGCGGCGCCCTGGAGGAGGCCCGGCACGCCCGCCGGGTCGCCGCCGCCCGCCCGGGCCGGGTGTGCGCCGCCGGACACCACGAGCTGGCCTCGCACGTCCTGCTGCTGCCGTTCGTGCCGGACGACGTGCGCCGCGCCTTCACGGCCCGGCTGCTCGATCCGCTGCGGGACTACGACCGGCGCCACCGGGCGGAGCTGATTCCGACCCTGGAGGCGTTCTTGGACTGCGACGGGTCGTGGACCCGCTGCGCGACGCGGCTGCACCTGCACGTCAACACGCTGCGGTACCGGGTCGGGCGAATCGAGCAGTTGACGGGCCGGGACCTGTCGCGCTTGGAGGACAAGCTCGATTTCTTCCTCGCACTGCGCATGAGCTGAGGAATCACGCCAAGGGGTCGTCGCAGGCCACTGACGAGCCGTCCGGACTTTGTGAAAGAGTTCACCCGACCCCTTGGCCGGAGCCGCCGATCCGTGCTCTCATTTCGCCCCAGGGCTCGAAGACGTGCTGCTTGGTTGCTTTGGGGAGGGCAATGTGGCGGATACCGCCATGTCCGGTGCCGGTTCTACAGGGGGGGACGACCCTCTCCAGCGGGCGATATGGCGGCTGCGCTCGCGCGGCTGTTGGACCGACGCGGCGGCCCTGCTGACACCACACGTACACGACGCGGGCGCCGCCGTTCAGCGCACCGCGCTGCTCGTCGAGCGCTGCCTGTTCACCGGCCAGGGCTGGGCGGAGGCCGAGGACGCCCTGCGGATCGCGGAGGCCGTGGCCCACGACGACGGCGAACGCGGCGCCGCCGCCTGCGAGCGGGGCCATCTGGCCTACGCCGCGACGGTGTTGGGTGTGCGCGACCGCGCCGACGAGGCCCGCTCCGCCCTGGGGCGCGCGGCGGCCCTGCTCTCGCCGGGGTCCCGCACCCGGCCGCTCCTGGACTTTCGCCGGGGTCTGGTCGCGGAGCACCTCGCGGACGCCCCGCAGGCGGCCCTGCCGGCGTACCGGCGGGCCCACGCGGGCGCCGTGGCCCACAACGACACCCTGCTGCTGTCGTTCACGTGGCGCCACCTGGCCGCGCTGGCCCTGCGCGACGGCGAGGTCGCCGAGGCGCGCAAGGGGTTCGCGGAGTCCCTGCGGATCCGGGAGGACCTGGGCTTCCTGATCGGTACCGCCCCCGCGCTGGCCGCCCTGGCGGAGGCGGAGCCCGAACCGGAGGCGGCGCGGCTGAGGGCGGAGGCCCGGCGCCTGTTCCACCTGTTGGGCGGCATCCCCACCTGGTTGGCGGACCAGCTCCAGCCGAGTCCGGCCGTCTGATCCGGCCCGGCCCCGCCCGCCCCGTCCCCGGACCGGCGGCGGGGCCTCGCCGGCTCCGCCGGCCCCGGGGCGCGCGCGGCCGGTTCGTCAGCCGGCGGCGCCCGCGAAGTGCTCGCGTACGAGGGACTCCACCACGGTCGGGTCCCCCGCGATCAGGGCGTCCAGGAGCGCCACGTGCTGCGCCGCGTCGGCGACCAGGTCCGCGCGGCGCATGCGGGGGGCGCCGGGCAGGGGCCACTGGGCGCGACGGTGGAGGTCCTCCGCCACCTGGAGCAACTGCTCGTTGCCGGCGAGGGAGAGCACCGCCCGGTGGAAGGCCCGGTCCGCGTCCGCGTAGCCGGGGAGGTCGCCGGCCGCCGCCGCCTCCGCGGTGGCCGCCGCGGCCGGTCGCAGGGAGTCCCAGACCGAGGCCGACAGGGTCCCGGCCAGCCTCAGCATCACCGGGACCTCCAGCAGGGCGCGCACCTCGGCCAGCTCCGCCAGGGCCCGCGGGGTCCGGGTGAGCACGCGGAAGCCCCGGTTCGGGAGGCATTCCACCGCCCCCTCCAGCGCCAACTGCTGCATCGCCTCGCGCACCGGGGTCGCCGAGACCCCGAACCGTTCGCCGAGTGCCGGGCCCGAGTGGATCTCCCCCGGCGCCAGTTCCCCGTCGATCAGCGCGGCGCGCAACGCGTCCAGGATCTGTCCGCGCACCGAATGGCGCAGCACCTTCCGCGGCGCGACGACGGCCTGCTGCGACGCCTGCCCCGCCGTCTGTCCCGACGCCTTTTCCGACACCCCGGTGTGGGCCGCTTCCTGCACTCGGTCCCTCCTGGGGGTCTCGACCTGTTCCGAGAATAGGCGACCCGGCGGGAACGTCGGTGATACGGATCGCGCGATGATCGGATAAGGTAAGGCTAACCTTCTAACGATCGCTCGATTCGGTGGTCCACGATGCCCGTCCAGACCTTGGCACCCGCCCCGGCCGGCTCTCCGGTGGCGGACGCCTATCAACGCCTGGCCGAGGTGTACGACGGCCTGCGGATCACGGAGCTCTCGGCGCACGAACCCCGACCTCGCGGTGTGGGATGGGTCGGCGCCGACGAGCTCGCGGCGGGCGGGGCGCCTCTCGACGCCTACCTCGCCTGGGACGACGCCCAGGTGCTCCGGGACTACGGCCACCAGGCCCGGCCCGACGTCGTCGCGGGCTTCGGCCTGCACCGGTACGCCTGGCCGGCCTGTCTGCTGATCACCGTTCCGTGGCTGCTGCACCGGCGGGTGCCCCGGCCGGCCCCCGACCAGGTGGCCTTCCACCGGACCACGGGCCGGATGGCGGTACGCGTCGACGGATTCGCCTGCCTGCCGGACGATCCGGCGGCCGCTCTCCCCGGGGCCCGGGTCGTGCCCGACGAGGAGGCGCTGCGCGCGGAGGTGCGGTCCGCGGTGGCCCGACACCTCGAACCGGTGCTGGAAGGTTTCGGCCCGCGCATGCGGCGCGGCCGGCGCGCCCTGTGGGGCATCGTGACGGACGACGTGGTCGAGGGCCTCTCGTACGTCGGGGAGCTGCTCGGCGAGGAGTCGCGGGTCAGGGCGGAGCTGGAGGCACTGCTGCCCGGTTCCACGGCCCCGTACACGGGCGGCGCGGGCTTCCGCACCCTGACGGGCCCCGCCGGCGAGCAGCTCACCACCCGGGACCGGGCCGGCTGCTGCTTCTTCTACACGATCCGGCCGGACGACGCCTGCGTGACCTGTCCCCGCACCTGCGACACCGAACGCGTGGCCAGGATGACGGCGACGGTCGAGGCGCCCCCGACCGACTGAACCCACCCGCGCGGGTGAACACGATTCGAACCCGACCCAGGGCGTGCGCGCGGGCGTTCGAACCACAACACCCTATCCGACGGGCCCGGCACCCCGTTGGCGTCCACTTGCCCCGAAACCCGCGTGTGCGGCCGACCGACTGCGCCACTATGGCGCCCGGAAAGCCGCATACGCGAGGCAAGGGACATCCGCATGAGACTGACCGACATATCGCTGGACTGGCTGCTGCCCGGCAGCCTCCTGATCCTGGGCGTACTTGCGGCAGTGGCGGTACTGGCCCGGGGCAAGCGGGAGAGCGAGAAGGCGGCGGCCGAGGACAGTTGGGAGCGCAGCGAGGAGCGGCGCCGGCGCAAGGAAGCCGTGTACGGGACCGCCTCGTACGTCCTGCTCTTCTGCTGCGCGGCGGTGGCGGCCGCCCTCTCCTTCCACGGGCTGGTCGGCTTCGGCCGACAGAACCTGAACCTCTCCGGCGGCTGGGAGTACCTGGTCCCCTTCGGTCTCGACGGCGCCGCGATGTTCTGTTCGGTGCTGGCCGTCCGCGAGGCCAGCCACGGCGACGCCGCCCTCGGCTCCCGCATGCTGGTCTGGCTGTTCGCGGGCGCGGCCGCCTGGTTCAACTGGGTGCACGCGCCGCGCGGCATGGGTCACGACGGCGCCCCGCAGTTCTTCTCCGGGATGTCGCTCTCCGCGGCGGTGCTCTTCGACCGGGCCCTGAAGCAGACCCGCCGGGCGGCGCTGCGCGAACAGGGCCTGATCCCGCGGCCGTTGCCGCAGATCCGGATGGTCCGCTGGCTGCGGGCCCCCCGCGAGACGTTCGGCGCCTGGTCGCTGATGCTGCTGGAGGGCGTGCGCACCCTCGACGAGGCCGTGGACGAGGTGCGCGAGGACAAGAAGGAGAAGGAGCAGGACCGGCACCGCAGGCGGGAGCAGCACCGTCTGGACCGCGCCCACATCAAGGCGTTGGGCCGGCAGAACCGGGCGTTCGGACGGGCCCGCGCCCGTCAGGTCGACGTTCCGGGGCCGGCCCCCGCAACGGGCTCCGCGCCGGTCGGCGCGGAGCCGCCGGCCATACCGGAAGCAGGACAGCTGCCGCTGCGCCGCCGACCCTCCCTGCAGGCCGTGAACGCAAGCGACCCCCTTGAGGTGACCGGCCCCCGGACGGTGGACCTGACCGCCGAGGACGACACCCAGACCATCCCCCGACTCGATTCCCTGGAGCGCAAACTCAAGGATCTGGAGCAGCAGTTCGGCTGATCCACCGCATCGTCCGAGGGCCGCCCCGGGCGCCGTGCGCGCCCGGGGCGGCCCTCACGCCTCCAGCTCGAACCAGACCACCTTGCCGGCGCCGCGCGCCAGGGTGTCCACACCCCATTCGTCGGCGAGTTCCTGCACCAGCACCAGCCCCCTGCCGTGCGTACCGTCGTCGGCGGACGGTACGTACGGTCGGGGCCGGCGGGAGGCGTAGTCGCGGACCTCGACCCGCAAGCGGGTGGCGGCCAGGCTCGCGGACACCTCCGCGCCCTGCTCGGTGTGGACCAGGGCGTTGGTCACCAGCTCGGTGATGAGCAGCTCCGCCACGTCGGCGGCGTCGGATCGGCACCGGTGCCGCATCAACTCCCGTAACGCCCGGCGTACTTCGCTCACTGCCTTGAGGTCGGCCCGGCGCACGCTGCGGGTGATCCCCGACATGTCCACCGCGCCGCCGTCCCCGGTGGACGGTTCACGCGGCTCCGGCCGCCCTCTCTTCCATGGCTTTCCGATCTTCGCCCCCACCCGCACGGCGATGTACCTCCCCCGTGTCCATGTCTCTCGAACAGGCCTACGGGATGCATGCCCCCCAGGGAAATCCGCACTCCTTCGGACTCAGGGGCGCGGAACGTTGCGGAGGTTGGATCGAGCCATTTGGAGCATGCGACCCACTCCGCCGTCCAGCACGATCTTGCCGGCGGAAAGTGCGAAACCGGTCACCATGTCGGCGCTGATCTTCGGCGGGATCGACAGGGCGTTGGGGTCGGTCACCACGTCCACCAAAGCGGGTCCCTTGTGCCGGAACGCGTCCTTCAAAGCACTCGTGAGCTGCTTGGGCTTCTCCACCCGCACCCCGAAGGCACCGGCCGCGCGGGCGATGGCCGCGAAGTCGGGGTTGCGGTTCGTGGTTCCGTACGAGGGCAGGCCGGAAACCATCATCTCCAACTCGACCATTCCGAGAGCCGAGTTGTTGAAGAGGACCACTTTGACGGGTAGGTCGTACTGCACGAGGGTGAGGAAATCTCCCATCAGCATCGAGAAACCGCCATCACCCGACATGGAGACCACTTGACGGTTGCGATCGGTGAACTGTGCGCCGATGGCCTGGGGCAGTGCGTTGGCCATGGAGCCGTGGCTGAAGGAGCCGATGATGCGCCGCTTGCCGTTCGGGGAAAGATAGCGCGCCGCCCACACATTGCACATGCCCGTATCGACGGTGAACACGGCGTCCTCGTCGGCGAGTTCGTCGAGCACCGCGGCGACGTACTCGGGGTGGATGGGGGTGTGCTTCTCCACCTTCCGGGTGTACGCCTTGACGACGCCCTCCAGCGCGTCCGCGTGCTTCTTGAGCATCCGGTCGAGGAAGCGCCGGTCGGTCTTGACCTTCACCCGGCTGTTCAGGGCCCGCAGGGTCTCCCGCGCGTCTCCCCAGACGGCGAGGTCCAGCTTGGAGCGCCTGCCGAGGTGTTCGGGGCGGATGTCCACCTGGACGATCTTCACGTCGTCGGGGAGGAAGGCGTTGTAGGGGAAGTCCGTGCCGAGCAGGATCAGCAGGTCGCACTCGTGGGTGGCCTCGTAGGCCGCGCCGTAGCCGAGCAGTCCGCTCATCCCGACGTCGTACGGATTGTCGTACTGGATCCATTCCTTGCCGCGCAGCGCGTGGCCGACGGGGGCCTTGACCCGGCCGGCGAACTCCATGACCTCGGCGTGCGCGCCGGCCGTGCCGCTCCCGCAGAAGAGCGTCACCTTGTCGGACTCGTCGATCAGCCGGACCAGCTTCTCGATCTCCCCGTCGCCGGGCCGCACGGTCGGCCGCGCGGTCATCAGGGCGTGCTCGACGCTCTTCTCGGGGGCGGGGAGCGAGGCGATGTCGCCGGGGAGCGCGATCACCCCGACGCCGCTGCGGCCGATGGCGTGCTGGATGGCGCTCTGGAGCACCCGGGGCATCTGCTGCGGGTTGGAGATCAGCTCGCTGTAGTGGCTGCACTCGGTGAACAGCCGGTCGGGGTGGGTCTCCTGGAAGAAACCGAGTCCGATCTCGCCCGAGGGGATGTGCGAGGCGAGTGCGAGCACCGGGGCCATCGAACGGTGGGCGTCGTAGAGCCCGTTGATCAGGTGGAGGTTGCCGGGGCCGCAGGAGCCGGCGCAGGCGGCCAGCCTGCCGGTGATCTGGGCCTCGGCTCCGGCCGCGAAGGCGGCCGTCTCCTCGTGTCGTACCTGGATCCACTCGATGCCGTCGGTACGGCGGATGGCGTCGACGACGGGGTTCAGACTGTCCCCGACGACTCCGTACATCCGCTGTACGCCGGCGCGCACGAGGATGTCGACGAACTGCTCCGCCACGTTCTGCTTGGCCATGGAAGGGGCGCCCTTTCCGGTTCGGCACTGCCCGGTGCGCCTTCCATCCACGCACGTTCCGCGCCGTTACGCCTCCCAGACCGCGGCGGCCGTCCGGTCGTCGGCGTACCCCTTGAGGCGGAGCTGGGCGTCCGCGAGGAAGGCGGCCAGGCCGGGCGGCTCCCCCTCGGACCAGCGGGCGGCGAGTTCGGCCGAAAGGAGGCCCTCCTCCCGCATCGGGTCCGCGAGCCCACCGGAGCAGAGCAGCAGGGTGTCCCCCGGCCGGGCCACGGACGCGCGGAACAGGAACCCGTTGCTCCCGCCGGCTTCGGGGGACCCCTCGCCGGGCTCGGTCCGCCCCGGGCCGGCGGCCCGGCCCGGCTCCAGGTCCTGCCACCGGCCGGTCCGGAGCCGGAAGACCCCGCCCGCGCCCGCGCCGAAGCACACCCGGTTGCGGCACTGCGGGTCCACCGGCAGCAGAACCCCGCGCAGCCCCGCCGTGTAGGACTCCTCGGGGTGACCCAGTTCCGCGGCCCGGGCTCGCAGGCGGCCGTATCCCCGGTCGGTCAGCCGCTGGAGACCGGAGCGCAGGGCCTCGCGCCGCCCGGCCCGGACGTCGTCGGACAGCCGCTCGTGGCTGCGTCCGACGGCCGCCGCGACCGCGTGGCACAGTTCGGCGGCGGCCTCCTTCGCGCCGGGGGCGGCCCGGTCCCCGCCGGCGAGCACCACCAGCACCAGGGCGGCGTCGCCGCTGCCGAAGCGCGCCGTGAGCAGGGAGTCCCGCCGGGCCTCGCCCCGGAACCGGGCGGAGTCCCCGCGCAGGGACGCGGCGCGCAGGGTGTACGTGCCGTGGCGGGCGCCCTCCAGCACGGTGTCGGGCGTCAGCGTGTCGAGGGCGGCGGGGTCGGCCGGGGGCAGCGCTCCCGGTTCGGCGTTGTAGGTGGGGGCCCGGTCCCCGAGGTGGCGCACCTCGGGCCGGTCGGCGGGGGCGCCTTGGAGCGGGCGCGGCTCCCGGGGCGGCTGCGGCGCGGGTTCACCTGCGGGCGCGGGCCCGGGCGCCGACGACGCCTCCCGGACGGGTTCCGCCGCCGGGGCGGGCGCGGCGGAGGGCGGCTCCTCGCGGAGTCCGGCCCCCCGGCCGCGGACGGGCAGCTCGGGCGGGCGCGCCGGGGGTGCCGGTTCGGGGGTCCACGCCGGTTCGGGCTCGGCGGGCGGGACGACCACGTCGCCCAGGGCGTAGCCGGTGGCGCCGGCCGTCCGCGGGTCCCGCATCGCGGGCGGGGGCGGGGGCGGGTACGCCGGGGGCGGTGGGGGCGGCGGCAGTGGGGGTGGGGGCGCAGGCGCCGGGGGTGGCGGGGGCGGGGGTAGCGGGGTGTCCGCTCCCCGGGGTCCGGCTCCCGCCGGCTCCCGCTCCGGTTCGGCCTCCCGCCGCTGGGCGGGCAGTACCGCGCCGGCCCGGTCGGACGGTGCGGCCGTGTCCACCGGCCCCGGACCGGGCGCCGCGCCGTGCCCCGCGCCCGCCTCCGGCTCCTTGACCAGGACCACCGCCGAGCGGTACCGCTGGTCCAGCGTGTCCCCCGGATCGGGTTCGGGTACCGCGTCCGGGTCCTCGTAGAGCTTCTGCCACCAGTCGTCCGCACCCCGCTGACTCATGCCCCCATTGTCGGCCGTCGGAGGCGGCGAAAAACGCGGAACGCGCGAAAAGGGCCCACCGGGCCGCCGCCCGATGGACCCCCTCCGCTTCAGTCGTACGGGCTAACGAACGTCGTAGGCCCGCACGACCGTCTGGGTGACGGACGCGCCGTTCGCGTCCGTCAGTTCGACCTTCAGCGACACCGGCTTGCCGGCGGCGCCCGCGTGGTCGACGACCGCGGTCCAGGTGCCTCGGCGCTCGCTCACCTCGGCCGGCGTCCAGTTCTCGCCGTCGTACGAGTAGGACAGCGCGGCGGACTTCAGCGCGCCCGGCGTGTAGCCCGCGTGCCCGGTGACGCCCAGGCGGATCGTCTGGCCGTCGGTCGCGGCGAGGGTCTTCATCCCGTCCTCCGGGATCGAGATCGCCGGGAAGAGGATCGGCAGGCTCTGCGAGTACTGCGCGGCGTCCTCCTTCGAACGGAAGGTCCAGGAGGTCTGGATCTCCTGCGAGCGCTGCCAGGCACGGGCCGGCTGCCCGAACTTCTGCACCTGCTGGGTGAGTTCGTACGTGGCCTCCCCGGCCGGGACCTCGAAGACCCCGGACGGGTACCAGCTGTCCCCGATCTGCTCGCCGTCGCGTTTGAGCACCAGGCCGCCGGCGTCACCGAAGGAACCCGGCTGCGCGTAGTGCCCGCTGTCGCCCCACATGGCGGAGGCGAAGCCGATCAGGTTGCCCTGACGCTCGGCGGCGAGCAGCGGCCGGCCCGCGGTGTCCCGCGGGGCGACCGGACCGATCACCGCGTCGTACCAACTCTCCGAGCGCTTGCCGCCCTTGCTGTAGGTGCGCTGTTGGTCGGTCATGAACTCCCCCCAGGGGAAGCTGCTGGAGAGCAGGTGGTCCCAGGCGGTGTCGCCGGCGCTGTAGTACTCGGTGCGCTTGCCGGGCACGGCCACGGTCTCCAGGCTGCCGAAGAAGACGGCGTTGCCCAACGGCCGGTGGGCGCCGACCAGATCGACGAAGTCCGCGCCGACGCCCATGGCGTGGTAGGTGGACTCCACGGCGCCGAGGTCACGGTCGCGCACCCGGTAGGCGCGGTCGCCGCGCACCTCGCCCTTCTCGATCTGGGCCAGGTTGTAGACGTACGGGCTCTTCGCGGTGGCCTTCCAGTTCAACGTGACCTTGCCCGCGCCGAGCCTGGCCAGCAGGGCCTTGGCCTCGCCCGACTCGATGGACAGGGCCGGCAGGGCGCCGCCCGCGTAGCCGGTGAAGCCGATCCAGCGGCCGGGGGCGTCGCGGTGGGCGAGCACGGCCTTGGCGCCGGCGGCCCTGGCGCGTTCCGCGACCTCGTAGAGCGCCCCGTCCACGGTCTTGACCAGCACGATCGCGCCCTTGGCGGGGACCGCCGCCAGTTCCTCGGGGGTGCCGTTGCCGGCGTTCACCAGGGGCGCGGAGCCGACTCCGTCGAGGTTGTCGCTGCCGAGGGAGGCGGTGGTCGGGTGCAGCGTCGGACCGCCGGCCACCTTCAGCTCGGAGACCAGGGGCGCGGCGGCCCGCCAGTAGCTGCCGAACTCGAACTCCCCTTCCTCGGCCTTCCCTTCGACCGAGGCGTAGTAGCCGCGTATGGACCGGCCGCCCTGCGCGGTGCCCGCGTGCAGCCAGGACTCGTCCCAGGAGCGGGAGAAGGCGAGGGTGGTGGAACGGCCCTCGGTGGGCTTGTCGGCGGCGATGGAGAGCCTGGCCGCCTTGCGGGCGTCCAGCACGATCACGGTGTCCTTCACGATCTCGACCTGCGGGCGACCGAGGTAGGTGAGGGAGTCGACGAGCGGATCCTCCGTGCCGCCGGCGTCGGGCGTGCCGACGAAGGCGGACAGGAAGTACGAGCCCGGTCGCACCCGGTAGACCTGGTCGGCGGCGCCCTCGTTGAAGCGGCGCTCGCCACTGGCGTCGTCGGTGCCGATGACGTCCAGGGAGGACGGCCCGCCGGCCGGCTTCCCGGCGCGGTCGATCAGCTTGACGCGCAGGGTGACGGTCTGCGGCTGCACGTACAGGGAGAAGGGGGTGGCGACGCGCACGCCGTTCGCCGTGGCGACCACGCGGCCGGTGACGTCCCCGTACTGGGAACGCTCCAGCTTCGCGTCGGGCTCCAGCGCCAACGGCACCTTGACGGTGGCCCCGGCGGGGACGGTCACGGTGCGCCGGTCGAGGCGGGCGATCCGGGAGCGGACGGCCGAGCCGTCGTTGCCGGTGACCTTCTCCACGGCCAGGTCCAGGGTGACCGCCCTCTTGCCCGTGTTGGTGTACGGGACGTCCACGCTCGTACGGTCGGCCCGGTCCTGCGGCCAGTTGTACGCGCCGCCCTGCACGGCCGGCGCGGAGGTCACGGTGGTGTCGACGGCAGCCTTCACGTCGAGCCGACCGCCGCCGGTCTGGCGGACGTCACCGGGGACCTTGGTGTTCGCGGATCCGACGAGGGCCGCCTTCACCTGCTGCGGCGTCCAGTCCGGGTGGCGCTGCTTGACGATGGCGGCGGCGCCCGCGACGTGCGGGGTGGCCATCGAGGTCCCGGACATCGACTGGTACGCGTACACCCCGCGGCCGCCCATCGCGGCGGCGGAGATCCCGACGCCGGGGGCGGCGATCTCCGGCTTCAGGGTGTGCTGGAGGCCGGCGGGGCCGCGGCTGGAGAAGGCGGCGGTGGTGTCGTCGCGGTCGACGGCGCCGACGGTCAGCACGCCGGCGGCACAACCGGGAGAGGACACCGTGTTGTTGCCGGGGCCGGAGTTCCCGGCGGCGATCACGAAGAGGGTGCCGGAGGTCCGTGCGAGCTGCTCTGCGGCGGCGCTCATCGGGTCGTCGCAGGTGGTCCGCGAGGGGTCGCCGAGGCTCATGGAGACCACGTCGGCCTTGCTCTCGACGGCCCACTCCATGCCGGCGATGATCCACGAGTCGAGGCCGTAACCCTGATCGTCGAGCACCTTGCCGCTGAGCAGTTCGGCGCCGGGGGCGACGCCCCTCTTGGCTCCGCCGCTCGCCGCGCCGGAGCCGCCGACGGTGGAGAGGGTGTGGGTGCCGTGGCCCTGCCGGTCGGCGTCGGTGTCGGAGTCGGTGAAGTTCTTAGACGCGCCGACGCGGCCCTTGAGGTCGGGGTGGTCCAGGTCGGTGCCGGTGTCCAGGACGGCCACCCTGGTGCCCTTGCCGTCCTGGCCGGCGGCCCAGGCGGCGGGGGCGTTCACCTGTTTGGTGGACCGCTCCAGGTTCGTCCGGACCTGGCCGTCCAGCCACAGCTTCTTCAGGCCGCCGGCCGCGCGGGAGCGGTCGCCGGCGGGGCGGATGACGTCCGTCCAGAAGGCCGCGGCCTGCTGCTTGTCGGCGGCGAGGGCGACCCCGCCGATGGAGGGGAGGACCAGGGAGCGCTCGGCGCCGCGCGGTGCGGGCGGAGCGGATCGCGCCACGTTCACGGAGCCGTCGTAGACCGCGATGAGCGGGAGCCTCTTGGCGTGCGCGTCGTCGTGGCCCTGCCGGATCAGGCCGGTGACGTTGAAGAGTTCCTCGTCGACCGTGCCCGCCGCGAGCGCCGCGATCGCGCCCTGGGGGTAGACGTACAGGTCCTCGCCGCTCTGGCGGGTCTGGACCACGGGCTGCGAGCCGTCCTCACGGGGCATCGCGGTGGCGGCGGTGCGGCCGGTGGCGTCGGTGGACACCAGGATCCGGTCGCCCGTGACGAGGGTGACGGTGAGGGGCGCCGAGGGGTGTCGGCCGGCCGCCTCGCTCCCCACGATCGGCCTCTTGTCCGTCACCGCGTCGCTCGGCTGTGCCGTGGACGGGCCGACGGCGGTGGCGGCCAGGACGGCCGCGACGGCCGCTCCCAGCGCCGTGCGCGATATCGGGCGCATCGCTCTCCCCAGGTGAATTCCGACCAACTGCCCCATCGCACGGCAAAGTTGCCGTGCGGGTGGCTGTCGACCGGCGGATGGTGGTGCTGCGGTGGCGTCACCTTTACAGAGAGCCGGGTGGTACGGCGATGATGTCGGCGGCGGGTTTGCGCCGTGGCCGCTTCCCGCCAGGAACGGTGCCGAGAGGATGGGTGAACGGGTTGCTGGGTGCGATAGGCCTGGACGAGGGCCAGGAGTCGGCGTACCGCGCGCTGGTGGCGTTGGGGGCCGCGGAGGTGCCCGACCTGGCCCATCGGCTGACGCTGCCCGTGCCACAGACCGAACGGGCGCTGCGGCACCTGGAGCGGCAGGGCCTCGCGGCCCAGTCCTCGGCCCGGCCCGGCCGTTGGGTGGCGGCCCCGCCCGGGGTGGCGCTGGGGGCGCTGCTCACGCAGCAGCGGCACGAGTTGGAGCAGGCGGAGCTGGCGGCGGCGCTGCTGGCGCAGGAGTACCGGGCGGAGGCCGCCGAGCCGGCGGTCCACGACCTGGTGGAGGTGGTGACGGGGGCCAGCGCGGTCGCGCACCGCTTCGTACAGCTCCAGCTAGGCGCGGCGGAGGAGGTGTGTGCGCTGGTCAGTGGCCGGCCGCAGGTGATGACGGGGATGGACAACGAGGCGGAGGAGCGGGCGTCCGTGCGCGGCGTCGAGTACCGGGTGGTCATCGAGCGGGAGGTGCTGACCCTGCCGAGCGGTATCCGCGAGGCGTCGACGGCCCTGGCGCGCGGCGAACGGATCCGGGTGGCGGGGCAGGTCCCGACGAAGCTCGTGATCGCGGACCGCAGTCTGGCGATGGTGCCGCTGACGGCGCGGGGCGCGGAACCGGCGGCACTGGTGGTGCACGCGTCGGGCCTGCTGGAATCCCTGATGGGCCTCTTCGAGGCGGTGTGGCGGGAGGCGTTGCCGCTGCGGCTGGGCTCCACCGGTTCCCCGGAGGAGTCGGGGGGCGGACCGGACACCGTCGATCTGGAGATCCTCTCCCTGCTGCTGGCCGGCATGACGGACGCGAGCGTGGCGAAGCACCTGGAGCTGGGACTGCGGACGGTGCAGCGGCGGGTCAAGGGGCTGATGGAGCTGTCCGGGGTCACCACGCGGCTCCAGCTGGGTTGGCACGCGTACGAGCGGGGCTGGGTGGCTCGATAGCCCCTGGTCGGTCAGGCTGGGCAGATGGATCTGCCTCAGCTGCTCCTGGTGGGGCTGGTGCTGCTGCTCGGGGTGCTGGGGGTACTGGTCCCCGGCGTCCCGGGAACCTGGCTGGTCTGGGCGGGGGTGCTGTGGTGGGCGCTGCACATGCGGTCCTCGCTCGCCTGGGCCCTGCTCGTCGCCACGACGGCCCTGCTGTTGGTGGTGCAGGTGGTGAAGTGGCAGTTGCCGCCCCGGCGGCTGCGGGGCGTGGGGGTCACCCGCCGGATGGCGGTGTACGCGGGCGTGGGCGCGCTGCTGGGCTTCGTCCTGCTGCCGGTGGTGGGCGCCGTCCCCGGTTTCGTGGGCGGGATCTACCTGTGCGAGCGGCTGCGGCTGGGCACGCGCGGGGAGGCCTGGACCTCGGTCCGGGCGGTGATGCGGGCCGTGGGGACGAGCGTGTTGGTGGAGCTGTTCGCGTGCCTGCTGGTGGTGGCGGCCTGGCTGGCCGCGGTCCTCGCGTCGTAGGGACGGCCCGGGGTCGACGGCTGAAATCGGGGCCCGGCGGATCGGGATCCGGCGGAATCGGGGCCCGGCCGGAGCGGGGCCCGGCGGAGCGGGGCCCGGCGGATCGGGGCCCGGCGGAGCGGGGCCCGGCGGAGCGGGGCCCGGCGAGGGGGGGCCGGGGGGGGGGTCCGGAGGGGGGCCCCCGCGGGGGGGGGCCCCACTTCGGGCCGGAGGTCGTCCGCCGGACGGGTCAGACGCGGCCGCCCCGCTTGGCCGCGTGGTTGGCCCGGCCCTCCGCCGACTTCATCCGCCAGTCCCGACGGATCTCGGACCGCAGGCGCGCGTCCGTCTTGGCGACGATCCGCTGGTTCTCCCGCAGCAGCTTGCGGTAGCTGTCGAGCCGCCGCTCCGCCAGCGCGCCCGACTCCAGCGCCGCCAGCACCGCGCACCCCGGTTCGGCCTCGTGCGCGCAGTCGTGGAAGCGGCAGTTTCGCGCGTACTCCTCGATCTCCGAGAAGACCTGCCCGACGCCCGCCTCGGCGTCCCACAACCCCACGCCGCGCAGCCCGGGGGTGTCGATCAGGACGCCGCCCCCGGGGAGGGCGAGGAGGTTGCGGGTGGTCGTGGTGTGCCGGCCCTTGCCGTCGACGTCACGGGCTGCCCGCACCTCCATCACGTCGATGCCGAGCAGGGTGTTGGCCAGGGTGGACTTGCCGGCGCCGGAGGTGCCGAGGAGCACGCTCGTACCGTCCGCGACGACCGCGGCGAGGACGTCGGTACCCTCGCCCGTCACGGAGGAGACGGTCAGCACCTGCACGCCCGGCGCGGCGGTCTCGACGTCCTCCACCAGGTAGGACAGCGCGATCGGGTCCGGGACCAGGTCCGCCTTGGTCAAGGCGACCAGCGGCTGCGCCCCCGACTCCCAGGTCAGGGCCAGGAAGCGTTCGATGCGTCCGAGGTCGAGCTCGACGGCGAGCGAGACCGCGATGACGGCGTGGTCCACATTGGCGGCGAGGATCTGTCCCTCGGAGCGCTGCGAGGAGGTGGACCGCACGAAGGCGGTCCGGCGCGGCAGGCAGACCTTCACGTACCGCGGGTTTCCGGCCGCCTCGACGGCGGCCCAGTCACCGGTGCAGATGACCCGGAGCGGGTCGTGCGGGGTGACGAAGGCGGTGTCGGCGCGGACGATCCCGTCCGCGGTCATGACGTCGCACTGGCCCCGGTCGACCCGTACGACCCGGCCGGGCACCAGGCCCTGCGCGACGTACGGGGCGAACTCGGCCGCCCACGCGTCGTCCCAACCGAAGGGGGCGAGGGCGTGCGCGAGCGGGGCCTGCGGGAAAGAGGAGAAAGACAAGGGGAACCCTTCACAGGGTGGCCCCGGCAGCGCGCGCTCGGCGGCGCGCGAAGAGGTGTGAGGTCAGCCGGAGACCACGGAGGTGACATTGATGGTCTTCTGAGTGCGGGCAGCGCCCTGCGCGACGACAGTCATCAACGAGCTCACCTCCGGGTCCTTCACGAGCCGATGGTCCGCGCCGATCGGCGGAACGGCCTCACCGTAACAAGCCTCCTCGGGGCCGCGCCATCTCTTTTTCCGGCCGGTTCGCCGAGGCCCTGCTCGCGCACGGAGGGCGCCTTGAGCGCGGTCCGGCGCCGCGCCCGATCCGGCATCAGCAGGCCCCGCGGTGCGATGGGTTGGAGCAGGCCGGCCCTGGACATCGGCGCCGCCGCCGTGCGCGCGCCCGGCGGCGCCGCGCAGATCCTGGTGAGCAGCCGGTTCCGGCGGTCTCCACGTCTTCTTGACGGCGGGCGGCGGGCGACGGGCGAACGTTCGGCACGTGTCCGATTCGTTCAAGACCCGCGATCGGCGCGCGCCCCACACTGGGCGCATGACTCCCCGACTCGACATGATCGGCCTCGTCGTCTCCGACATGGCCGCCTCGCTCGCCTTCTACCGACGCCTGGGCCTGGACCTGCCGCCCGAGGCGGACGGCCTGCCGCACGTGGAGGCCGTCCTGCCGGGCGGCACGCGGATCGGCTGGGACACCGAGGAGGTCATCCGCTCTTTCGACCCGTCCTGGACCCGGCCCGCCGGTGAGGGCCGCGTCGGCCTGGCCTTCCTGTGCGACTCCCCCGACGAGGTGGACGCCCTCTACGCCGAACTGACCGCCGCGGGACACCCGGGCCACCTGAAGCCCTGGGACGCGTTCTGGGGGCAGCGCTACGCCGTCGTGCTGGACCCGGACGGTTCCGGGGTCTCCCTGTTCGCGGCGGCCGACGCCCCGGCGGGGCCCGGCGCCTGACCCGCACCGCCCGGCCCCGCACCGCCCGGCCCCGCACCGCCTGACGCGCACCCGCCCGGACGCGCACCGCCCGGCGCCTGACCCGCACCGCCCGGCCCCGCACCGCCCGGCCCCGCACCGCCTGACGCGCACCCGCCCGGACGCGCACCGTCCGGACCGGCCCCGGCCCCGCCCCGGACCCGCACGCACCCGCACCCGCACCCGCACCCGCACCCGCCAGGGTCCGCCGGTCAGGCCCCGGCCGCCGGGCCCGGGGGCGGCGCGTGGGCCCCGGGCGTGCGCCCGGTCAGGGCTCGGACCTCCCGGCCCAGGTGGGCCTGGTCGGCGTACCCGACCGCGTACGCCACCTCCGCCGGCGGCGTACCCCGGCGGATCAGGGCCAGGGCCCGCTGGAGGCGCAGGACCCGCCCCAGGGTGCGGGGGCCGTACCCGAAGGCGTCGAGGGAGCGTCGGTGCAGCTGCCGTTCCCCGAGCCCGACGTCCCCGGCGATGGTCGCCACCGACCGGCCGCCGCGCAGTCCGGCCCGTACCGCGGCCGCGACGGGGTCGGGCGGCCCGCTGTCGGCGGCGCGGGCCCGGGCCAGCTCCTCCAGGCCGTCGCGGGGGTCCTCGTACGCGCCCGTGCGCTCAGCGAGGCGCCGGACCTCTGCGCCGGGCCACAGCCCGGCCAGGTCGACCCGCCGGTCGCGCAGCTCGTGCGCCGGTACGCCGAGGAGCGCGGGCGCCGTCCCGGGCGCGAGCCGCAGCCCCCAGAAAGGTCCCCCGGGGGCGGCTCCCGGGACCTCGCCGGCGGGGTGCGGGCCGGTGTCCGGGCCGGCCACCAGCAGCCGCCCGCCGGCCCACAGCAGGTCCATGCAACCGTCGGGCAGCACCGTGCCGCCGGGCCCGTCGGAGCGCCACAGCACGGCGCCCGGGACCAGCGGGGAAGGTCGTTCCTCGTACACGAGTCCAGGCTACGACCGCGCCCGGCGCCAGCGCGGCCGGCGCCCTCCCGGCCGGGAGCCCGGCCCACCCGGCCGGAGCTCGGTGCCTGCGCGGCGGGAAGCTCAGTGCTTGCGCAGCCGGGAGTGGTAGTCCTCGGGGGGCAGGAACCGCGACCAGCGCTCGGGGAACTCCGAGGGCATCCCCGCGTCCTCGTCGTCCTCGGACTCCCCCTCGGCCAGCGCCCGCCAGGCGGCGGCGCGGGCGATCAGCTGGGCGGCCTCCGCCTCCCGTACCCGCTCGTTGGCCTCGCGGGCCGCGGCGGTGGCCACCGACGGCCAGACCCGGTCGATGGCGGCGTTGACGGCGGCCCCGACGAGCACGGCGAAGGCCGAGATGCCGATCCACAGCAGGATCGCGACGGGCGCGGCCAGCGAACCGTAGATCGTCGGCCCCTCCACGGTGTTGGTGAGGTAGATCCGCAGCAGGAACGAGCCGAGCACCCACATCGCCAGGGCCACCAACGCGCCCGGCACGTCCTCGATCCACGGCGAGCGCACGGGCACGGAGACGTGGTAGAGCGTCGTCAGGAAGGCGATGGAGAGGAGGGTGACCGTCGGCCAGTAGAGCACCGCGATCACCTCGGTGCTCCAGGGCAGCAGGCGCACCACCGCGTCCGGGCCGGCGACCATCAGCGGCAGCACGATCGCGCCGATCAACAGCGCGACCACGTACAGCAGGAAGGCCAGCAGCCGGGTCTTGACGATGCCGCGCTGACCGTCGAGGCCGTACATGACGGTGATGGTGTCGATGAAGACGTTGACCGCCCGGGAACCGGACCACAGGGCGAAGGCGAATCCGAGGGAGATCAGGTCCGGTCGGCCGCGGCTGGTCACGTCGTCCAGCATCGGTTTGGCGATGTCGTTGACGCCCCGGTCGGAGAGGACCGTGCCGACCGCGCGCAGGATGTTCTCCTCGATGCTGGCGACGAACGTGCCGCCCGTCCAGCCGTCCACGTACCCGAGCAGGCCCAGCAGGCCCAGGAAGAGCGGCGGGAGCGAGAGGAGGGTGAAGAAGGCCGCCTCGGCCGCGAGACCCAGGATCCGGTACTCGATGCACGAGTTGACGGTGTCCTTGAGCAGCAGCCAGCCCATTTTGCGCTTGGAGACGTTGCGGTAGAGGGCGCGGGCCCGGTGGAGCCGCCCTGGGATCCGCTGGGGTGTTTCTTTTGCTGGCTGCACGTCCTTACGGTATCCGCATGGCAGCCACCACCCACACAGTCAGCAACCAGGTCCCGCCCCTTGTGGGCTACGAGGCCTTCACCGGCGACCGGGCCCTCACCGAGGGGGTGGATCGCCACCTCGCCGAGGCCTCCCCCGAACTGCGCGACGAGGTACGGGAGGAGCTCACCACCCTCGGGCGGGCGGCGGGCTCGGGACAGGCCCAGGAATGGGGTGCGCAGGCGAACGAGAATCCGCCGAGGTTGCGCACGCACGACCGGTACGGGCACCGCCTCGACGAGGTGGAGTTCCATCCGGCCTGGCACCGGCTGCTGGGGCACGCGGTGACCTCCGGGCTGACCGACGCGTGGGGGCGCCCGGCCGGGCACCTGCGCCGCGCGGCCGGGTTCTTCCTGTGGTCGCAGGCCGAGGCGGGGCACGGTTGCCCGGTGTCGATGACGCACGCCGCGGTGCCGGCGCTGCGCACCGATCCGGAGCTGGCCGCCGAGTGGGAGCCGCGGCTGACCTCGCACGTGTACGAGGAGGGCCTGCGGCCGGCCGCGGAGAAGGGCGGGGTGCTCTTCGGGATGGGGATGACGGAGAAGCAGGGGGGCAGCGACGTACGGGCCAACACGACGGCGGCGGTGCCCCTGGACGCCTCCGGCGAGTACCTGCTGACCGGGCACAAGTGGTTCTGTTCCGCTCCGATGTGCGACGGGTTCCTGGTGCTGGCGCAGGCTCCGGGCGGACTGACCTGCTTCCTGGTGCCGCGGGTCCTGCCGGACGGGACCCGCAACGTGTTCGCGATCCAGCGGCTGAAGGACAAGCTGGGGAACAGGTCGAACGCGTCGAGCGAGGTCGAGTTCGACGGCACCTGGGCCCGCCGGGTGGGCGAGGAGGGCCGGGGGGTGCGGACCATCATCGAGATGGTCGCGGCGACCCGGCTGGACTGCGTGATCGGCTCGGCCTCGCTGATGCGTCAGGCGTTGACCCAGGCCGTCCACCATGCGGAGCACCGCTCTGCTTTCGGAGCGCCGCTCATCAAGCAGCCGTTGATGCGCAACGTGCTGGCCGACCTGGCCCTGGAGTCCGAGGCCGCGACCGTGCTCACCCTGCGGCTCGCCGCCGCGTACGACGCCGGCACCGACGAGGAGAAGGCCTTCCTGCGGCTCGCGGTGCCCGCGGCGAAGTACTGGGTGACCAAGCGGTGTACGCCGATGGTCGCCGAGGCGCTCGAATGTCTGGGGGGCAACGGCTACGTCGAGGAGTCCGGACTGCCGCGACTGTTGCGGGAATCCCCGCTGAACTCCATCTGGGAGGGCTCGGGCAACGTCCAGGCCCTGGACGTACTGCGGGCGCTCCAGCGCGAACCGCGGGCACTGAACGCCTTCCTGCGGGAGGTCGGACTGGCCCGGGGCGCCGATCACCGGCTGGACGGCGCCGTCAAGGACCTGCTGACCGACCTCGCGGACCTGGAGGGCATCGAGGCCCGGGCCCGCCGGGTCGTCGAACGCATGGCACTGGTGTTGCAGGGGTCACTGTTGGTGCGGTGGGCCCCGCCGGAGGTGGCGGACGCGTTCTGCGCCTCGCGGCTCGGCGGCGACTGGGGCACGGCGTTCGGCACGCTCCCGCACAGCCTGGACCTGGGTTCGATCGTGGCACGGGCACGGATCGCGACCTAGGAGTGGTCCCCAAACCGCTCACTGCCGTGATCCGGGCCCGCCGGCCGGAAGACCGGGAGTGGCGCCGCGCCGACTCGGCACCACCCCGGATCCGAGTAGCCCCGAGGAAGGAGCTGTCACGCCGCTCGGCGACGTCCCGATAGTTTCGGTCGGGCGACCGGGACTTGGCGAGAGTTGCATACCGTTGCAACCCTGCACCTCAGTCGTCCCATCGAGTCGGGGATCGCCCGCCGCGCGCGCCACGGGGAATTCGGCGGCGCGGACACCCGGGCGGCTTCCCCCGCACGTCCGTTCCGCACGGGGAGGTTCCGGTGACCCACACCGCAGGCAACGCGGTCGACGCGGCACGCATCACGGCCATGGACGCGCGGCAGGCCGCGCGTCTGCTCAAGGGGGTACGGGCGGCCGCGCTGGCCGGTGACCGGCCCCCGGCCGCCCCCCGGCCGGAGATCGCCGAGTCCTGGCGCCGGATGCTGGCCCGCGGGGTGCACCCGGACCGGGACACGCGCTCGCGGCTGCTGTCGGCCGCCGAGACCGAGGAACGACGGCAGGTCTCGCCCCTGCGGGAGGTCCTGCCGGTGCTCCGTGAGGGCCTGCTGCCCGCCCTGGACGAGGCCCTGCACATCATGGTCGTCGCGGACGCGGACGGGCGGCTGCTGTGGCGGGAGGGGCACGCCTCGATCCTGCGCAAGGCGGACCGGTTGGGCTTCGCGGTGGGCGCCGACTGGGCGGAGGCCGTGGTCGGCACGAACGGCGTCGGCACGGCCCTGGTGGCCCGCCGGCCGATCCAGGTGTTCTCGGCGGAGCACTTCGTGTCCACCCACCACGACTGGACCTGCGCCGGGGCGCCCGTGCACGACCCCCGGGACGGGCGGCTGCTGGGCGTGGTCGACGTCAGCGGGCCGCTGGCCACGATGCACCCGGCCACGCTGGCGTGGGTCGGGGCGGTGGCCCGGCTCGCCGAGCGCGAGCTGCGGGTCCGACACCTGGAGTCCCTGGAGCGGCTGCGGGCGGTGGCGGCCCCGCTGCTGGCCCGTCTGACCGGGCGGGCGGTGGCCGTCGACCCGCACGGCTGGACCGCCGCCGTGACGGGACTGGCGCCCGCCGACCGGATCCCGCTGCCCAAGGGCTTCGGTCCGGGCCACGTGTGGCTGCCGCAGCTGGGCGACTGCGTGGCGGAGCCGCTGCCCGGCGGCTGGCTGCTGCGGATCGCCGCGTCCGGGCCCTCCTCGACGGCCGCGAGCCGGGTGGTCCTCGACCTGAGTCGGGCCGGCGCGTGGACGGCGACCGTGTACGGGGCGGCGGGCAGTTGGTCGCAGGAGCTCAGCCCGCGCCACGCGGAGCTGCTGTTCCTGCTGGCGGAGTCCCCGCGGGGGCGCTCGGCGGCGGAACTGTCCGCCGCGCTGTTCGGGGACCCGACCCGTACGGTCACCGTCCGCGCCGAGCTCTCCCGGGTGCGGCGGCGGCTCGCGGGGGTCCTGGCCCACCGCCCGTACCGCTTCGCGCAGGACGTGGAGGTGGAGCTGATCCGCCCGGAGCGCCCGGCGGAGCTGCTCCCGCACTCCACGGCCCCCGGGGTGATCAGGGCCCGCCTGGACGGCGCGGGGCCCTGGGGGCCGCCCCGGGGCCGGTCGGACGATGTGATTCCCTGACGTCCATGAGCACCATCACACTCACCACCTGGTCCCTGGAAATGACCTCGCCCGAGGAACTGGTCGCCGCGGCCGTCCCCGGCCCCGAGATCACCGTCTCGCGGGCGGAGGTGCCGTCTCCCGAGTTCAGCCGGTTCCTCTACGCCTCGGTGGGCGGGGACATCCACTGGACGGACCGGCTCGCGCTGACCCGCGCGCAGTGGGTGGAGCAGCTGGGCCGGCCGGGCGTGGAGACGTGGGTCGCGTACGACCGCGGCACCCCGGCGGGGTACTGCGAACTGGACCCGCAGGGCGACGGTGTCGTGGAGATCATGTACTTCGGGTTGCTGCCGGACTTCCGCGGGCGGCGCATCGGCGGTCACCTGTTGTCGGTGGGCGTGGCCGCCGCCTGGTCGCTGGGCGACCGCTGGCCGGGCCGGGAGGGGACCAGGCGCGTCTGGGTCCACACGTGCAGCCAGGACGGACCCACGGCGATGGGCAACTACGAGCGGCGCGGCTTCAAGGTCTTCAAGACGGAGACGGAGCCCAAGGAGGAGGCCCCGACGCCCGGCCCCTGGCCGGGCGCCTGACCCCTACCCCGGATCACCCCGGTCCCCTGGCCTCCCCGGTGGCCGGACGGGGGTGATCCGGATCACGCGATCCCATGATCCGAGACGAGTTCGTCCGAATGATGGACAGTAGTGGACTCCTCCAATCGGCCCGTGCCACGCTTCCGCCATGGATGCAGCTGGAATTGCCTTGGTGAGTCGGCGGCACGTCGACCTCGGCCGCATGTCCAGCGCCATCTGTCCGGCGCGCTGACGGAACCAGCCACCGCCGCACGTCGACGCCGTCCCCGCCGCCGCGGACCCGTCGACCACCCGTAGCACCGCCCGCCCCCCTGAAGGCCGAACACCGCTCCGACCACCGGCAATCCCGGTGAGGAGCGGCACTGTGCCGCACCCGCTCACCGGCGGGCGCATCGTCGGGGCGCACCCCTGCCGCGCCCCCTGCCCCTGCCCCGAGCCGCCCGAGAAGGACGTACCGCCATGGCCGCCACCCCCGAAACGCCCGCAGCCGCAGCCCCCGCGGCCGCAGCCGCGCGCCGCAAGACCGGCCGTCACCGCGGCGAGGGTCAGTGGGCCGTCGGACACCACACGCCCCTCAACGGCAACGAGCAGTTCAAGAAGGACGACGACGGTCTCAACGTGCGGACACGCATCGAGACGATCTACTCCAAGGCGGGCTTCGACTCGATCGACCCCAACGACCTGCGCGGCCGCATGCGCTGGTGGGGCCTCTACACCCAGCGCAAGCCCGGGATCGACGGCGGCAAGACCGCGATCCTGGAGCCGGAGGAGCTTGACGACAAGTACTTCATGCTGCGCGTCCGCATCGACGGCGGCCGGCTGACCACCGAGCAGCTGCGCGTCATCGGCGAGATCTCCGAGGAGTTCGCCCGCGGCACCGCCGACCTCACGGACCGGCAGAACGTGCAGTACCACTGGATCCGGATCGAGGACGTCCCGGAGATCTGGCGCCGGCTGGAGGCCGTCGGCCTCTCGACCACCGAGGCCTGCGGTGACACGCCCCGCGTGATCCTCGGTTCGCCCGTCGCCGGCATCGCCCGGGACGAGATCATCGACGGCAGCCCCGCCATCGACGAGATCTACCGCCGGATCGTCGGCAACCCCGACTTCTCCAACCTGCCCCGCAAGTTCAAGTCCGCGATCTCCGGCTCGCCGCTGCTCGACGTGGCGCACGAGATCAACGACATCGCCTTCGTCGGCGTGAACCACCCCGAGCACGGCCCCGGCTTCGACGTCTGGGTCGGCGGCGGCCTCTCCACCAACCCCAAGCTGGGTGTGCGCCTGGGCACCTGGGTCTCGCTCGACGAGGTCCCGGACGTCTACGAGGGCGTCATCTCGATCTTCCGCGACTACGGCTACCGCCGGCTGCGCAACCGCGCCCGCCTGAAGTTCCTCGTCGCCGACTGGGGCCCGGCCAGGTTCCGCCAGGTCCTGGAGGACGAGTACCTGAAGCGGAAGCTCACGGACGGGCCCGCGCCCGAGCAGCCCTCGGGCGAGTGGCGCGACCACGTCGGCGTGCACGAGCAGAACGACGGCCGCTTCTACGTCGGCTTCGCGCCCCGCGTGGGCCGCGTGGACGGGGCCACCCTCACCAAGATCGCGGACGTGGCCCGGCAGCACGGCTCCGACCGGCTGCGCACCACCGCCGAGCAGAAGATGATCGTCCTCGACGTCGAGGCCGACCAGGTGGACTCGATCGTGGCCGCCCTGGAGGCGCTGGACCTGCGCGTCAAGCCCTCCCCGTTCCGGCGGGGCACCATGGCCTGCACCGGCATCGAGTTCTGCAAGCTGGCCATCGTCGAGACCAAGGCGCGCGGCGCCTCGCTGATCGACGAGCTGGAGCGCCGCCTGCCGGACTTCGCCGAACCGCTGACCATCAACATCAACGGCTGCCCGAACGCCTGCGCCCGTATCCAGGTGGCGGACATCGGTCTCAAGGGCCAGCTGGTCCTGGACGACGACGGCAACCAGGTCGAGGGCTACCAGGTCCACCTCGGTGGCGCGCTCGGCCTGGAGGCCGGCTTCGGCCGCAAGGTCCGCGGCCTGAAGGTCACCGCGGCCGGTCTGCCCGACTACGTCGAGCGGGTCGTCACGCGCTTCGAGGAGCAGCGCGAGGACGGCGAGCGCTTCGCCGCCTGGGTGACCCGCGCGAGTGACGAGGCTCTGTCGTGAGCGAGCGAGCGGCCCCCTTCTACTGCCCGTACTGCGGCGACGAGGACCTGTTCCCCAACGAGACGGGTCACGGCGCCTGGGAATGCAGGGCCTGCAACCGAGCCTTCCAGCTGAAGTACCTCGGGCTGCTGTCCCGAGGCGTTCAGTCCAACACCGTTGGAGGCGAAGAGACATGACGACCGTTCAGGATGCGCGCGACCTCAAGGCGCTGGCCGAGCAGGCGGGTCGGGACCTGGAGGAGGCCTCCGCCCTGGAGATCCTGCGCTGGGCGAGCGAGACCTTCGGCGAGAAGTTCGCGGTGACCTCCTCCATGGAGGACGCCGTCGTGGCCCACCTCGCCTCCCGGGTCTCCCCCGGCTTGGACGTGGTCTTCCTCGACACGGGCTACCACTTCGAGGAGACCATCGGCACCCGCGACGCGGTCGAGGCCGTGATGGACGTCAACGTCATCACCCTCACCCCGCGGCGGACGGTGGCCGAGCAGGACGCCGAGCACGGCCCCCGGCTGCACGACCGCGACCCGGACCTGTGCTGCGCGCTGCGCAAGGTCAAGCCCCTCGAAGAGGGCTTGGTCGCGTACGAGGCCTGGGCGACGGGCCTGCGCCGCGACGAGTCCCCGACCCGGGCGAACACCCCGGTCGTCGGCTGGGACGAGAAGCGCCGCAAGGTGAAGGTCTCGCCGATCGCCCGCTGGACGCAGGACGACGTGGACGCGTACGTCGCCGAGCACGGCGTGCTCACCAACCCGCTGCTGACGGACGGTTACGCCTCCGTCGGCTGCGCCCCCTGCACCCGCCGGGTGGTCGAGGGCGAGGACGCCAGGGCCGGCCGGTGGGCCGGGCGCGCCAAGACCGAGTGCGGGCTGCACGGCTGATGGCCGACCGCCAAGCGAACGAAGAACCGACGGAGACGAGAACGATGAGCGTGAGCGACCAGGGCGCCACCGTGTGGCTGACCGGGCTGCCGAGCGCGGGCAAGACCACGATCGCCCACGCGCTGGCCGAGCGGCTGCGCGCCGAGGGCCACCGGGTGGAGGTCCTCGACGGGGACGAGATCCGCGAGTTCCTCTCCGCCGGCCTCGGCTTCGGCCGCGAGGACCGGCACACCAACGTGCAGCGCATCGGGTTCGTCGCCGAACTCCTCGCGAGCAACGGCGTCAAGGCCCTCGTGCCGGTGATCGCGCCGTTCGCGGACAGCCGGGAGGCCGTCCGCAAGCGCCACGCCGCCGAGGGCACCACGTACCTGGAGGTCCACGTGGCCACCCCGGTCGAGGTCTGCTCCGAGCGCGACGTGAAGGGCCTGTACGCCAAGCAGGCGGCGGGCGAGATATCCGGTCTGACCGGCGTCGACGACCCGTACGAGGCGCCGGAGTCCCCGGACCTCCGCATCGAGTCGCACACGCAGTCCGTGCACGAGTCGGCTTCGGCCCTGCACGCGCTGCTCACCGAGAGGGGTCTGGCATGACGGCCACCGTCGCACACGTCCACGAAGGGACGGACGCGCCCTACGCGCTGTCGCACCTCGACGCCCTCGAATCGGAGGCCGTGCACATCTTCCGCGAGGTGGCGGGCGAGTTCGAGAAGCCGGTGGTGCTGTTCTCCGGCGGCAAGGACTCCATCGTCATGCTGCACCTGGCGCTGAAGGCCTTCGCCCCGGCGCCGGTCCCCTTCACGCTGCTGCACGTGGACACCGGCCACAACTTCCCCGAGGTCCTCGCGTACCGCGACCGGGCCGTGGAGAAGCACAACCTGCGCCTGCACGTGGCCTCCGTCCAGGAGTACATCGACGCCGGCAAGCTCCGCGAACGCCCGGACGGCGTCCGCAACCCGCTGCAGACCGTCCCCCTCACGGAGGCGATCCAGCGGCTGAAGTTCGACGCGGTCTTCGGCGGCGGTCGCCGCGACGAGGAGAAGGCCCGCGCCAAGGAGCGGGTGTTCTCCCTGCGTGACGAGTTCTCCCAGTGGGACCCGCGCCGCCAGCGCCCCGAGCTGTGGCAGCTCTACAACGGCCGCCACGCCCCCGGCGAGCACGTGCGCGTCTTCCCGCTCTCCAACTGGACCGAGCTGGACGTGTGGCAGTACATCGCCCGCGAGGGCATCGAGCTCCCGGAGATCTACTTCGCCCACGAGCGCGAGGTGTTCCAGCGCAACGGCATGTGGTTGACGGCCGGCGAGTGGGGTGGTCCGAAGCGGGACGAGTCCACCGAGACGCGTCTCATCCGCTACCGGACCGTCGGTGACATGTCCTGCACGGGCGCCGTCGACTCCGACGCCACCACGCTGGACGCCGTGATCACCGAGATCGCCGCCTCCCGGCTCACCGAGCGGGGCGCGACCCGCGCCGACGACAAGATGTCCGAGGCCGCGATGGAAGACCGCAAGCGCGAAGGGTACTTCTAGACATGACCGCCACCACCGAGCAGTTCGCCGATCTCTCGGCGACCACGCTGCTGCGCTTCGCGACCGCCGGTTCCGTCGACGACGGCAAGTCCACCCTGGTCGGGCGGCTGCTGCACGACTCAAAGTCGATCCTGACCGACCAGCTGGAGGCCGTCGAGGCCGTCTCCGCCCAGCGCGGCCAGGACACCCCCGACCTGGCGTTGCTGACCGACGGCCTGCGGGCCGAGCGGGAGCAGGGCATCACGATCGACGTGGCCTACCGCTACTTCGCGACGACCCGGCGCCGGTTCATCCTCGCGGACACCCCCGGGCACGTGCAGTACACCCGGAACATGGTCACCGGCGCCTCCACCGCCGACCTGGCGGTCGTCCTGGTCGACGCCCGCAACGGCGTGATCGAGCAGACCCGGCGGCACGCGGCCGTCGCGGCCCTGCTGCGGGTCCCGCACGTGGTCCTGGCCGTCAACAAGATGGACCTGGTGGGCTACGAGGAGAAGGCCTTCGCGAAGATCGCCGAGGAGTTCACCGCGTACGCCTCCGACCTGGGCGTCCCGGAGATCACCGCCATCCCGATCTCGGCGCTGGCCGGGGACAACGTGGTGGAGCCCTCCGCGAACATGGACTGGTACGGCGGCCCGACGGTGCTGGAGCACCTGGAGACGGTCCCGGTCAGCCACGACCTGACCGCCTGCCCGGCCCGCTTCCCGGTGCAGTACGTGATCCGCCCCCAGTCGGCGCAGCACCCCGACTACCGCGGCTACGCGGGCCAGATCGCCTCCGGCGTGCTGCGCGTCGGCGAGCCGGTCACCGTCCTGCCGTCGGGCCGCACCTCGGTGATCGAGGGGATCGACGCGCTCGGCGAGAGCGTGGACATCGCCTGGGCGCCGCAGTCGGTGACGCTGCGTCTGAAGGACGACATCGACATCTCGCGGGGCGACCTGATCGCGCCGTCCGCGAGCGCGCCGGCCACCACCCAGGACGTCGAGGCGACGGTCTGCCACGTGGCCGACCAGCCGCTGGCCGTGGGCGCCCGGGTGCTGCTCAAGCACACGACGCGCACGGTGAAGGCCATCGTCAAGGAGATCCCCTCGCGGCTCACCCTGGACGACCTGTCCCAGCACCCGAACCCCGGGCAGCTCGTCGCGAACGACATCGGCCGCGTGGTCGTGCGCACCGCCGAGCCGCTCGCGCTCGACGCGTACGCGGCCTCGCGCCGTACCGGATCGTTCCTGCTGATCGACCCGGCCGACGGCGCCACCCTGGCCGCGGGCATGGCGGGCGAGTCCTTCGCCTCCCAGGCCCACACCACCGTGCAGGCGGACGAGGAAGGGTGGGACTTCTAATCGTGCTCGACATCTACGCGACCTTCGCGAAGGAGGGCGGCCGCGTCGGCAGCGGCTCCCTCGGCAGCGGCCAGGGAGGGGTGGCGCGATGTGCGTGATGACGTACGCGCACCGCTCGCGCGCCCTCACCCCCCACGCGTCGCCCCCGCCCCGTAGACGAAGACGAAGACGTGCGTCGTGAATCGACGCCTCGAGAGGAACCTCTCCCGTGCCTGCCACCGGTACCGCCCGTAAGACCCTGCGCCGCGGCGTTGTCGCCGCCGCCGCCCTGCCGCTGCTGATCGGCGCGCTCGCCTCCTGCGGTTACGGCTCCGATGCCGCAAAGGACAAGCCGGCCGACAAGGCCGCGCCCGCCGGCGCCGCGGGCAAGAAGCTCTCCGCGTCCGAGGTCCGCATCGGATACTTCCCGAACCTGACCCACGCCACCGCCCTGGTCGGCATCCAGGAAGGCCTCATCG